>NC_004113.1:0-333571 GCF_000011345.1 Thermosynechococcus vestitus BP-1
ATTTAAATCCAGAGGTGCTTGCATCGCCAGCCAATGGAAAATCTGCAGGGGGTTCTTTGGCCGTCGAGTTGATGGAGTACAATAGGGGCGTTATTTTGTTCTGAAGTGCTTTCCCAGCGAGCCAAAAGATGAAAGCCGTTGCCATCGCTGAGTTTGGCGAGCCCGATGTCTTGGTGCTACGGCAGGTACCCGAGCCGCAGATTGAAGCTGCCGATGAGGTGAAAATTCAACTGCGGGCAGCCAGTGTCAACCCCATTGATACCAAGCTGCGACAGCGGGGCACGTTTTTTCCCGATCGCCGGCCAGCGATTCTTGGCTGTGATGGTGCTGGCGTAGTCGTGGCCGTGGGTGCAGCAGTACGGCGCTTTCGCGTAGGCGATGAGGTCTATTTCTGCTATGGCGGCCTGGGCGATCGCGGTGGCTGTTACGCCGAGTATGCAGTTGTGCCGGAAGCGGCTGTTGCCCACAAGCCCAAAACCCTCTCCTTTATTCAGGCAGCCGCCTTGCCCTTGGCCGTCATTACCGCCTGGGAAGCCTTGGGCGATCGCGGGGCTGTCCCACCGTTGAATGTCCTCTCTACGGCAAAAACCGTTCTCATTCACGCCGGCGCGGGCGGGGTGGGGCATCTGGCCATTCAATTAGCGCGGCGCGCAGGGGCCCAGGTGGCCACCACCATTAGTTCACCGGCAAAAGCCCAATTTACAGAAGCCTTGGGGGCAACCCTCGCCATTAACTACACAACAACCGACTGGGTGCAAGCGGTTTTAGATTGGACCGGCGGCAAGGGGGTCGATCTTGCCCTTGATACCGTTGGGGGGGCCACCTTTGCCGAAACCTTCAAGGCCGTGCGTCCCTACGGCACCCTAGCCACCCTCTTGGAACCTGCAGTCGATACCCCATGGAAAATTGCCCGCCAACGCAATCTCTTGATCCAACTGACCCTAATGCTCACCCCTCAACTCCTGGGCCTGCGGGAGGCCCTTGCCCACCAAGGCCAGATCCTAGAGCAGGTGGCTACCCTCGTGGATCGCGGTGAGCTGCGGGTTGTTGTGGATAAAACCTTTCCCCTCGGTGCCGCCGCCGATGCCCACCGCTATCTCAGCCAACGCTTGGTACAGGGGAAGGTGGTACTCATCCCATAACTGGGGATTTTCCGATGGTTGCTCCAATCTTTGCTGCCCTCCCCATCGGGCTGGAACACGCCCAAGGGATGCCGGTCCTCCGCAGCCAAAGGTCCCCCAGCGCTCTCTATCGTGTTGCCCCATGTTTAACGGGCGGCTTAGCGACTGTGGCCTTTGGTTTAGGGGCGAGACGGTGCGGGCGCAGCCTTAGTCCTAACTGGGTCCTAACTTATTCGGGTTGAGCGGAGGGATACCATTCCGGCGGCATGGGCTCGGGCTTAAGGCGAAGGGTTTGCCGGCGATCGCCCCGTTCAATCTCCAAAGTAATTTTCTCCCCAAGTTTCGTTTGCTCAACAACGCTTTGTACCTGTTGCGGGGTGGGTTGGTTAATGTCGTTCACTTTGGCAATCCAATCTCCCGCTTGCAGACCCGCTTTTGCTGCTGGGGAATTGGGGGCAACGCCAATGATCAAGGTGCCTTGGGTTCGGTTCAGGGTCCAGTTGGGCTGTTGTTCACGGATTTGTAGTGCCAGTTCTGGAGTTAGGGGCACCATGCGAATGCCTAAGTAGAGGTGCTGAGCGCGACCTGTGGTAATAATTTGCTCAGCAATACCATAGGCCGTATTGATGGGAATGGCAAAGCCAAGACCCTGCGCTTGGGAAATCACCGCCGTATTGACCCCCACCACTTGACCGGCAGCATTCAGGAGTGGCCCCCCGGAATTCCCCGGATTAATGGCTGCATCCGTTTGAATAAAGCTGACGCGCTTATCGGCAGCACCAATTTCACTACTGGCACGCCCCATGGCACTGATAATCCCAGCGGTGACCGTGTTACTCAGCCCCAAGGGGTTACCGATGGCGATCGCCCACTCACCGGGCCTCAGGGTGTCGGAATTCCCCAGTTGAACCGTGGGCAGATTCTTGGCATTAATTTGCACCACCGCCACATCCGTCAGGGAATCAGCACCCAGCACCTTGCCATCGTACTGGCGACCATCGGGAAGCGTGACTCGCACGGCGCTAGCGCCTTCCACCACATGGGCATTGGTCATGATTTTGCCATCGGGCGTAAAGATAAACCCAGAGCCTTGACCTTGGCGCAGCGGCACATCTGGCACTGGGAAAGGAGCGAGAAAAGGATCCTCGCTACCGCGGTCCAATCGTAGCGTATCAATACTCACCACCGCTGGCCCTGCCTCAGCAACCACCTTGGCAATGAAATTCTCTCCCGCGTGGGGTCGCTCCGCGGGGGCAAGGGGAGGCAGAGATGCTTCTGTACTAGGGGTGGAGGGGGTGCGATCGGGCAAACGCAATGGACAGCCCGTTAGGGCGCCAAGGGCGATCGCCATCCCAAGGAAACTCAGCCGCCTGCGGACCATACTCAACCCAACTCGGCATCAGATCCACTCTAGCCTTATTCTGAAAATAGTGATTTTGTCGAACGTCTGCTGCCATGCTAACTGTGATTAGCTACCTTGAACAGCCCATGACCTTTGATAGTTTCTTTGGGCCGGTGACCCTTCAGCCAGGTCGCAATGAAAATGTCGATGAACGGCGCTGGCGCAACTGCAAAACCCACAATGCGGATCTGCAAGCTTTGATGAAAAAGGGCCTCATTGTTGTCGAAGAATTGGGCTAAATTTAGACTGAGAAGGCCAGACTTCGCCGGCACCTGACCTCTTTAGACCCCCAATGAGCTACCGGATTGATCGCCAGACCTATGCAGAAACCTATGGCCCGACCGTGGGCGATCGTCTGCGACTTGCGGATACTGACCTGATTATCGAAATTGAGCACGACTACACCCACTATGGCGATGAGGTTAAATTTGGCGGCGGCAAAGTGATCCGCGACGGGATGGGACAGTCCCCCATTGCCAATGCCGAAGGTGCGGTGGATGTGGTGATCACCAATGCGGTGATTCTGGACTGGTGGGGCGTGGTCAAAGCCGATGTCGGCATCAAAGACGGCAAAATCTACAAAATTGGCAAAGCCGGAAATCCCTACACCCAAGAGGGGGTAGATATTATCATTGGCCCCGGCACGGAGGCGATCGCTGGCGAAGGCATGATCCTCACCGCTGGGGGGATTGATGCCCATATTCACTTTATTTGTCCACAGCAGATTGCCACTGCTATTGCCGCCGGCATTACGACAATGATTGGCGGCGGAACGGGACCTGCCACGGGTACCAATGCCACCACCTGTACGCCGGGACCTTGGAACATCTACCGCATGCTTCAGGCTGCTGATGCCTTTCCAGTGAATTTAGGCTTTTTGGGCAAGGGCAATAGCAGCCAACCCCAAGGATTGATTGAGCAAGTGCAGGCGGGCGTTGTGGGTCTCAAACTCCATGAAGACTGGGGCAGTACCCCTAATGCCATTGACACCTGTTTGAGCGTGGCGGAAGACTACGACATTCAGGTGGCCATCCACACCGACACCCTCAACGAATCTGGGTTTGTTGAAGATACCATTGCTGCTTTCAAAAACCGCACCATTCACGCCTATCACACGGAGGGCGCTGGCGGAGGACACGCCCCCGACATTATTAAGCTCTGTGGTCAAGCCAATGTGTTGCCCTCTTCCACTAATCCCACTCGGCCCTACACCGTCAATACCCTCGATGAGCACTTGGATATGTTGATGGTGTGCCACCACCTCGACCCCAGTATTCCTGAAGATGTGGCCTTTGCCGAGTCGCGGATCCGCAGAGAAACCATTGCCGCTGAAGATATTCTCCATGACCTCGGGGCGTTTAGTATTATCTCCTCAGACTCCCAAGCCATGGGACGGGTGGGGGAGAGTATTATTCGCACATGGCAAACTGCCCACAAAATGAAGGTGCAGCGGGGACATCTCAGGGATCCTCAGCGGCCGGGAGTCGATCACGACAACTTCCGCGCCCGCCGCTATGTGGCCAAATACACGATTAATCCTGCCATCACCCACGGCATTGCTGAGTATGTGGGATCAGTAGAGGTGGGCAAAATTGCTGATCTATGCCTCTGGAAGCCCGCTTTCTTTGGGGTCAAGCCCGAACTGGTTATCAAGGGGGGAGTGATTGCCTACGCCCAAATGGGGGATGCCAATGCCAGTATTCCCACACCGCAACCAGTACACATGCAGCCCATGTTTGCCAGCTATGGGGGCTGCCGAACCACCACATCGGTAACCTTTATGTCTCAGGCGGGCATTGCCAACAACATCCCAGAACAATTGGGGCTACAAAAAACGGTGCTGCCGGTGGGCCATATTCGCCAACTGCGCAAAGCGGATTTGAAGCTCAATGACTACTTACCCCATATTGAGGTCGATCCCGAAACCTATGAGGTGCGGGCGGATGGTGAATTGCTCACCTGTGAACCGGCGACCGTTTTGCCCCTTGCCCAACGTTATTTCCTCTTTTAAGCGATGACAGATGCGGTATCTGCCCTCTTTCAACAGGGACAACAGGCCTTTGAGCGGGGCAACTATCAACAATCCATTACCCTCTTGGCCCAGGCTGTCGCTCTCGCTGAGGGCAACACCACCCAATCGGGAGAAATTAGTCTCTGGCTGGTCACTGCCTATAGCGCTGCTGGCGATCAAGAGGCCGCCGTGAGCCTCTGCCGTCAACTGCAACGACACCCCGATCATCAGACCCGCCAGGAAAGTCGGCGCTTGCTGGCGATTTTGGAGGCGCCCCAACTGAAACGCCGCCCGGAATGGTGCAGCGAAATTCCTGACCTATCCCACCTGGGCGATCGCGCCTACACCTCCCCCTATCGCCATTCCCGGAAGCGGCCATCGGCCCCCACCCCAAAACCCCAAGAACCACCGCCCCCTGCAACTCCTTTACCAAATGCCTTTATCTGGATTGCCCTCACAGGCTTGGGCGTGGCTACCCTCTTGGCAGCTTGGTTATAAAGCAGCTTTGACCACCCTGCAAAAAGTGCTGCAAAGGCAGTAGGGTAGTTCTCAAGGGCTACAAATGACGACAGGGTAGGCCTTACTAATTTTCTTCTTAAGAATACTCTGGATGAGTGGGGCTCCAGAGCGATTACCCAAGGATGGCGATCGCTACGAAATGATGAGTGGGGAGTCAGGGGTGAGCCGTGCCTCCCACTGCCAAATCACCCATCTGTAGAAATTTTGACAGCCAACTTTAGGCATGGTCACACGTCACGGGTCTCCGTCGTACCTGCATGGGAGTTGGCGTTATTCAAAAGAAATTCAAAAGAATACCTTGACCTTTGCAACATCTCCCCTGTTGCCCAAGTTCCGTTGTCCCCTAGGGCAAATATTTCAGCCATGAGCCCATGGGTTAGTGATTGCTATAGAGGCTAAAGAGCGAGCGAAAGTCGAATAGACGAATCAACATTGGCCAAAAGGCATCTAGACCATTGGGGGCTTTCGGTTTGTGCCACCATGTGAGGCCACCATAAAGCAGTTGTACCAGGCCCCGCTGTGCCTCATCACTGACCTCAAGAAACCGCAGGTAAAGACAGCATTGCTCCTCTTCGGTGCGACTACGAACGACGGCAGCAGTCACACTAAAGTCCTGTTCCAAAAAGGTGAGGGTGCCGACGGTATCTCTTTGGGCTTCTATAAAACGCCCGGCGGTTAATAGTAGAGCAGCGCCTGTCTCCGACACATCGCGGGTATAGCCCCAGTAGGTTTGATCCCCTAATTGGAAGCGACACACAGTGCAAACGGGAAAGCGATCGCTTTGGCGCCGACTCGGCTGGTCAATAGACGACAAAACCGCAATCAAGGCAATAAAGGCGTTGTAGAGCGTCCAAGCCAACATCACCTCTAACCCTGACCGTTCATACTCCATTGGTGGCCAGATATGGAGCCAGTAACCCCCATAGCGGATAAAGACCCCTACGCTCACCGCAATCAGAAACGCCACCAGCGGCCATGTATAGCGCAAATTCAACCGCTTCCGATTGGAGAGGGTGCCCTTGTTGGTGACAATGCTGCCAATTTTGCCGAAGGGATTGCGGAGGATTTTAATCAGTTGCACCATTCCCGGAAAGGCAAAGGTTACCTCATAAACTTCACCCCAAAGGGAAAAATACCGTCCTTCCGTCGCCCAGCTAAAGGTGGCGATCATCAGCAGCGTATAGGGCAGAGCATAAAAGAGATATTCACTCAAGGTAGCCACTGTCAGGGAAATGCCGGTCATCAGGCTTAAAAAAGGGCCGATGAGAAAGCAAGTGCGAATAAAGGGGTTGATGTTGTGCAATAGCAGCGACAGGTGGCAACTGCGCTGAAACCAGGACAGTTTTGACCAAATGGGGAGATCATCGCCACAGAAATAGATTTGCATATTCCCCTGTAGCCACCGCAGCCGTTGCTCCAGATAATCTTGGAAGTTCCGCGGAGACTCGCCCATGCTGAGGATTTCATTGAGGTAAACGAGGCGATAACCAGCGATCTGCATTTTGGTTCCGGTCTGGAAATCCTCGACCACACAGCGGGTATAGTATCCGCCTATGGCTTCTAGGGCACGGCGGCGCACGACATAGGAGGTACCACAGCAGATAATGGCGTTGCCAAAGTCTCGCCCTGGCTGAATAAAGCCAAAAAAGTACTCCATATCGCCGGGCATCATAAACTCAATCCCCAGGTTTTGGGAGTGGTAGTCAGGGTTAAAGAAGTGCTGGGGGGTCTGCACCATGGATACCTGATCATCTTGGAAGAAGCCCACGGTGCGAGTGAGGAAGTTCTGAAAGGGAATAAAGTCGGCATCAAAAACGGCAATCAGTTCACCAGTGGTGTGTTTCAGGGCATGGTTGAGATTGCCTGCTTTGCGGTGCTCATTGGTGGGGCGGGTGAGATAGTTGACCCCCAGGTGCGCACAAAGATCTGCAATTTCCGATCGCCGACCATCGTCAAGGACATAGATACTTTTATTCCTGTAGTGGATCGCCTGACAGGCCACAATTGTCCGCCGCAAAATATAGGGGGGTTCATTGTAGGTGGGGATGAAAATATCTACACTGGGACAGTATTCACCCCTGAGAACCGCCTGCTGATAGGCATTTGCCTGCTGCGATCGCCAGGCAGTTGTCAGCCATGCCGTCTGGTAAAAATAAAGCAAATAGGTGAAAAAGGAGAGCACCTCAAGACCATAGAAGCCAAGACTGGCAGCGAAGCTCAACCAGTGGGCATCATTGAGCGTCACCCAGCCCCGCCACACCAGATAGCGGCAGCCAAAAAGAATGACAATGAAGCGAATAATTAAGCGGCTGACATTGTTGCTCGGAATAAAATTGAGGGCGATCGCCACCATCCCCACCAGAACCAGTGGCCACCACACACTCAACTCATCCTCAGGCATCTGTAAGAGGTCAGGTAAAGGCCGTAACTGGTCTGGGTTCACCAGATCAATGGGAAACAGCGTCGGTCGCCACGTGGTGGCCAACAGCACACCGAAGAGCAAGAGGATGCTGAAAACAAAGAATCCCCAGACCCACGGTGCAACCCATTGGCGGGGTGAAGCGGGCCTAGGCGGCTCATGGCTCATCGGCAGGGACCCTAAAAAGAGGGAACTTAGGCCATCGTTGGCATTTGCAGACGGGCAAAAATCATGCGGCCGGCGGAGGTTTGCAAGGCACTGGTGACAACCACCGACAACTGATCGCCAATGTGATCCACCCCCTCTTCAACAACCACCATTGTGCCATCCTCAAGGTAACCCACCCCTTGGGCAGGCTCTTTGCCTTCCTTAAGAATTTTCAACTCCAGGGTATCCCCGGGGAGATAGATGGGACGCAGGGCTTGAGCTAACTCGTTAACGTTAAAGACATCCACTTTTTGGAAGCGGGCAACTTTGTTCAGATTCAAGTCGTTAGTGACCAGGGTGCCGTTGATCTCTTGGCACAGGCGCACTAGCTTGGCGTCCACCGTCGTTAATTCTGGATAGTCTGCGGAGTGAATGACAATGCGATCGCCCAAACTCGCTTGGAGGCGATTGAGGACATCTAGACCCCGCCGCCCCCGCATCCGTTTTTGCTCATTGCCGGCATCGGCAATCAGTTGCAACTCCTGAAGGACAAACTGGGGCACAATGATTTGCCCTTCCAGGACCCCGAGATTCAACAGCGCCTCAATGCGGCCATCAATAATACAACTGGTATCCAGCACCTTTGCACGGGCAGGTTTGAGCATTCCCTCCGCCAAGAGGCTGCTTGCCACAGCATTGGGGTTAATTAACCGCAGTAGGGCCGGTCCGTGGCTATCGGCCAAGGTCGTTCCCGAATAGGCAAAGAGAATGCTCGTGAGAACAGCAATCAGAGGCTTAATAAAGGAAAAGTCCTTGGGAATGGGCAACAGAAAAATCGGTGCCAGCATCAAATTGGCAAGGAGCAGCCCCACCACAAGACCCACTGCCCGCGACAGGAGGGTTTCTGGGGGCAATTGGCGGATACTGCGCTCGAGACGATGGTAAAGCGACTGCAACAATAAGCCAAGGGCAATGCCAACGATGGCGCCAAAGGCAGCCATGACCCACTGCAATCCCCGCACATTGGCCACTTGAGCAAGAACCGTTTCTGGGAGTAGGTCAATGCTGTTGAAGCCAACGGCAATTCCCATCACGACGATAATGAGGAGTAAGATGGTATCGAGCATTTGTTCGCTCCTGTCGCGCTGGACATCTCCATAGGCCCTTACTTTAGGATTATACTTTCTTCTCTTTTGCTGCGGTGTTGGACTGTTGCCTATCGAGATGACGACTCATACGGCTACCGGCTCGGATGCCCGCGGCTTCGGCTTGAGGCCCCAAAATGCCCCGTGCCACAATCCCACCGAGGGTGGCCAATAGCGTTTCCTTGGCAAAGGTTTGACTGGTTTTCACCCACCACTCCAGGAAAAAATGCAGGGACGGAGGGGGAGGTCCCTCAGGGGAGGGTTCGGCCAACTGTCGCCCCAGATCTTCCCCGAGTTGCGAACCGACCATATTGCCCACCACACGTCCGAGGGTTTCACCCACAGGTCCTAAGACCACTTGCCCCGCTAAGCCGCCAGCAAGTTCACCGGCTGCCCCGCCAATTTTGTCACCGCTGTGAATCTCCAGTGCTTTTGCAATTCGTTCCGGAGTTTCCTCAAGGGCGGTAAATTGCAGTTGAATCATCTGCTCAGTGGCTTCCATGCCCAGTCGTGCACCAATGACACCGCCAACAAAGGTGCCCACTTGCACCCCCATGACAGCACCCCCAGGCCCCATCAACAGACCGCCCGCCGTTCCCCCCACCATGCCGCCGAGAATATCCCCCAGGTAGCCCCCCATGAGGAATCCGCCCATGGCGGTGAGTTTGTTGCCGACTTCTTCGGGTTCGAGATCAAAGGCGCGGGTGAGGTTTTGCAGGCCCCTATTGCCTTGGCCAATGATCTGAACCTCTCCCCAAAACTGAATGGCGGCGAGCAGTTGCAGGGGAGTGATCTGCTCGCGGTGATACTCAATGGTGATCGAGGCGGCAAGGGGGTTAACGTGAACAGACTGGATACCGCGGAGGGTTTTCAGGTAGGCAGTCAAGGAGTCGCGAAAGCCGACATCGGTTTTCAGTTCTTGAATCCGCAATCGCAGGCGATCGCCCGTGACGTGCACGAGCTCGGCAATCGGCGCAGTTTCAGCAGTGGCCATGGGAACCCTCCCCAATCGGCTCTAGTTGCTGTTGTAGCACGCACCCCAAAGGAAGGAGAAATATCTGTCAAAATGTTAAGGGAATCGCACACAGAGTTAATGACCATGACAGCCACGGTAAAGGTCGAACATCTCAGGAAGTCCTACGGTGCCATTACAGCGGTGGCCGATGTCTCCTTGACAGCCCATCAAGGGGAAATTTTTGGGGTGCTGGGGCCGAATGGCTCAGGGAAAACGACAACGCTGCGCTGTCTGTGTACCCTCTCGCGACCGGATGCGGGGCTACTGGAAGTCTGCGGCTTCTCGGTGCTTCACCAACCCCATTTGGTGCGCCAAAAATTAGGCTATGTGGCCCAAGAGGTGGCTCTCGATAAAATTCTTACGGGTCAGGAATTCCTAGAATTGCAGGCGGCGCTGTACCACATTCCCCGTGCCCTGATTCCGGAGCGCATTGAGGCGGTGCTGGCGCGCTTAGATCTACTGCAATGGCGCGATCGCCAGTGTGGTACCTATTCGGGTGGCATTCGCAAACGCTTTGATCTGGCGGCAGGACTGCTGCACCAACCCCAAGTTCTTGTCTTGGATGAACCCACCGTAGGTCTCGACATTGAAAGTCGCCAAGTGATCTGGGATGTGCTGCGGGATCTCAAGGCCCAGGGACTGACGATTATCTTGACCAGCCACTACCTGGAGGAGGTGGATCTCCTCAGCGATCGCTTGGTGATTCTCGATAAGGGACGGGTGATTGCCAGTGGTTCTCCTGAGGAACTCAAGGCCAATATCGGGGGCGATCGCGTCACGTTGCGGGTGCGGGAATTTACACCGCGTCAAGAGGCGCAAAGGGCACAGGCCCTTCTCAGTCAATTGACCTGCGTAAAATCAGCACTGATTAATGCCAACCAAGGCAACTCCTTGAATTTGGTCGTCACAGATGTCACTGTGGCGATCGCAGCCATTAAAAGGGCGCTAGAGGAAGCAGGCCTGCCCCTCTTTAGCTTGGCGCAGTCACGGCCCAGTCTAGATGATGTCTATTTAGCAGCCACCGGTCAAACCCTCTTGGATGCCGACTTGGCAGCAGCAGCGCAGCGGGACAGCAAACAGTTGAAAAAAGAGGTCATGCAACGCTAATGGGGCAGCCAATTCTCTGGGTACATGGGGATTGCCTCGACCCCAACGCCCCCATCTTTAGCCGCTATCCGGCAGCACCGGCAATTTTTGTTTGGGATGTGGCCCTGCTCAAGGAGTGGCAAATTCGTCTGAAGCGGCTGGTGTTTCTCTATGAGTGCCTGCTGGATCTACCGGTGCAGATGTACCGTGGCGAGGTGGCGCCCTTGGTGAATGCCTTTGTGGAGCTGCACGGGGGCGATCGCGTGGTGACGATGGCAAGTCCTAGCCCCCGCTTTCGCGCCATTTGTGGGCAATTGGCCTATCCCCTGGAGATCCTAGAGCCAGAACCCTTTGTTACGTTGCCGGCCAATGCTGATTTGAAGCGATTCTTTCGTTATTGGAAGTTGGCCAAACCTCGCCTGGGGCTATAGATATGTTGGCGATCGCCCACTCCCTTGAGAAGCTGCCTTGGCCGCCGCGATTCTCCCTGTTGGATCGCTATATCCTGCGGGAGATGATTCGCCCCTTTGTCTTTGGTTTTGGTATTTTTACGGCGATCGCGGCCGTTATTGGTACGGTGTTCTACCTCATTCGCAATATGGTGGAGCACCACCTTGGCCTCCTCAGTGCCATTCAAGTTTTTTTTCTACGCCTACCCACCTTTGCCGTGCTGGGCATTCCCATGGCGATGCTCTTTGGTGCGCTCCTTTCCTATAGTCAACTCTCCCGCCGCAGTGAACTGATTGCCTGTAAAAGCTGTGGGGTTAGTCCAGTGCGTCTGGTGCGACCCGCGCTCCTAGCGGGGTTCTGTGCCTTGCTCTGCACCTTTGCCCTCAATGAACTGGTAGCTCCCCCCCTGGCCTATCGCGCCATCAAAACCTTGGAGGTGGCGATCCACCGCCCGCAACCCACCTTTCAGACCCGCAATATCTTCTACCGTCGTTTTGGCGACGGACACCTGCGGCAACTCTTTTTTGCCCATCGTTTTGATGGGAAGGTCATGGGTCAAGTGACGGTGTTGAACTTTGAGCAGGGGGAGTTGCGGGAAATTATCACGGCCCAGGAAGCTCAGTGGCAGGGTTCAGCGTGGCTGTTTCGTCAGGGAACCTACCACCACCTCAGGGGCGATCGCGACTATGATGTGGCCGAGATCTTCTCAGAACGAAGGTTTGCCTACCCCCGCACCCCCCTTGATTTAGCCATGGAAACGCGGGTACCCGAGTTTATGACTAGCCGCGAAATCTATCGGTACTTGCAAATTTTGGCGGAAAGTGGCGATGCCAAACGCTTGCGGCAGTGGCGGGTGCAGTTGCAGGAAAAGCTCTCCCTCCCCTTTTTGTGTCTAAGTTTTGCCGTCATTGGCGCTGTTTTGGGGATCAGTTCTCCCCGCCAAGGACAGGGACGAGCCTTTGGCCTGAGTGTGGCGATTATTTTTGGCTACTATGTTGCCGCTTTTATTTTCACTGCCTTTGGTGAGGGTGGAGCGGTGCACCCGATCGTGGCCAGTTGGCTACCAAAGGGAATTGTGAGCGCGATCGCCCTGGGGATGCTCTACGACGCCAATCGTCATTAGTCGGTGATGAGTAGGCCATTAGTAGGGAATTTGCCAGTAGCGGCAGGCCGCATGGGCAAGGGTCATGACCCCCACAGGAATGGCCTGTTCATCCACATCAAATTCGGGGTGATGCAGGGGATAGTTGGGGCGATCGCGAAAGCCGACGCCAAGGCGAAACATAGCACCGGGGGCGTGCTCGAGGTAAAGGGCAAAATCCTCTGCCCCAAGGGACGGTTCTGGCAAGATGTGCACATGGGGGGCACCGACCACCTCCGTGGCTGCCTCCGCCAGCAATTGCGATAGGTAGGGGGTATTTTCCACTCCCGGCACCCCCCGCCGATAGTGGAGCTGGTAGCGGGCACCGTAGGCGTGGCAGACGTTAGCCACAATTTGCTCAATCCAAGTGGGAAGGGTGGCGCGGGTTTCCGGGTGGAGCGATCGCACAGTTCCCTGAAGTGTGACCTGATCAGCAATGACATTGGCTGCCCGTCCCCCTTGAATTTTGCCAAAGGTGAGCACCACGGGGCGCAACGGATTTTGGGTACGACTAATGGCCTGTTGCAAAGCACTGATGACTTGAGCAGCAATCCAAATGGCATCCACCGCTTCATGGGGGCGCGCCCCATGTCCCGATTCTCCCAAAATCGTTAACTCAATGTCATCGGCAGCGGCCGTTAAAGCACCATAGCGCACCGCCACGTCCCCCGCTGGAATACTGGGGAAAACATGGAGCGACAAAATGGCACTCACCGCTTCCATAGCGCCATCCGCAATCATCCAACTCGCCCCTTGGGCAATTTCTTCCGCAGGCTGAAAAATAAACCGCACGCGGCCGGGGAACTCCTCCTTGAGGGCAGCTAAGACCATTGCCGTGCCAAGACCCACTGTCGTGTGGACATCGTGGCCACAGGCGTGCATCACCCCCGCATGTTTCGAGCTAAACTCCAGACCGGTGCGCTCTTGAATAGGCAAGGCATCCATATCGGTGCGAATAGCCAAGAGCCGTTGTTCTTTGGAATTCCCCTCCAGCTCAGCAATCACACCCACTTTGCCCACATCCTGCTGTACACTTAAGCCTGCGGAGGAAAGGACCCCAGCCACATAGGCAGCGGTTTGATGTTCTTGGCCACTCAACTCGGGGTAGCGGTGCAGATGGCGACGAATTTCAATGAGACGGGGGGTGAGGGTGTGGGTAATCTGGCGAATCCGAGCAAGCATAGGGCAGCTGTGGCGATATTTTTGTATCCTATCGAATCTTAGGAATTCAGGGGGACCACTCCTGATAGGGATGCTCTGCTAAGTAGGCATTGGTATAGCGGGGGTCGTCGGTCACCTCAGGGCCAACCCAAGGGGGTAAAGTCAGGGGATAGTCAGCACGGGGCAATTCAATTTCTGCCAAAATGAGACCCCGACAGGCGCCAGCAAATTCATCAATCTCCCAACAGAGGTCACCCACTGGGATGCGATAGCGGTTTTTCTGAATGATTGGTTGCAGGCACAATTCCTCAAGGAGTTCCCTGGCCTCGGTAACGGGGATAGCATACTCATACTCACGGCGTTGGCCACCCCTGGCTTTGCCCTTGATCGTGATCCAGGCCTCCTCAGCCGCAAGACGCACGCGCACCGTGCGCTCAGGAACCGTTGAGAGGTAGCCTTGGGCAAATTCGGCCACACTTGTGGCTAGGGACCGCCATTGTTCACCTGTGACGAGGAACTTGCGCTCAATTTCAATGCCCATTGCCTAGACCGCCGTGGTAAATGAACCGTGAAGACCATAGGGAATGTGGTGTTTCAGGTGCAACCGTGCCACAGGACCAGCGCTAATGGCCGCGGCATCAAAGATGAGTAACTGGGATTTGTGGCAACTGGCATCATAAACCACCTGCAACAGCCAGCCATCCTCTTCTCCTTGGGCCCCCTGCCAGAGAAAGTCTCCCTTTTGCAGACCGCGGGGGACAACGATCGGCTCACTGACAAAACCGCGCGGCGCTGCTGACCAAAACTGTTCCTCGCCCGTCTGGCGATCGCACCGCCACAGGGCCTGTAGGGGTGCATTGGTTTTCGGATCATGCCCCGCCGCCAAATAGGTGTAGCGGTAGGGTTGGCCCACCTTGGCCGGATGCACCACAGGAAATTCGCAGGGGCGATCGCTCACCACCTGCCAGTCCACCGCTTTTGTCTTCGGATTCAACTGGATGCGCCACAGCAAACTTGCGGGCAGGGCTGCAAAATTCACCTCCCGAAAATCCATGCCCGGTTCCAAATTGGGAAAATGGCTGTAGGCAATGGACTCCACGTGAATTTCATCCCCCACTTCGTAGGCATTGGCATGGTGAAAGACAAAACAGGGGGGCATGGTCAACATTTGGGGGGGGCCACCCCGACGGGGCAGCAGCCAAACCCGTGTCGGTTCCTGAGCATTGAATTGAAGGCACTGGGCAGCGCCCCGCAGTCCCAGCAGATAGGGCAAGGGATTGAATTGCACTGGGTTTTGAAAAACAATGGCGTAATTGGGGGTGAGGGCAAAGTCATGGATAAAGGCAAACCCTGGAATTTGAAATGTGGGTTGCGAAACACACTGACCATTGGCATCAAACTCGTAGAGCCTAATGCGGGTATTGAGGCCGGGCTGAACACCAAAATTCACCAGCCGCTGCGTCTGGGGGTCAAAGCGGGGATGGGCTGCAAAGGCATCCCTCTCCCTGAGGAGACCGCCTAGGTTGTCGAGTCCAATGGTTTCTAGGGTCACAGGATCAAGGCGGTGGGGCAGGCTTGCTTCCCAGAGCGCCAGTAATTTCCCAGCCCAGTAGATCACATGGGTATTGGCAATGTTTTTGACACGGGTATCGAGGAAATTGGCGAACCAGCCTCCCGGCTTTTGGGTGCCAAAGACACCCCGATAGAGCAGGCGATTGGCTTTTTCCTCCTCCAAAAATCCCGCAGTGCGCACGTAGCGATTGCGAAAATGTACCCGTCCCTTCTCAAAGCGAAAAGCACAGATCATGCCGTCGCCATCAAAGGGATGGGCTAAGGGCACGCCGCCGCGCTCCAACAGTCCAGGGCCATTGCGGTAGAGGGTTCCCACCAAATCCGTGGGCACCGTGCCTTCGACCTCCTCAATCCAATAGTCATACTCTTGGGTAAGGGATTCGGTACCCCCCCGCCAATCGGCCATTGTGTAGGGGCGATCTAAAACTCCGGTCATGAAACACTTGGCTCCAACTCAACAGTGACAGCGGATTGCGAGGCGGGTGCGGGCAGCTGCTGCGGCAACCAGTTCAACAGCGGTAGTGGCAATAGCGTACTCAGGTTAGTCATGAGCACCAGCAACCACAGGCGATCGAAGTTGTGCTCAGTAATCCCCAGCCAGTGGGTCAGCAGCGCCCCCAACTCATGGGAAACCAAATTGGCAAGGTTGCTAATGGACATCAGCAGCGCAAAGAGGGTGGCCTCAATCCCCGGCGGACACAACCGCGCCGCCAACACCAGTACCGGCATAAAGGCAATTTGTCCCATGACGGCCAAAATCAAGCTATCACCCAAGCTAAACCACTGGTCACTAATGCCCCATTGGCGATTGAGGTGGGTGACCAAAATCAAGCTAGAGAGCCCTAAAAAGGCTGAGAGAATCGTGCTCCAGAAAAATATGGTACGCAGGGGCAGCGTTTTCAGATACCGCTGGAAAATCCACACCCCCAAGAGGGAAGCAATGCTCGTGACAAGGCGCACCCGCCCCAAAAACTCCGCCTCAAAGCCCAATTCATTCGTTGTAAAGAAAAAGAAAGCGGATTCCGAGCCGGGGGTCGCCTGCCAGAGGAAGAGGAAAGCCACCGGCAACCAAATCCGTTTTTGCATCATGGCTTGGCGCACATGGTTGATATGCTCCCAAGTCTGACTCAGTTGAGGCCGAGCCATGACCCGTTCTTCGGCGATCGCTCCCGCCACTGCCGACACCAAGAGGGGAAACACCGCCGTAATTTGAAAGACTGTACGCGGACTAAACCACTGCAACAGTTGGCCACTAAAGTAAGCGGTGAGGATGCCCCCCACAGCAGTAGCGGCCCAGCTTAGGGATTGCAGAGTTCCCATTTCTGTAGCGGATTCTTGGCGTGCCCGCTCAACCACCAGTGAATCGACAATCACATCACTGAGGGCGATCGCGATCGATGCTCCTAGAATTGCTGCCGTTGCCTGCCAAGGGGTAGCCACCCACGTCCCCAGGCTCAACCACGCCCCACAGCCCAGCAAGCCCGACAGGACAAGATAGGAGCGGCGGCGAAATCCCAAAAGTGGCAGGCTATCAGAAACGAGACCAAAGACCGGCTTAATCACCCAGGGCAGCGCCGCCACCCCCATCAAGGCCGCCACTTCCGCCGGCGACAGCCCCAACTCATCCTTAAAGAAAAAGCTAATGGCCAGCCGTGCTAAGCCCAAAACCCCTTGGACAAAATACACCAGCAAAATGGCTAGGAGTTCGCCACTGGGCTCTTGGCCAAAAAGGAGTGTTTCCTTGAGCCCCCGTAGCCAGCGTTGAGGTTGCGAAGGTTGAACCAACATTACCAAATGTTAAGCAACAGCATTGCCTCCATCATATCCAGACAAGCTGAAAATTGCTAACACTGGTACGTTTCACTAGCCCCCAGAAGAACAGAGGCGCAAGAGACCCTGATGGGGGTTATTGGGCAACCTCGAGTTGATCGAGGCGCAGCCAAACCGTGGGCGTGGGGACTGGAAATTTAATCTGGGCATAGTCACCGCGAATGTCCACCACCTCGCCCCGTCCCTCAAAGAGATAGGGAGGGTAGCGGTGATCACTGGCTAGAGCTTCAAGACTATTGGCCAGCTTTTCAGCAACGACTTTCACCAAATCTCCTTTTTTGATTGCCATAGGACGCTCCACAGAAATCGTTCCCCATTGTAGGGGATCAGGGAATGGCAGTGGCTCAACAGTAGGCTGCCTGCGGTTAAACTACGCTTAGGGATCACAATACCACTGGGGAGTTTTGGCATGGACTGTATTCCCGTCATTCTGTCGGGGGGCGTAGGAAGTCGCCTCTGGCCCTTATCGCGACAAGCCCATCCCAAGCAGTTTATACGCCTAACTCCCGAAGGTAAGAGTCTGCTACAGCAAACGTGGCAACGGGTGCAGGGCTTACCCCAACTTCAGCCCCCCCTTGTTGTTGCCAATGAGGCCCATCGCTTTCTTGTGGCGGAGCAATTTCAGGAGCTGGGGGTAACGCCGACGCGCATTTTACTTGAACCCGTAGGGCGCAATACTGCCCCTGCCATTACCGTTGCTGCCCTCTATGTCACAGAAGTCCTTGCCAGCGATGCCCTTCTCTTGGTGCTGCCGGCAGATCACTTCATTCAGGATGTCGCCCATTTTCAGTGGGGACTGCAACGGGGATTTTCAGCCGCAGCCAAGGACTGGCTGGTAACCTTTGGGATTGCGCCCACTTCTCCCCACACAGGCTATGGCTACATCCGGCGCGGCGAGTCCCTCAGTGATCCTGACACCTATCGCGTGGCAGAGTTTGTGGAGAAGCCCGATTTGGCAACCGCAGAGGCCTATCTTGCTGCGGGGAATTATCTTTGGAATAGCGGCATGTTTCTCTTCCGGGCCCAGAGTTTTTTGGCGGAACTGGCGCAGCAACAGCCACAGATTTTAGACTATTGCCGCTTGGCACTGCGGCAGGGACGGGAGGATTTAGACTTTATCCGCTTAGGGAAGGAAGCCTTTGACCAATGCCCCAATCTTTCTGTGGATTATGGCCTCATGGAGAAGACCCAAAAAGCAGCTGTTGTGCCCCTAGACTGTGGCTGGAGCGATGTGGGGTCTTGGTCGAGTCTCTGGGAAATCCTGCCCAAGGATGAATGGGGGAACAGTTGCCGCGGTGATGTCCTCGTTTATAACAGCAAAGACTGCTTTGCCCAGAGTCAGCACCGCTTGGTGGCCTTGGTGGGCGTGGACAACCTCATGGTGGTGGAAACGGCCGATGCCATTCTGATTGCCCATCGCGAGGCCGCCCAACAGGTGAAACAGGTGGTGGAGCAACTCCAAGCCCGCAACCGCAGCGAGGCCTATAATCATCGGCTGGTCTATCGCCCTTGGGGTTACTACGATGCCATTGATGCCGGTCATCGCTTTCAGGTAAAGCGGATTACGGTGAAGCCAGGAGCCAGCCTTTCACTCCAACAGCACCATCATCGTGCCGAGCATTGGATTGTGGTCAGTGGCACCGCAGAGGTCACCTGCAATGGCAAGACGTTTTTGCTGACCGAAAATGAGTCCACCTATATTCCCGTGGGAGCAGTGCACCGTTTGGCCAATCCGGGAAAAATTCCCCTTGAGATGATTGAGGTGCAGTCGGGGTCATACTTGGGGGAGGACGATATTGTCCGCTTTGAGGATTGCTATGGTCGCAAGACAGAGGAATAAAGGCAAAACCCTAGACCGCTAGCCAAGCGATCGCCACCCCCAGGGCGGAACCGACAATCACTTGAATGGGGGTGTGGCCCAACAATTCCTTGAGGTGGGCCTCTGCCAATTCGTGCCCCTCTTGGAAAAATTCATCAACAATTTGATTGAGAATGCGGGCTTGTTTACCCGCTGCTTGGCGTACCCCAGCGGCATCGTACATGACAATACAGGCAAAGACAACGGCGATGGCAAACTCAATGCTATCCCAGCCCCGCTGCAGCCCCACTCCAGTGGCCAAAGCAGTGACCAGGGCGGAATGGGAACTGGGCATCCCACCGGTTTCCACCAAAACGCGGAAATTGAGCTTGCGGTGTTTGGCAATGTCAATCAGTAACTTGAGCATTTGGGCGATCGCGCTCGCGGCGAAAGCGACCCAGAGGACATGGTTAGCCAGTAGCTCACGAAGACCGTCCATCATGGTTACGGACAAGGACAAACTCTGCGCCCATCCTAACCCACTTCGGGATCGTTAATGACTACGGCTGGTAATGTAGTCGGCGATCGCCTGCAAAGGAACAGCGGCCGCCCCATATACAGCCAACTCTGCCTTCGCCTCCGCCACCAAGCGCTCAGCCTCTTGGCGAGATTTTTCCAGACCCCACAGGCGCGGGTAGGTCATTTTTTGGGCAGCCACATCTTTACCAACGGTTTTACCGAGGACATCGCGGGTCGAAGTAATATCCAAAATGTCATCCACAATCTGGAATGCCAAGCCAATATTTGCCGCATAACGGGACAGGCGTGCCACGTCAGATTCATGCGCCCCCGTCAGCAATGCCCCAGACACCACAGAGGCCTCCAGTAGGGCCCCCGTTTTGTGGGAGTGGATAAAATGCAGCGTTTCCAGACCAATGTCGGGCTGTCCTTCACACTCTAAGTCCACCACTTGACCACCGACTAAGCCCGTTGCTGCCACCGCATGCCCCAACCGCGCCACAATTTTCAACAGATACTCCGCGGGTACATTCTTGGTTTGTTCCACCACATACTCAAAGGCATAGGCCAGTAAGCCATCCCCCGCCAGAATGGCAATATCTTCACCATAGACCTTGTGATTGGTGGGCTTGCCGCGACGGTAGTCGTCATTGTCCATGGCCGGTAGATCATCGTGGATGAGCGACATCGTATGGATCATCTCCAAGGCACAGGCAGTCGGCATGGCCATTTCCACGGTGCCCCCCATCAGTTCACAGGTGGCCAAACAGAGAATCGGGCGCAGCCGCTTGCCCCCCGCCATCAGTGAATAGCGCATCGCATCGTAAATTTTCTCCGGATAGGCCACCGGAATCGAGGCTTCAAGGGCAGCTTCCACAAGGGCTTGGCGTTCTTTGAGGTAGGCCTTGAGATCAAATGTGCCGGCGGGATGGACTTGGGGGGGATCAGCGGAAATCATGAACAACTCCTCAGGGTGCGGGCGGCATAGAGGTCAAGGAAAGCAGGGGCTGCTGCCAGTTGTGACGGCGACAGTAGCTCCATACAGTATTGTGCAACAACATGGCAACGGTCATCGGACCTACGCCCCCCGGAACAGGGGTAATATAACTGGCCACTGCACGGGCAGCTTCGTAGTCCACATCACCCCAGAGACTTGATTTGCCATCGGGGCGTTGGATGCGATTAATGCCCACATCAATGACCACTGCCCCTGGTCGGATCATATCGGCCGTAATGCGCCGCGGCTGCCCCATCGCTGTCACTAAAATCTCGGCACTACGGGTGATACTGGCGAGTTCACGGCTACGGGAGTGGGCGATCGTCACCGTTGCGTTGGCACTGAGCAACATCAGCGCCAGGGGCTTACCGACCAAAATACTGCGACCCACGACCACTGCTGAGCGACCTACGACATCAATGCCATAGGCGGCCAAAAGCTGCATCACCCCAGCGGGAGTACAACTGCGCAGTCCCGGTTCATCGCGCACTAGCCGACCCAGATTTTCTGGATGCAGGCCGTCCACATCTTTATCGGGATGAATGGCGTATAGCAGGGGACGAGGATCAAGGTGGGGCGGCAGGGGCAATTGCAGGAGAATGCCATCCACTCGTTCATCTTGATTGAGCTCAGTGATTTTGGCCAAGAGAGCTGCTTCTGTGATAGTGGCCGGTAGGTGGGCACCAAAGGATTGAATCCCGACGCGGCTACAGGCCTGTTCCTTGGCACGGACATACACCGCACTGGCGGGATCATTGCCAACTCGCAAGACTGCTAACCCGGGCGATCGCCCCCACTGGGCTTGAAACGTCCGCACATGATCAGCCAACTGGCGTTCAATAGACTGGGCTAAGGACTTGCCATCAAGGCAGGTAGCGGCATGTGCAACCAAAGGACACCTTAAAATTCATCGATCACAAAAGTCTAGGGTTGAGTTGCCCAATACGTTTCCATCGGTTGGCAACAACATCGAACTAGTTTATCCCAAATCGTGACCACGGGCGCCCGCTTCGATCAAGTTCTTTACTCAGTTGTACCCAGGGCTTAACACTCCCTAGGGGCGATCGCCTGCGGGGGAGCCTCGCTCCACTTGAATGTTGGAAATGGCAGGGGTGGTACACAGGTACGTCAGCACATCCTCTGCACTCATCAGGCGCTTTAGCACCACTTGGCCAATGGTTGAGGCAGGATCAGGATGGCTCGGCTTGACCTCCACCATAAGAACCATGTCCTCCACTTGATAAAGCCAGAGCTTTTCTTCCCCCTCTAGGATGTAGAGGCAGGTACGGGTGATCACCGGCGATCGCCGCCACGCTTGCTCATTCCAGAGGCCTTGGGGTTCCCACACGCGGCCAATATGCCACCCCTCAGTGAGGAAAAAGTATTTCATGCCCCGGGTGGCGATTCATTCCCTCGGGTACTGGCGGTCTCCTCGGGTTCCATAGAATTAAAACAAGCTGCCGCCATCAGCAAAAAAGGTGTTCCTGGCACTAGGGGTAAGAGAAAGCCCACAACCCCAATAATTCCAAAAATCACACCAAGAATCATACGTGCTGTGTTACGGATGCTTTTAGTCACAGGCACTCCTTTCGAGTTCCAATAGGCGAGGATGATTCACCTCTAACGTAGCCTGAACCTTGTCTTTTCACAAGTTGCGGGTCTAAGCTTTATCGAGAATCGCATTCCGCAGATCCATGTCGTCCATTTCTGCTTTGTAGAGGTTGGCTCCCTTAAAGTTGGCACGGCGGGCATTGGCCTTCGCCATCTTGGCAGCAATGAGAACGGCAGATTCAAAGTTCGCCTCAATGAGACTGGCGCTTTCGAGAATCGCCTCCTGTAAAATTGCACCCTTGAGATCAGCCAAGTACAGGTTGGCCTGAAAAAGATTGGCACGGGTGAGGTTGGCATAGGCAAGGGTTGCTTCCACCAAACTCACGCGCCGCAGTAGCGCGCCCACTAAGTTGGCTTGGCGGAGATCGGCCATCGCAATATTTGACTTGTAGAGATCGGCACCCACTAAGGTGGCTCGCTGTAGACAGGCACCCTGCAAATCTGCCTCAATCAGGTCACTCATGTAGAGGTTTGCACCTGCCATGTAGGCATCCTTGAGCAAAGCATTGCGCAGATCGGCCCCTGCTAAATTTGCCTGATCGAGATTGGCATTGGTGAGGTTGTATAGCTCTAAATTGGCGCCAGTGAGATCCGCCTGTCCCAGATCAGGACGAATATCACTGTTTTGCTCCCGCCATTGATTCCAAGCGGTCACCCCCTGCTTAAGAAGCTGAAGATGTTGGGGATTCGTCACAGCAGCTATCCTTGGGCACTCGGCTCAGTATTTTGATAACCGTAAAAATCAATGCGATAGTCAACAATCTTGACGCCAGTTTTTGCTTCAATCTCAGCAACGAGGGAGGGGGGGAGCTCAACGTGAACGTCAATAATCTTCTGGGTATCAAGACAATTGACATGGCTGTGGCTATCACTGATATTGCCGTAGAGACGCCCATCGGCACGCTCAACGCACTCAATGATGCCATGCTCTGAAAGGGCTTCAAGATTTTGGTACACAGAGGTATGGCCGATGTCTTTGCCGGCTTGATTCAGGCGATCATAGATCTGCCGCGCTGAGAGATGATCCTTGGCATCCCAGAGCAGTTCAAGAATAGCACGCCGCTGCCGACTCAGGCGCAATCCTAGGCGTTGACAGCGATCAATGGCATCCTCAAGGGAACGAATGGGGGGTAGGGAACTGGGAGCAGGAGACGTGAACACGGCGCTATCCTAAAATAAAACTCAAACAGCAGATGTTGCTTAGTGAAGTAGCCTATTGCGGTTTAATCGCAGTTTCAGGATGATCCATTTATTAACCTGTAGTCACTATGATAATCAATCCTCTGGTTATAATCAAATTTGCCCCTTGTCAAGGCTCTCAGCCGTTGTTTGAGAGAGTAAGTAAAAACCCAGAAATGCAAACATCATTGCAGCGATCGCCTTTACAACCTTGACGGGGATCAATGTGGCTATCCCACTGCCCAAAAGCACACCCAAAAACGTTGTACACACCAAACCAGAGGCGACCCCTAAAAACACGGCAGTAGTGGAGCGGGCATTACTCCCTAAAGTAATCGCCACCAGTTGACTCTTGTCCCCCAGTTCCGACAAGAAAACAATTGCAAAACCGAGGGCAAAGGATTGCCAGTCCATCTGGTCTCTCCAAAGAGGTTGCTGCTATAGGGCAGCGTAACGGTATAGGCAGTGGTGGTCAACGAGGGTCCTGGTTCAGCGTGGCTGGTTCAGCTTAAAATAAGTTATAATTCTTAACATCAGTTTTGCCTATAGTTATAGCCCTGTTAAATAATAGTCGAGGTGCGCCTGTTGAATACCACTGATGGATCGAGCGCGATCGCGCCGGACCCTTCCTTCTTGACCAGTCCAGCACAGGCCTGGGCAAAGCGCTATATCAGCAACCTCAACACCCCCACCCTTGCGGAGGATGATCCGGCAGTGGTGGCTCCTCGACTTTTGGCCGAACTGCGCAGCGCCAGTGTCAAGGCTTGGCAGCGCACCGAAGGCTTTTTGGCTGAAGCGATGATTCGCCATGGCATCCCAGCGGAACTGGTGGATCCCTGGAGCATCTCCAAAGACATTCATGACATTTATCAGCACACCCTGAAACTCTACGTAGCTGGCAAGGGCACCCAGCAAATGACCGCCAAGATAGCCAGTGCCGTCAGTGAGATTCGCAGCCGCTATACAGCGGTCGATTCCCGGGTGATTGGCTTTGTGAGCATGCAATTTCACCACACGGGGGTATTACTGCTGGAAGTAGCACCCATAAATCAACGTCCCATTCTCAGTCGCTTCTTCAAGGTCATTGATGATCACCTCTACATGCCCTTGCACCGTCTCTATAGTGCAGCGGCCAATTACGACTACAACGATCCTGCCTTGGCTTTAGTGCGCCATCTATTGCCCCAGAGCACAGCGATCGCCACCGCCATTTGTCACCGTGTTGCCGAGCTCAACCCCCAGCACCGCTGTTTTAGTGGCCCTTTAACCGAAGCCAGTGTGCGCGTTTCCAGTATTCGCGATGTTGAGATGTTCCAAATCTACCTTTGGGTATGTCTTTTGGAGCAAAGCCTTGAGGCCCTGCAACGGGAACTTTTTCCCCTCTGTTTGATGCTGTATCCCTCTCTAAATGTGACATGGGAGCTGGTGTTTCAAATGGTGCACCTTTTGGGTAAAGAAATACAAACCCGTGCCCCTGGGCATGATACAAGTGTTTTTACACCCTACTATTTATCTTTCCGAGAAATGTTTGATCCCAAGATTTTTCAAGGACTCCCATGATTCCCAATTTGCCGCAGGTTTCTTTCTCCCCCATTGCCATTGCCGGCTCTGGTCTGTGGGCGATCGCCCTGTACTGGGGGTTTTATCCCACGGGGCAAGCCTTCATGCAGCGTTTAGTGATGTGGCTAGGGGGTGAAGCAAACCAAAGTGCCGAATTCTGGGCAGGGATGGTGGGGCTCATTCCCTTTATTCTTGTGGGTACGGGTTGCTTTGTCCTCTGTAGTTTGGGCTTAGGTCAAAGTTGGGCCTTGAGTTTAGGCCTGATGGCAACCATCGGCGGGGCAATTTACGAACTCGGACGGCGGGATGGCCAGCGCTCCTAGGTTGGGCTGCGGATGAGAAGCCTAACATTTCAGTTAACCTTTATGTTAGTTAATCTTTATACATCCTCTTTAGGGTTTCCCCTCTAGGAAGCGCAATTCACTGCCCTTGAGAAGACTCCCCGGTGATTCAATGAAAGCGTCTGCGGATGCCAGTTCTCCCCAAGAAACGACACCGCCGCTCAGTTTGCTCCTGTTTGTTGCCAATCGTCCGGGCGATGAAGAGGAAACTGCTGCCATTCAAGCTCACATTCAGCAACTGCCCTCGAACTTTAGCTTTGAATTAAAAGTGGTGCCCATTGGTGAGCAGCCCTACCTTCTAGAGGAGTATAAGCTAGTTGCCACGCCCGCTTTGATTAAAGTCCGTCCTGAACCGCGCCAAACCCTCGCTGGTCGTAAGCTCCTGCAAAAGGTGGACTATTGGTGGCCGCGCTGGCAGCGGGAAGTGGCCCTTGGCCTACAGGCGGATATGCAAAAGTCGGCAGCGGAGCAGTCAGATTGCTCTATGGAACTCAGCCGCCTCAAGGATGAGCTGTTTCAACTGCGCCAAGAGCGGGATCGCCTTGCCGAACAACTCCAATTCAAGGATCGAATTATTAGCTTGCTGGCTCACGAATTACGCAACCCCCTCACTGCCGGCGGCATTGCCCTTGAAACCCTAGAGTCCAACCTTCAGGAAGAGAGCAGTCAACAACTCCCTATTGAGGACATCCAACGCCTGTTTCACCATGCCCGCAGTCAAACCCAGACAATGGGACAGCTGATTACTGATTTACTTTTGGCGGCTCGCGGCCCCCAAGACAAGCTGCAAATTATGGCACGGCAACTGGATTTGCGGCAACTATGCCAAGAGACCGTTGAGGATGTGCGCCTAAATTTTGAGCGTAAAAAGCAGCACTTTACCACCGATATTCCTCTGGATTTGCCCTTGGTTTATGGGGATGGCGATCGCATTCGTCAGGTGCTTGTCAACCTACTGGATAATGCCTGTAAATACACTCCCGAAGGGGGCAAAATTCACCTGAGTGCTTTTCACCGCATGACTCAAAAAGTGCAAGTTACCGTCTCTGACACTGGTCCAGGTATTCCCATTGAGCAGCAGGAGAAAATTTTTGGCGAAACGGTTCGCCTCGATCGCGATCGCGCCATTGAAGGCTATGGCATTGGCCTTGCCCTTTGCCGCCAGATTATTCGTATGCACTATGGCCAGATTTGGGTGGACTCCCAACCGGGGAAAGGCAGTTGCTTCCACTTCACACTCCCTGTTTATAGCTAGGGCTGCCCTTCCTCAATCATGCGGGCGATCGTTTCGGCACGCAGATAGGGATCAGGCCCAAAGGGCAAAATTTCGTAGAACTCATTATCTGGCAAGCGCATCAGTTGGAGGGATTCCTGCTCGCGATAGATCACATAGACTCCCGGTGGCCACGTTTTGGCACTGCGCACTGGCACTGGAATGTCGCGGCGCTCTCCGCCGACGCAGGCTAGGCGTACCACCTGTGTATTGGGACGATAGACCACCTTATCTTCCCGCGTGCGCCGAAACAAAAAGCGATCCAAAACCTTGGGTAGGATCTCTGTTTCTGTGCCCCCCAATTGCAAATTTAACTCCAGCAATTTGTCTTCGAGGGTGAGTTCAATGATACGGGGTTCAGGGACAAGGGGCTGAGAGTGAATTTCGGTGGTCTCTTGGGGCGGCGCGGCAGTAGGTTTTAGCTTCTGGACAATTTGACTGATGTACTCTAGATCGACGGTCGTAATTTTCTTAAAGGTGACAAACCAAGAGAGCAAACTAATGGCCACCCCCGGTTCCAATGTCGTAATTAAGGTGGCGAGGTCTAAGTCATCAAGACGAATGGCCTTAAGGGCAGCATCGGTTTGGCCTAAAACAATGGCTGCATCCCCCGGACTTAAGTGTTGCAGGCTGGTGTAGAGCAGGCCCAGATCAATCGTTTCTTGGCAGCCTTGGGTTGAAATGCGGTAGGTGATGTCGTAGAGCCAATCTAGGGTTACCAAGTCATGGTTGAGCATCCAGAGGGCAACATTAAAGGCGGTTTGGGGAAAGGCAGCTTGGGCAAGACTTTTGACGATGACTTGGGCGCGATCGCGCTGGAGCAAGGAGATCAAGGCCGCCTGTTTTTCTGCCTTGGTTGTGAGTTCATGATAGCCAAGGAGATCTTGGAAGAGTTTTTGATCGCTGGGCAGTAATCGAATTGCCGCTGGAGGAGTCATAGGCTTAGTGCCGCAGATTGATGTGACTCATTTCCCCTCACCCGACGATGAAGGCGATGAAGGCTAGACAAGGCAACGCTAGCTCTTAATTCCACTATAGAGGGTGGCGTGCGACGCGAAAGCTAGCCAGATGATTGTCCCACTAGCCCAACAAGCTAGAACGGGACCGGTTGTTCCCCCAACCGTAGCCTAGGGAGGCATGCGCGACTGGTAACGGTCAGGTATGAAGCCCTCCCGACAACGGAGCCCGAACCGAAAGGTTGAAGCCGAATCCGTGAGGAGGAAGCAACTTTGCCAGCGTCAGGCGATAGGGAGCTAGGCTTGAGGGTATGGTGAACGCAAGTGAAGTGACGCCAGAAGCCTCGTTACTATAAACAGGCCAAAGACGCCGATAGGCCTGAGCCAAAATGGCAAACGGACTGGTTTCACTGCTGTCATCTCAGTGGACGGGGACAATAGTTCCGTCGGGGTAAAGTCACCACCTAACCCCTCGCGTCATCTGGTTGGAACGCGGTAAGCCCGTATCTTCGCCTTGAACATTCAAGGCAGGCAAACCGTAAGGAATGCTGATGAGGGTGCGGGTATGGGATGCAGGAGAAAGCGAATGCTGGTCTGTAACGGACCGGATAGGGGTTGAGGAAACAATCCAACATCACCCCGCCCGAAAGGGAGCAGACTTCCTGCTGGTCTCCCTTTGCGAGATAACCTGTAGAACCTCTTGAATGGAGACAAGGCAGTGCGACGCGAAAGCTAGCCAGATGATTGTCCCACTAGCCCAACAAGCTAGAACGGGACCGGTTGTTCCCCCAACCGTAGCCTAAGGAGGCATGCGTGACTGGTAACGGTCAGGTATGAAGCCCTCCCGACAATGAAGCCCGAACCGGAAGGTTGGAGCCGAATCCGTGAGGAGGAAGCAACTTCACCAGCGTCAGGTGATAGGGAGCTAGGCTTGAGGGTATGGTGAACGCAAGTGAAGTGACGCTAGAAGCCTCGTTACTCCAAGCAGGCCAAAGATGCTGATAGGCCTGAGCCAAAATGGCAAAGCGGATTGGATTCACTGCTTGCTTTTCAGTGAACGGGGACAGCAACTCCGCCGGGGTATAGTCACCACCTAACCCCTCGTGTCATCTGGTTGGAACGCGGTAAGCCCGTATCTTCGCCTTGAACATTCAAGGCAGGCAAACCGTAAGGAATGCTGATGGGGGTGCGGGTAGAGGAGGTGGGAAAAAGCGAATGCTAGCCTGTAATGGGCTAGATAGGGATTGAGAATGCTGGCAGGACATTCAACATCATCCCACTCGAAAGAGGGCAGACTTCCCGCCGGTCCCCCCTTACGAGAAAGTCTATAGAACCTTCCTAATGGTGACAATGCAAATGGCGGTGATCTTGAGTCACTGGTGCGGTCACCAACCTGCTCAAAAGGTAGAGAGGCTGTAGATGAGTATCGTAAAGGTTGCATGCACAACCGGTTCCTCTTAAATGAGGGGTCCTGGGGGGCTCGAGCCGGATGCGGGGAAACTTGCACGTCCGGTTCCTAGGGGGCTAGGGGGCAGCGATGCCCCCCTGCTACCCGACAATGACGGTGGACCAAACCACTGGTGCAGTCACCAACCAAACGGAAATAAGCTGGCACAGCATAAACTGGGCCAAAGCCAACCGTGAGGTAAAGAGGCTGCAAGTGCGTATCGCAAAGGCTGTGAAGGAAGGACGCTGGGGCAAAGTGAAAGCTTTGCAATGGCTCCTGACCCACTCGTTCTACGGCAAAGCCCTTGCCGTGAAACGGGTAACTGACAACTCAGGCAGTAAAACACCTGGTGTGGATGGGATAACCTGGTCCACACAAGAGCAGAAAACCCAAGCCATAAAGTCCCTCAGGAGAAGAGGCTATAAGCCCCAACCCCTGAGGCGGGTATATATCCCGAAAGCAAACGGCAAACAGCGCCCGCTAGGAATCCCGACAATGAAGGACAGGGCAATGCAGGCACTATATGCACTAGCCCTAGAACCAGTCGCGGAAACCACAGCAGACCGGAACTCCTATGGGTTCCGCCGAGGGCGATGTACGGCAGATGCGGCAGGACAATGCTTCCTTGCTCTGGCAAGAGCCAAGTCGGCTGAACACGTCCTTGACGCTGACATATCCGGATGCTTTGATAACATCAGCCATGAGTGGCTACTAGCCAACACTCCACTGGACAAAGGGATCTTACGGAAATGGCTTAAATCTGGGTTCGTCTGGAAACAGCAACTCTTCCCCACCCATGCTGGGACACCTCAGGGAGGGGTAATCTCCCCAGTTCTTGCCAATATAACCCTAGATGGGATGGAAGAACTGTTGGCCAAACACCTCAGAGGTCAAAAAGTCAACCTCATCCGATATGCTGACGATTTTGTCGTGACGGGAAAAGATGAGGAAACCCTGGAGAAAGCCAGAAACCTAATCCAGGAGTTCCTAAAAGAACGGGGCTTGACCCTGTCCCCCGAGAAGACAAAAATCGTCCATATTGAGGAAGGCTTCGACTTTCTCGGATGGAACATTCGCAAGTACAACGGGGTTCTTCTCATCAAACCCGCGAAGAAGAACGTGAAAGCGTTCCTCAAGAAAATCCGAGACACTCTAAGGGAACTTAGGACAGCAACCCAGGAAATCGTGATAGACACACTCAACCCAATCATTAGAGGTTGGGCCAACTATCACAAAGGACAAGTCTCTAAGGAAACCTTCAACCGAGTGGACTTCGCCACCTGGCACAAATTGTGGCGATGGGCAAGGCGCCGGCACCCAAACAAACCTGCCCAATGGGTGAAGGACAAATACTTCATCAAAAACGGAAGCAGAGACTGGGTGTTCGGTATGGTGATGAAAGACAAGAACGGGGAACTGAGGACCAAACGCCTAATCAAAACCTCTGACACCCGAATCCAACGCCACGTCAAAATCAAGGCAGACGCCAATCCGTTTCTCCCAGAGTGGGCAGAATACTTTGAGAAACGCAAGAAACTCAAAAAAGCCCCTGCTCAATATCGGCGCATCCGCCGAGAACTATGGAAGAAACAGGGTGGTATCTGTCCAGTATGCGGGGGTGAAATTGAGCAAGACATGCTCACTGACATCCACCACATATTGCCCAAACACAAGGGTGGTTCTGACGACCTGGATAATCTTGTCTTAATCCACGCCAACTGCCACAAACAGGTGCACAGCCGAGATGGTCAGCACAGCCGGTCCCTCTTGAAAGAGGGGCTTTGAGAGGCCTGAGCCGGATGCTGGGAAACTAGCACGTCCGGTTCTTAGGGGGCTAGGGGGCAGTAATGCCCCCCGCTACCCGACTAGAGTATCGAGGCTATTCCCCCACCTTAGCTTCTAATTTGCGCACTCGCTTGAGGAGATCTGGCAATTGCTTCACTGCGGCTGAGACCTTGAGGTAGAGGGTTTGATCCATCGCCGGGATCCCCCCCATGCGGCTATCTGGGGGTACCGAGCTACTAATGCCGGATTTGGCGGAGACAACAGTGCGATCGCCAATGGTCAAATGACCCGCTGCCCCCACCTGTCCAGCCAAGACCACGTGATTACCAATGTGGGTTGAACCTGCCAACCCCACTTGGGCACAGAGAATGGCGTTTTCACCAATGGTGCAGTTGTGGGCCACCATCGTTAAGTTGTCAATTTTTGTGCCATTGGCCACAGTGGTCTCTCCAAGGGTGGCGCGATCAATCGTTGTGCCAGCACCAATTTCTACATCGTTGCCAATGACCACGGTGCCCACTTGGGGAATTTTGTAGTGACGACCATCGGGTAGGGGGACATAGCCAAAGCCATCACTCCCTAAAACCACGCTGTTTTGCAAGATGACGCGATCGCCCAATTGCACCCGCTCCCGCAGGGCACAGTGGCTGTAGATACGACAGTCTGAGCCAATCACCACATCGTCATAAAGGGTGCAATGGCTATCAATCACTGTGCGATCGCCAATGCGGACGCGATCGCCAATCACCGTATAAGCACCAATCGTTACCTCAGCTCCCAAAACCACATCGGCTCCCAGAATTGCTGTCGGGTGGATTTTGGCGACAGGTTTGGGTTGTGGATAAAACCATTCAATACACTTGGCAAAGGCAAGGTAGGGATGGGGCACCCGCAGCAGAGGACAGGCCGCCTCCCCTTGAAAGTCGGGACGCACAAACACCGCAGCCGCTTGGGTGGTCTGCAACAGGGCGGTGTACTTAGGATTGGCCAGAAAAGAAATATCCGTTGCTGTTGCTGTTTCTAGGGGGGCTACTCCCAACACCGGGCGATCGCCGTGCTCTGGACAGTCGAGGGTTGCCCCAAACCGTTCGGCTACATCTGCCAACCGCATCTTGCCGTCCTCATCATTGACCTGGATTTGAGCTCAGTCTATCAGGTCTCATTAATGAAACTGAACAAGAATTTCGTGAAATCGTTCACGCTGAACATTTTATCCTTTGCGCAGGTGATATTCATTGAGTGGCAACTTTGTCAATGTGTTTGTTATATTTTTTAACACCTATACCGATGACATGGAGTAAGGAGTACGTTCTATGGAGCAACGCTTCCCCGAACTGAATGTTGACCTCAGCGTCGAACAGCAGTTTCAAATGCGAGTGATGGAGGCGCAAGTGAGTGCGATGAGCCTTCAGGAAGCTCGTGAGCTGCTGTTGCAAGCCTCTCGCCTATTGATGATGAAAGACAACGTCATTCGCTCCTTGGTCAAACGCGCTGCCTAGGTCACCAATGTGTGGGACGGACCTCTTTCTCCACCTTGCTTCCGCTCGCGAATCAAGTAGGGGATACGGGGCTGCACCACAATTTTTTCTGCACAGGACTCTTCCCACAGCAAAAAGCTTTGTAGCGGCGAATCACGCCCATCATTTTTTCTGGGTTCAATGTCCCTTGCCCTACCACGGGCGGAGCTGAAACTGCGGGTCGTGGAGAATCGTCACCCCATCCCGCGACTGCGCTAGCACAAACAAGCCTTGCCGATAAGCGTAGCGAGGAATCATCCCCACCACAGGTCCCAAGAGTTGAGTGCTGCGATACTGATGAGCCAAACGAGGAAATTTTGCAATCCGCTCTAAATGCTCATCAATATTCCCTTGGCTGAGTTGTGTTTTCACTGGGACGAGAACGGCTTCATCCCTATTGACCACCGATAGATCAATTTCTAGGCTTTCGTTGCCATCTTGAAGCATGACATCGCTGTAGAGTTGAGAAACAGCAATTCCACGACTCTGAGATCAGCGCAACACGGCTGGGCGTACTTGCCACTCAACAAATTCCCCAAGGCGATTGCCCAGTTTGCCAATTTGTTGGTTGAGCGGCCGTGCTTCTTCTTACAGTAAGCGTTCAGCCTCTTGAAAGCGGTGTTCTGTTTCCTTTTGAGTCTCTAGTAGCTCCGCCAATCATCGCGAAACCTCTTTAGGAGTGTATGCCTGATTGATAATTGCAAACGACCTAGTGTGTACCCCTTGCCATCCTAATTTAGGGAACCATACAAAAGAGGACCTGAGCAGCCTCGCCATCTCAGGGTGAAGAGGAAAAACTGAAAAAGGACTTTAGTCCCAGGGAGTATAATGAAAAAATAAGGCTGAGTTGAGTGAACAAAACGAACGGCTAGCGGAAGGAAAAAGTCAGCAGCCCTTTAAGTTTGAAGCTGGAGGAAGTAGGTAGGAGTATTTTAACAGCGCTTTTATTTTTAGGTGTCACTCCAGAGGACTGCAAGTGCGATCGCTCCTAGGAGGTATGGATTTATGACCCGTCTACTGCTGATGAGTATGGTGCTGACGGCGATATTCTCTCCCCTCGTCACGTTGGCAACCCCCCTGTCCCCAATCTTTAATCCCATTTCCCCGACCACTGGCTTTGAATCCTCAGAAATGAACCGCCTTTGGCAAAATCAGTGGCCCCCTAAAGACCGCCGCAAAACCAACACCACACTGCAACCCTCCTCTGACAAGGTGCTGCAAATTGAGCTGGATGGCCAACTCCTGACCCCCAGCCAAGCCCAACAACTCCTGCTGCGCCAGGAATAATCCTGAAGGGCTTAGACTGTTAGCGGGAACATTTCACGTACTCGTTATGCGCCTAACCCGTCGTCAAACCCTCGGCCTCCTCGGCGTCAGTGCTGCTACCCTGTGGTTGCGATCGCGCCCCGCCGTGGCGGCAGGTGAGCCATCAGAAATTTATACGCTGCCGCCTTTGCCCTATGACTACGATGCCCTAGAGCCAGTGATTGATGCAGAGACGATGCGTCTGCACCACGACAAACACCATGCAGCCTATGTCAACACTCTCAACAAGGCACTGACACCCTACCGTCAATGGCACGGGCTCGCCATCGAAACGCTCCTGCGCCACCTTCACCAACTCCCCACCGCTATCCAATCAACTGTGCGCAACCACGGCGGTGGCCATGCTAATCATTCCCTCTTTTGGCAAAGTATGGCACCGAATGGCGGCGGTGAGCCCGCGGGGGACTTAGCCATAGCCATAGAAAACACTTTTGGCTCGTTCCCAGAATTTCAAGCCCAGTTTCAGCAAGCAGGTCTGAGGCACTTTGGCAGTGGCTGGGTCTGGCTTGTGCTGACGCCCCAAGGGAATTTGACCATTACCACCACGCTCAACCAAGATTCTCCGCTGATGCAAGGGCAAGTGCCCATCTTGGGTAATGATCTGTGGGAACATGCCTACTACCTAACCTATCGCAACCGTCGCGATCAGTACCTAGAGGCTTGGTGGCAGGTGGTTAATTGGCCTTGGGTGAGCGATCGCTATGCCCAGATGCGCGAGCTTTTGGCTTAGTGCGCAAGGCCTGCTCATGGCGATCGTAGGCATCAATAATCCGCTCGACAAGGGGATGGCGAATGACATCCCCCTTGGTTAGATAACAAAATGCGATCCCTTCGACATCCTTGAGAATTTTCGTAGCCACACTGAGGCCGGAAGTTTGGTGTTCTGGTAGATCGGTTTGCGTCAAGTCCCCGGTCACCACCAAGCAGGAGTTAAAACCAATACGGGTCAACACCATTTTCATCTGGGCAGGAGTGGTGTTCTGGGCCTCATCGAGGATGACAAAGGCATTGTTCAGTGTACGCCCTCGCATATAGGCCAAGGGAGCTACTTCAATCACACCCCGCTCCATCAGGTTGCTAATTTTCTCCGGCTCTACTAGCTCGTAGAGGGCATCGTAGAGGGGGCGCAAATAGGGATCAATTTTTTGCTGTAAATCTCCCGGCAAAAAGCCAAGCCGCTCCCCCGCTTCCACCGCAGGCCGTGTCAAAATTAACCGCTCATAGGTGCCCGCCAGTAGCGCTTGTACGGCTAGGACCGTGGCCAGGAAGGTTTTACCAGTGCCCGCTGGCCCAATGCCAAAGGTCAGGGTATGGCTACGAATCGCTTGAATGTACTGGCGCTGGCGAAAGGTTTTGGCGCGAATAATGTCACCCCGACGGGTGCGAGCCAGAATATCCTGTTGCAGCTCTTGGAGGGCTTCCCGCTGCTGAGTATCGTAGGCGTGGCGGACCGTGAGAATATCCACCCCCGACACAGGACGTCCCTCCCGCCAGAGGGTACCGAGGTCCTGAATGAGTTGTTGGCAGAGTTGGACTTGAGCAGGGGTGCCAGTGATATAGAGATCCCGTCCCCTTAAAACAAGAGTCGCCCCTGTTTGGGCGGCAAAGATGCGCAGGTTAGCTTCTTGCTCACCGACAAGGGCGATCGCACTCTCAATGCTGTGGAGGTCAATGGTGAGGCTTTCCCTCGTGGTCATAGCCTAAGCTTAGCGATTGCGCTTGCGGGCAGCCTCCTGTTTGCGTTTGCGGCGCAGGCTAGGTTTTTCGTAACGTTCACGCCGCTTGACTTCCGAAAGAATACCTGCTTTCTGGATTTTTTTCTTGAATCGCCGTAGAGCGGACTCAATGGATTCGTTTTCACCTAAACGGACTTCAGCCACGCGCTAACTTTGCCTCCTTGATGATGGATAAAAACGACGACGGGATCGCCGCGGGCGATCGCTCCTTTGATGATCTATTTTAGGCGTACTTTTGGCATCATCATAAACATCTAAATAAACCTGCTGACCAGCGGCTTGGGCAGCAGCCTGTAAAACCGCTCGAATGGCTTGAAGATTGCGACCCCCACGACCATAAACCCGCCCTTTATCCTCGCCAGCAAAGGCAAGACGTACCCAGATACGAGAATTGGCAGGGGAAAATTCCGCATGGAGCCGCAGGGTTTCTGGTGCTTCCATAAAGGGCTCCAGCAGGAAGCGAATCAAGGCAGCGTAGTTGGGGGCAGCCGATTCAGTCATTGCCTATTTTTGGGCAGTTTCGGGGAGAAGATTCGCTTTGACAAAGAGCCGCCGGACGGTATCTGTGGGTTGTGCACCCTGCGCCAAACGCCGCTTGATCGCCTCTTCCTTGAGGCGCACTTCATTATGGATTGGATCATAAAAGCCCAATTCTTCAAGGGCACGCCCATCGCGGCGATCGGTATTATTCATGGCCACAATACGATAGGTGGCGTTCCGCTTTTTGCCGTAGCGTTTGAGACGCAGTTTAATCATGTCAGCCTATGGAGATAAAAGAGGTAGGTTTTTCTCGACAATTTTCTAGTATAACGGACATCCCAAATCGGGTAAAGTAGATTCCGGTTTGAGTTGAGCAGTGCCGATGACAAAGACAGCGTGGTTATTTCCCGGCCAAGGGTCGCAACATCCAGAAATGATGGCGGATTTGCTGACGGCCTATCCCCCAGCCAAGGCGCGCTGCGAACAGGCAGCGGCCATTTTAGGGTGGTCGGTCATTGACTGCTGTGGAGGGCGCATCGGCAATTTAGACCAAACGCTCTATACCCAGCCCAGTTTGTTTCTCGTCGAGAGCCTACTGGTGGATGCCCTCAAGGAACGGGGAGCGAAGGCGGACTTTGTGGCAGGACATAGTCTCGGTGAATATGTTGCTCTCTATGCGGCAGAAGTCTTTGATTTTGAAACGGGACTCCAATTGGTGCAGCGGCGCGCCGCACTGATGAATGCTGCTGGTGGCGGCAAGATGGTGGCCTTGATTGGCTTTGACCGCGAGGAGTTGCAGCAGGCGATCGCCCGCATCCCCAATGTGGTTCTGGCCAATGATAACCATCCGGGACAAGTGGTGATTTCAGGGCTGCCCGAGGCCGTTGACGCCCTACTGGCAAAGATAAAAGTCAAACGGGCAGTTCCCTTGAATGTCAGTGGTGCCTTTCATTCCCCCTTTATGGCGGAGGCCGCGGCAACTTTTGCCACACTGTTGGATGAGTGCCAGTTTCAAGAGGCTGTCTTTCCTGTCCTGAACAATGTCGAACCCGAACCAACAACGGATGCAGCGCTGATCAAGGCACGGTTGCGATCGCAAATGACGGGTTCTGTGCGTTGGGTGGACACTTGCTATGCCCTTGCGGCGGCGGGAGTAACCCAAGCTCTGGAGATTGGGCCCGGGAATGTCTTAGCTGGCTTGGTCAAGCGCACCACTCCAGAGATCACAGTCACAGGGGTGGCAACGATCGCCAGTTTGGAGAGCCTGGTGTGAGTCGCGATCGCGAGCCGCTGATCAGCCTGCTCCTCTACCATCTCTTCAAATGGTCAGTGGTGAGTCCACTCCTGCACACCTATTTTCGGGGGCGCATCTATGGTGCCCATCAGGTACCGCTGCGCGGACCACTGGTGGTGGTCGCCAATCATGCCAGCTACTTTGATCCGCCCCTTATCTCCAACTGTGTGCGCCGACCGGTGGCCTGGATGGCTAAGGAGGAATTGTTCCACATTCCCATTTTTCGCACCTTGATTCGCTGGTATGGCGCCTATCCTGTGAAGCGAGGCGCGGGCGATCGCCGGGCGTTGCAGGCTGCCCTCAAAGCCCTACAACAGGGTTGGGCGGTGGGGGTCTTCTTGGAGGGTACCCGCACCAAGGATGGCCGGATTGATGACCCGAAACTGGGGGCCGCGTTGATTGCAGCCAAAGCGCAAGCACCCCTGTTGCCTGTTTGTCTTTGGGGCACTCAGGAGATTCTCAAGAATGGCACCTTTCCCCGACCGGTCCCAGTTACGGTGCGCATTGGTGCACCGATTCCACCGCCGGCTTCGGGGGATCGCGCTGCCCTAGAAGCGGTCACTCAGCATTGCTGCGACGTCATCCACCGCCTCCATGACTTGGGTCGCTAGAGCAGACCCTCCTTAGCGGCCATTAATTTGAGTAGATCCACCACCCGGCAGGAATAGCCCCACTCATTGTCATACCAGGCCACTACTTTAAAGAAATTGGCATTGAGTTGGATCCCGGCTGTGGCATCAAAGATACTGGAGCGGCCATCACCAATAAAATCGCTGGAGACAACCGCCTCTTCGGTATAGCCGAGAATACCCTTGAGTTCCCCCTCTGCCGCTGCCTTCATTGCTGCACAAATGTCCCCATAGGTTGTCGCCTTCTCGGTTTTGAAGGTCAAATCCACCACAGAGACATCGGGTGTGGGAACGCGAAAGGCCATCCCCGTCAACTTGCCCTTCAGTTCGGGCAACACCAACGTTACTGCCTTGGCGGCTCCCGTAGACGCGGGAATAATATTTTGGCCAGCCCCACGGCCGCCGCGCCAATCCTTTTTGCTGGGACCATCCACAGTGGGCTGGGTAGCGGTGACGGCGTGCACGGTGGTCATCAAGCCCTCCGCTAAGCCAAAGCTTGCGTGCAACACCTTAGCAACTGGGGCTAAGCAATTGGTTGTGCAACTAGCATTGGAGACAATGCGATCGCTCGACGGGTCAAAGGTGTCATGGTTAACACCAACGACAATCGTTTTCACTTTATCGGCATCCTTAGTGGGGGCTGAAATCACTACCCGTTTGGCACCAGCTTGTAAATGCTGCGCTGCCCCCTCATAGCTCGTAAATAACCCAGTGGACTCAACAACATAGTCTGCACCAACGGCTCCCCAGGGCAGTTCTGCTGGATTGCGCACAGCAGTACAGGGAATGAACTGACCATCAATTTCAATGCCCTCCGCTGTGGCCTTGACGGTACCCGGATACATGCCGTGGGTGGAATCGTACTTAAAGAGGTAGGCTAGGTTATCCGCAGGCACGAGATCGTTAATGCCGACAAACTGAAGATTGTCGCAGGCAAGCCCTGCCCGTAACACCAAGCGGCCAATACGGCCAAAACCATTAATACCGACTCTCAACGTCATGAAAACTCTCCCAAATCATCCACTAGTAACGGGGAAGGGTTGGATCCACTACCGCAGCATAGGCATCAATTCCACCCACAATATTCTTGACATTGCGAAACCCCTGCTGAATTAACCAGTGCCCCATCTGGGCAGAGCGTACACCGTGGTGGCAGAGCACCAAGGTTTCCCGGTCTGGATCAAAGAGCTGACAAATTTGGGGCGACCATTGGGGAAAGGCACTCAAGGGCAAAGGCGTAAAGTGAGGAAGATGGGCGATCGCCCACTCCTCGGGTTCCCGCACATCAATGAGTTGCAAGGTATCCGCCTCTGTGGCTAGGCGTTGCGCCAATTCCACCACTGTGATTTGTCCTAGCATGGTTTCCCCTTGATTCTATGAGGATCATGGGAGATCGGCATTGAAATCATCCTTAAGATTTGCCTGCCGGGGAGAGGGCTTGGTAAGCGACCTCCATAACCGTTGGTTGATTAGCCAGTTGCGGCACATCCCATACTGCCGTATTCACCAAGTTGAAGAGGGGATTGGCCAAGATGCCCGCTAAGGAGGTGGCAATCACCGTCATGACCAAGCCCACCTGCAAAGGCCGCAGGCCAAAACTCGACCAGGAGACTTCGGGATAGTTGCGCACCGCCTCTGACATTTCTTGGGGCTCCTTGACCACCATCATCTTGACGACGCGGATGTAGTAGTAAATGGAGATCACACTCGTCAATAGGCCCAGCAGGACAAGACCATAGGCACCTGCTTGCCAACCCGCCCAGAAGAGGTAAATCTTACCAAAGAAGCCTGCCAAGGGTGGAATCCCCCCCAGAGACAGTAGGCATAGGCTCAGGCCAAGAGTCAGCAGGGGGTCTTTTTGATAGAGGCCTGCATACTCACTAATTTGATCGGTGCCGGTGCGCAGGGAGAACAGAATCACACAGGTAAAAGCACCAAGGTTCATGAAGAGGTACACCAGCAAGTAAAAGAGCATACTGGCATAGCCTGCCTCAGTGCCAACGACAAAACCAATCATCACAAACCCCGCCTGACCAATGGAGGAGTAGGCGAGCATCCGCTTCATACTGGTTTGGGCGAGTGCCACCACATTGCCGAGAATCATGCTGAGGATGGCCAGCACTGTAAAGATGAGTTGCCACTGATCGGTGACACTGGGGAAGGCCAAGGTCAAAAAGCGAATGGCGAGGGCAAAGCCAGCGGCTTTGGAACCCACCGAAAGAAAGGCAACCACAGGGGTAGGGGCACCCTCATAGACATCGGGGGTCCACTGGTGAAAGGGTACCGCGGAAATTTTGAAACTAATGCCGGCAATCACAAACACTAGGGCCACAACAAGACCCAAGGATTCGGAGGACAGGGCTTGGGCGATTGCTGGCAGTTGGGTGTGCCCACCGGAAAGGCCGTACAGTAGCGATGAGCCATAAAGGAAGATGGCAGAGCTGGCCGCACCAATCAGGAGATATTTCAAGGCGGCTTCATTGGAGCGGCTATCGCGCTTTGTATAGCCCGTGAGCAGATAGGAGGCAATACTTAGGGTCTCTAGGGCCACAAAGATAAACACCAGTTCTTGGGCACCGGCAATGAACATGCCACCCACCGTGGCCGTCAACAGAATGGTCATAAATTCGCCGAGGGAACTGCCCGTTTGCTCAACATAGCGAATGGACATGAGAATCGTGCCCAAAGCGGAGAGGGCAATCAGTCCCCGGAAGAAGAGGCTGAGGTGATCGGAAATAAAGCTGCCAAAGAAACTGATAGTTGCAGGCTGAGTCCATAGGGGAATCATCGTGGCGATCGCCCCCCCTAAACCGACAATGGCAAAGTAGGGCGTCCAGCGATCGGCCTGACGTCCCTGAATCAAATCCGCCAACAGGACGACAAGCAGCGTCACAATCAGGATGGTTTCCGGCAAAATGGTGCCTGCATTGAGCTGTCCGGCCAGTGTCACCAAATCCATAACTTTTTACGTGCCTTGATGGAATCCCCCATATCTTATCACCCAGATTTTCATTTCATTGGTGACTGGCGATCAGCTTCTGCTTATGGGTTCGATTAGTTTTGGCCCCCCTTGACAGCGGCGCATCAGGGATTTGATTCCTTAGCAGCTTGTGGTTCACCGGGTGTCAGCTTGTCAGAGCAATACCTGCAAAGAACCGCGATCGCCATCTAGCTCAGCCGCTACCCCCACTGGTAATGCAGCATTGACCCCCTCATGGCCAAAGGGCAAGTCACTAACAATGGGAATTCCCAAATCCCCCAAGCGATCGCTCAAAACCTCAATCAGCCGAAAATTCGGTTCCATGGTGGCATCTTCACAACGACTAAAACGGCCGAGGGCAATCCCCTTAATCTGATATAACGCCCCACTCCGGCGCCACTGCGTCAGCATACGGTCAATGCGATAGGGGGCTTCAGCCACATCCTCTAGGGCCAAGATCACATTCTCCAAAGGTGGGCAATCAGGTGTGGCCAGTAAATGGGTCGCGACCGTTAAATTTCCCACTAAGAGGCGACCCTGCACCACACCGCCTCCCCAACCGCTTCCCCATAGGGGGTCTAGGGACTTGCCCTGGACGAGATCAAAAAGACGCTGCTGAGTCCAAAGGGGCTCTTGCGCCAGTGTGGTGAGGACTGGACCATGAACGCCGGCCACCCCTTGGGCGGCATAGCTCCACAGAAGAGCCGTAATATCTGAAAAACCAATTAGCCACTTTGGTGGCGCTGAAGGCCACTGCCACTGTTCCAGTAGACGGGTGGCACCAAATCCCCCTCGCCCACAGAGAATGCCCTTAATAGAATCATCTTGCAATAAGTGCCGTAGGCGATCGCGCCGCTGTTGATCGGAACCCGCAAGGTAGCCCCAGCCGGCAAAGGCCGCCTCATCGACAATGACCTCATAGCCCTGGGCTTGCCAACAGGCCACTCCCTGCCAAAAAGGTTCCTCTTGGCGGAGCACACCACTGGGAAAGGCGACGGCAAGGCGATCGCCCGGCTGCAGGGGAGGCGGTAATGCTGCAACAACAGTCACGTTAACAAAAATTAGAATTGCGGCAAAACTGTAAGCGACCCGTGATGACATTTTGACCCAAGGGGCGATCGCCCCCACGGAGACCTTGGGGCAACAAATCAACGGTCTCAATGCTGGGCAGTTGCTGAATCTCAAGACGGGCAAGGGGTTTCCCTGCGCTGGCCGGTATCTGGATAAAGAAGTTGGAGGTGGTCTTCATCAGGCCCCCTTGAGGGCTATTGGCTTCAAGAACAACTTCAGCAAAAACAGAGGGCTGCTCAAAGGCCACTCGCCCATGGGGAAACCCAACCCCCGGAATTATAGGGGTTAAAACAAGGGCAATCCCGAGAGGGCGTAACATCCCCTATTTACCCCGCGAGGGGGGTTCTGTCCCGTGGGCGATCGCGCTACTACAGACCCAGTTTTCTGGCAGTCCCGGATAACCACGCCGCAGCGCCTCTGGACAAATGGTATAGATCGTCAGTTGGCAATCAATCAGTTGCAAACCATATTTCTCCGTTTGCTTCAAGGCCTGCTTGAGGATGGAGTCATTATCGAACTCAGTCGTGCGGTTGCACTGCACACACACCATGTGGTGATGGTGGTGGGGGGACATGGTATTTAATTCGTAGTGCTTGTGCCCCTCAGCCAGTTCCAACTCCCGCAGAATACCCATCCGTGACATCAACTTCACGGTACGATAAACGGTGGATAAACTAATGGAGTGTCCCTGTTTGCGCAACTCATGGTAGAGGTCTTCAGCACTCAGGTGATTGCCCTTAGGCAGATTCTGGAAAATGTTGAGAATAGTTTCTCGCTGTGGCGTCAACCGCCAGCCCTTCTCATTGAGTTCTGCCTTTAAGGCTGCTGCTGTATAAAGTGGCATAGGAGATTCACTTGATCTGCCGGTCTTGGTTTGCATGATAGCCGAGAACAAGTGTCATTTGCAACAACCGGAGCTTATTGAGAATAATTACAATGGTTTTACTGGACTTTTTGCCAATGAGTTGCAATGCTTCACCAGCCCCCATAACGGTGTTCCCCAACTCCCAGATCAATCCCTGAACCACCTCACCCTATGGGGGGATTCAGAATTGCGCCAGCAGAGTTAATTTTTTGGCCGCGGCGGCTTGGGCCGCTGGAACTTCGACATCGGGGTAAAGTCCTCTACGGGCACATCCTTGAGTGCCTGACTCATGAAATCTCGCCAAATGGGTGCCATAAAACCACCCCCCGTTGCCCCCTGCCCCAAGGGCGCATAGTTGTCATTCCCTGCCCAAACAGCCGCTGAGAGTTGGGGCACATAACCCACAAACCAAATATCCCGCTCCGAAGAAGTGGTGCCTGTTTTTCCTGCGGCAGGCCGGCCAATGTTGGCTGCTGTCCCTGTACCACTGGTGATCACACTCTGCAGTGTGTTATTTACAGCGGCGGCGGCCCAAGGATCAAGCACGAGTTTGGGGCGCGGTGTGTGATCCAACAGCAAATTGCCATTGTTGTCGGTGACCTGAATAATTGTTGTCGTGGGAGATTGCCAACCATTATTGGCGAATGTGGCATAGGCAGCGGCCATTTCCAAGGGGGTGAGATCCACCGCTCCCAAGGGCAGGGAAACCACCGGCAGCATGGGACTGGTGATGCCAAGGGTGCGGCAAATTTCAATTACGCGCTCAATGCCCACCTCTTGGCCAAGGACAATCGCGGGAATATTGCGGGACATGGCCAAGGCCATGCGCATAGACATCCCACCCATAAATGAGCCATCGTAGTTGCGAGGCACATACCATCCGTCCCCATCCCGATACTGCACTGGCGAGTCGCTAATGACTGACTCAGGGGTATATTTGCCACTGGCATAGGCGGCATAGTAGACAAAGGGCTTAAAAGCAGACCCCGGCTGGCGCAGGGCTTGGGTGGCTCGATTAAATTGACTGCGGCTGTAGTCCACTCCCCCCACCAGTGCTTTGACATAGTGGGTACGCGGATCCACAGCAGCTAAAGCTAACTGATCTGCGCGCACGCCACTGGCTTGTAGGCTGTCATATCCCCGTCGGATGGCCTCTTCCGCCATTGTTTGCATTTTGAGATCAAGGCTGCTTTGCACCCGCATGCCACCACGAATGACTGCTTCACGGCCAAATTGGCGGGTCAATTCCTGCAACACAGCATCGGTTATCCAAGGGCTACGACTGCGCTGGAAGGAGGTAATTTCCCCCAGCTTGATGGGTTCTTGGGCAGCGGCAGCAGCCTCTTGGGGGGTAATCCAATGCAACTCCACCATCCGATCCAGGACCAATTGCTGCCGTTCCTTGGCGAGATCAAAATCCACAAAGGGGCTATAGGCTTCTGGAGCTTGAATAATCCCAGCCATCATGGCGGCTTCAGCAAGCGTGAGATCTGCAGCATTTTTTTTGAAGTAGCTTTGGGCTGCAGTTTGCACACCGTAGGTGTTGTGTCCCCAATAGACCTGATTGAGGTACATCTCTAAAATTTCGTCTTTGTTGAAGATCTGCTCGAGGCGCATGGCCAAAACGGCCTCAGCCACTTTACGGCTCAGGGAGCGATCGCGAGACAAAAAGAGATTTTTGACCAATTGCATCGTCAGGGTAGAGCCGCCCTGCACAGTACGCCCAGAGGTGAGGTTGACCATCAAGGCACGGGCAATACCAATGGGATTAATACCGCGATGCTGGTAGAAACTGCTGTCTTCGATCGCCAGCACGGCCAGCTTCAAATTGGGCGAGATTTCGTTGAGGGGAACGACTTCGCGGTTTTCTTCATCGTGAAGGCTCACAAGGAGTGTGCCCTTGGCATCGTAAATGTGGGTGGTTTCACTGGGGACATAGCCCCGTAGCGATCGCACATCCGGCAGATTCCGAAAGCTAATCGCTAGGCCCAACAGGCTGCCCCCAATAGCCGCACTCCCAAAGGTCATCCCCACGAGGAAGGTGCGGTTAGCAATTCGCAGTACCCCACGCCAGAAGTTTTCATGTTGGGGGCGAGTTTGGGAGGGGTGTTTGCCAAGGGTAGTGGTGGACACGACAGTCGCTGCCTCAGGCGAATTATTTTTTGCTTCGTATACGATTTTTTATTTGGAGAAAAGTCAGGAATGGCAAAATTGCCGCGCGATCGCAATTGATTGCTATCATAGCCATCCTAGACCAGAAAATGTCCTCACCCCAATCAATGCCCAATCAAATGATGTCTTCAGACCTTGAGGCCACCATTGCACGGCTCCAGCGCGGCGTGGTCGAAACGTTCCCCCATGTCCCTGATTCTGTCAAACCCGAAGAAAATCTCTGGGCCTATTTGCGGCAAACGCAGCGACCGCTCCGAATTAAGTTTGGCATTGATCCAACCGGCAGTGAAATTCACCTCGGTCATAGCATTGTCCTGCGCAAGCTCCGCCAGTTTCAGGATGCGGGGCACTGTGCTGTGCTGATTATTGGTGACTTTACGGCTCAAATTGGCGATCCCACGGGGAAGTCGGAAGTACGCAAACAACTCACCCCTGAGGAGGTCGCTGCCAATGTGCAAACCTACCTTGAACAGGTGAGGCCGATTTTGGATTTTGAGACCCCTGGCCGCTTAGAAATTCGCTACAACTCAGAGTGGCTTGCCAAACTGGACCTGCGCAAAGTGCTTGAGCTTTTGGGAACGATGACGGTGGGCCAGATGCTGGCCAAGGAGGGATTTGCCGAACGTTACGCCAAGGAAACGCCTATTTTTCTCCATGAGTTTCTCTATCCGCTGATGCAGGGCTATGATTCGGTGGCGGTGGCCGCAGATGTGGAATTGGGGGGAACGGATCAAAAGTTTAATATTGCCGTCGGTCGCGATTTACAGCGTCACTTTCGCTTGCCAACCGTGCAATTTGGCCTGCTGATGCCAATTCTAGTGGGGACCGATGGGGTTCAGAAAATGTCCAAGTCCCTTGGCAACTATGTGGCGCTCACGGAGTCGGCAGCCAGTATGTACTCCAAGCTTGAAAAAATTCCCGATGCTTTGGTGAACCAGTACATTGAGCTGCTCACGGATCTGCCTTTGGACAGTTTGCCCACTCATCCTCGCGATCGCCAGAAGGCCTTAGCCCTAGCAGTAGTCAGTCAATACCATGGGCAAGAGCTGGCCCTGCAAACCCAAGCGGAACTGGCGGCGATCGTCACCCAAGGGCAAACGGCACAGGCGGGATCCATTCCAGAGTATTCCCTTGGCGAGTTTCAGTTTCCTGTGAAACTGACCTACGTGCTCAGTCACACCAAGCTCTGCCCCAGCAGCAGCGAAGCCCGGCGGCAAATTCAAGGGGGTGGCGTCCGCCTCAACGGTGAGAAAATTACCGATGTGGATTTTACCCTCACCGCGCCAGAACCCTACGTCAACCAAGTGCTGCAAGTGGGCAAGAAAAAATTCCTGCGCTTTGTGCCCTAGGCGTTTTTTCACCTGCTGCGCCAAGATTGATTCAAGATAGAGGGAGCAGGTTCGGGGGCAGATGGGTGAGCAGGAATGTCAGGCCAAGGTCCGCAGGGAGTGACCCGCCTTGGGCGCCGATGTGCCGCAGCGGCAAACAGATGTCACGTCTCTTGCTCATCTTCAGACTGACCTGCCCAAGCGGCAAAGTGATAGGAGTGAGTTGGCAAGGGTACAAGGTGAGGTTAGGCGTGTGACCCCATGGTGTGGATGGCAACAACGATGAAACAATGGGGAAGGCGGCAGCATCAGGGATGGTTCTGTTGCGTCTTTCAGCAGCGATGATGACTCTTGGGAGCGCGATCGCCCCCCAAGGCAATTCAAAGGCAATTCAGTGAAACAATGACCCTAGGGCTAACTCCAAAATTCGTTAAAATTTTCTTATTTGTTGGCTTGATGCTCTTGAGTACCAGTTTGGCTGTGATTTTTCCCCTGAACTCGGTAGAAGGACTCGGTAGTGGCGTGACCAAAACGGTCTTAGACAATGGCCTGACCGTTCTCATTAAGGAAATTCCCACGGCGCCCGTTGTGAGTTTGCAGGTGTGGTATCGCGTGGGGTCTCGCCATGAACCTAAGGGAGAAAACGGAATTGCTCACCAGCTAGAGCATCTGATGTTTAAGGGGACCCAAAGCCGACCCGTGCAATTTGGGCAGTTGTTTTATGCCCTGGGCAGTTCTTCCAATGCCTTTACCAGCTACGACATGACGGCCTACCACCACACGGTGCGTGCTGACCAACTGGAGCCACTGCTGATCCTTGAAGCGGATCGCCTGCGCCATACCCTCATCACCCCCGATGCCCTTGAAAGTGAAAAGCGGGTGGTGATCTCGGAGCTACAGGGCTATGAAAATAGTCCTGAATATCGCCTCAGTCGTGCGGTGATGGCGGCCCTCTATCCCAAGCATCCCTACGGCTTGCCAGTGGGGGGAACAGCCAGTGATGTGGAGCAGTTGACGCTAGCGGCAGTCAAGAGTTTTTATCAGCAGTACTATCGCCCCGATAATGCTGTGGTGGTGATTGCTGGCAATGTTCGGGCCGCGAGGGCACTGGAGCTGGTCAAGAGCACCTTTGGGGCTATTCCGCAGCCGCCAGAACCTTTGATTTCTCCGCCGCTGCCGCCGCCTGGGGCCGTTTCAGGCCAGCGAATTCGCCTCAGGGAACCGGGGAGTGCGCCGCTACTACAGATTTTGGTGCCCATCCCGGGGATCACCCATCCGGATCAAGCGGCGTTGGATGTCCTGGATATGCTCCTCAGTGGCGGCCGCAGTTCGTACTTTTATCAAGAACTGATGGAAACGGGTCAAGCCAGTTCGGCCTACTCCTACGTAGCTGCATTGCAGGAGGGGGGCTGGTTTGAAATGGGGGCGATCGCCAGCCCCGATCAATCCCTTGAAACCATTGAGCAGAGCATCGGCAAGATGTTGCAGCAACTGGCGGAGCGTCCCCTCAGCCTCGCTGAATTGCAACGCGCCAAACAACAGCTCAAGGCCAATTTTATTCTCCGCAATCGCGATATTGATGCCCAAGCCAGTCAACTGGCCAACGATGAAACCCTCACGGGCGATTACCGCTTTAGCGATCGCCACCTGGCGGCCATTGAAAAGGTCACTGCTGCCGATGTGCAACGGGTGGTGCAGACCTATTTTGGGCGCGATCGCTGGATTGTTGGGGAATTTATTCCCAGTGAATTTGCCGATGTGGAGCTATCAGGTCGGCCGGCGGTCCAAACCACCGCCCACAATCTGATTGGCGAACCCGTCGATCCCCAAACCATTGCCGCCTATTTACCCCAAGGAAGCGCCCAGGCTGCCCCGGCGGTCAAAAACAATGGGGTGGAAACCTTTACCCTTGAAAATGGTCTGCGGGTGCTCTTACTGGTGGATCGCAGTACCCCCACGGTCACCCTGGCGGGGCGGATTGATGCTGGCACCGCCTATGATCTGCTCACGCAGCCGGGGGTTGCCAACCTCACCGCTGCCAATTTGCTCAATGGTACCCGCACCAAAACGGCCCTCACCTTAGCTCAAACCCTTGAGGATCGCGGCATTAGCCTTGAATTCAGCGCCTTTCGCGACGGAGTTGATGTCGAAGGCTATGCCCTAGCCAGTGAGCTACCCACCCTCTTGGCCACCCTTGGCGAAGTGCTGCAGGAGGCCACTTTCCCAGAGGCGGAGTTTAAACTCAGTCAGCAGCGCTACCTAACGGCCCTGGGTCTGGAGGCGGACGATCCTGTGCGCTGGGGGCGCCGCGTTCTGCAGGAAACCCTCTATCCCGCTCATCATCCGCTGCATCCCTTTGCCACCCCTGAGTCGGTGCAGGCCATTCAACGCCAAGATCTCCTGAATTTTTATCGTGCCGCCTATCGGCCGGATCGCACGATTTTGACCCTCGTGGGAGATTTTGACCCCCTGGCGGTGCGATCGCGCCTCAAGGACATTTTTGGCCCTTGGCAGCCGCCAACGGCGCCCCTTTCCCTCACGTTTCCTGCGGTTTCGCCACCCCCGCAAACCCTCTTTCGGAATGCGGTCATTGCCGGTAAAAGCCAAGCAATTACCTATTTAGGGACGCCGGGGATCGATCGCCGGCATCCGCGCTTCTATGCGGCAATGCTGATGAATCACATCTTGGGGGGAGATACCCTGGCCAGCCGCTTGGGCACGGAGATTCGCGATCGCCAGGGGTTAACCTACGGTATCTACAGTTTCTTTACGGCCAGTCGTCAGGCTGGACCTTTCATGATTCAGTTGCAAACTGCCCCCGAAGATACCGCCAAGGCCATTCAGGCCACGCTGCAACTGCTGCGGGAGGCACGCCGCCAGGGATTCACTGCTGCTGAACTGGAGGCGGCCAAGCGGAGCCTCAGTAACACTTATCTAGTGGAGTTGGCCAATGTGGATGTGGTGGCACGGACGCTGTTGGCAAATGCCAGTGTGGATTTACCGCCGCAGGAATTGCAACAGTTTAGCGATCGCCTGCAGCAGGTGAGCTTGGCGGAGGTCAATCAAGCGCTGCGAGAGCTGATTGATCCGGAGCGACTGGTCATTGTCACTGCCGGACCTGCCGTTTCCTTTAGCCCCTAAGACCATGGCCAGCCTTAGCCTAGGACTCTACCAACTGGAACAGTGGGCCGACCAATGGGTGACCGGTCAACTCCGGGATCTGACGCCCATCAGTGGCGGTATCGTCTTTTTGGCAGGACTGCTCACCAGTCTCACCCCCTGTACCCTCTCCATGCTGCCGATTACGGTGGGTTATATCGCCGGCTATGCCAGCAAGCAAAATAGCTCCGGGTTGCGCCAGTCCCTTTGGTTTGCCCTGGGTCTTGCCACCACCTTAACGGTCTTGGGGATAACAGCGACCTTGGCGGGACGCATCTACGGTCAGGTGGGCTGGGGATTGACCCTGGGGGTCAGTTTGGTGGCGATCCTCATGGGGTTGAATTTGCTCGATGCCTTGCCCCTCAGCTTTCCCCGCAGTCGCTTCCTAGAGGAACTGCCGGATCGTGTCCCTGCCAGCTTACAGGCGTATACCCTAGGAGCCACCTTTGGCATCGTTGCTGCCCCCTGTAGCACACCGGTTTTGGCAACGCTCTTGGCGTGGGTGGCCACCACCCAAAACCTCTGGGTGGGGGCAGGTTTGCTCTTGGCCTACACAACGGGTTATGTCGTCCCCCTGATGATCGTGGGTACCTTTAGTGGCGCCCTCCAAAAGCTACTGGCCCTGCGGCAGTGGTCGGGTTGGATCACCAGAATCAGTGGCGTGCTCCTCATTGCCTTTGGGGTGATTGCTTTGGCCACTCGGTTGTAGCGATCGCTCCCCTTCAGATTTTCTTTCCATTGATTCGGCTGGGAGAAACTCCCAGCACTGACCCCCCTTAGGAGGTGCTCTGGAGTGACTATGGCACAACCCATTTTCAAGCATCTAGTCCTGATCATTATTTTGTTTTTGTAAAATTTTTAGATCCGCGGCTGCCTAGGGGCGCAATCTCTCTCTAGGACTGGTTTTCCAGAAAATTCAAGCACCTCTAAATCTGCCAGAAACTGCCCTAGGCCTGACGGTGTCGGAGGTTGCTAAAATCTTGGAGCGGAGAGAATATTTTTGTCCGGAGGTGCTTGATCGACTGCCGTTGGACCCGCGATCGCCACCCCAGGGAGGAAGCCTCTATACTAGGATGTTGACCCTCTGGCGATCTGGTTTGCCCCATGAGCTTGCTCGAAGTCTCTGATGTCTATGCCGGCTATATTCCCGACGTGGATATTTTACGGGGGGTGAATTTTCGCCTCGAAGCCGGGGAGCTTGTGGCGGTCATTGGGCCCAATGGCGCCGGAAAATCCACATTGGCAAAAACGATTGCTGGTTTGCTGAGACCCCGCCTTGGCACCATTACCCTCGCCGGAGAAGATATTACTTACCTGCGTCCCAACCAAATTGTTAAAAAGGGCATCGGTTACGTGCCGCAAATTGCTAATGTGTTCCCCTCCCTCACCATTGAAGAAAATCTGGAGATGGGAGCCTTTATCAAAAGCGGCAACCTCAAAGGACTCAAGGGGCGCGTCTATGAAACCTTTCCCCGTTTGGCTGAGCGCCGTCACCAACGGGCGGGTACCCTTTCTGGCGGCGAACGGCAAATGCTGGCCATGGGACGTGCCATGATGCTCGATCCCCAAATTATGGTCTTGGATGAGCCCTCTGCTGCTCTTTCCCCAGCGCTGGTCAATGATGTCTTTGCCAAAATCAAAGAAATTAATGCCCAGGGCACCGCGATTATCCTCGTGGAGCAAAACGCCCGCAAAGCCCTTGCCATGAGCGATCGCGGATACGTCCTAGAAATGGGGAAAGATCGCTATGAAGGACTGGGCAGCGAATTACTCAATGACCCCAAAGTGGGGGAACTCTACCTCGGAATTGTGCGGGCAGAGCCTTAGGGCGCTGGGCTAAAAATGGCCGTTTCAAGAGCAATCAGGCTTTTTTCTAGATCATCATTGACAATTTGCACATCAAATTCTGGGGCAGCCGCAATTTCCGTTTCTGCTTGAGCTAAACGGCGGGCGATCGCCTCCTCACTGTCTTGGCCACGGCTGCGCAGGCGGTGTTCCAGTTCTGCTAAAGATGGCGGCAAAATAAAAATGTGACGCGCTTGGGGATAGGATTGGCGCACTTGACGTGCCCCTTGCAGTTCAATTTCAAGGATCACGGTTTTCCCTTGGGCAATGAGTTGAACCAGTGGCTGGCGCGGTGTGCCGTAGTAATGACCTGCAAACTCCGCCCATTCCAAGAGTTGGCCAGCGGCAATCATGGCCTTAAATTCTTCCACAGAAACAAAATAGTAATCCACCCCTGCCACCTCCGTAGGGCGCGGCGGCCGGGTCGTCGCCGAAACCGAAAGTGCCAGTTCCGGATGTCGCTGCCGCAGTTGCCGTAGGAGCGTCCCTTTGCCAACACCACTGGGGCCAGTAATCACAATGAGTTGTCCGGGCTGGGGCGTTGCACTGGTCATAACTGCATGGGTGGGAAACTTTTTGATCCTACTGTGTTTGCTCAGAGTTTTATCATTAAGGCAACGTGGTTGAGGAATGGCCGTGAAGATTCATCTGCCCACTGAAAGTGACAATGTCCGCATTGAAATGCTGCCCCTAATTGACGTGGTCTTTTGTATTCTCACGTTCTTTATTTTGGCGGCGGTGAGTCTGACGCGGCAGCAGGCGATTACCTTGAATCTCCCTAAAGCGAGCACTAGCCAAGCCCAGTTGCAAAAGATGTTCGTGGTGAGCATTGATCCGGCAGGCCAACTCTTTGTCGATAAAGACCCCGTCAACCGCAGTGAACTCTATCAACGCTTGGCCACATACTTGAAAACCCATCCAGAGGGACTCGTGATTTTACGGGCGTCGCAGGTGGTCAGTTACAACGAAGTCATCCAAGTCTTGGATCTCCTGCGATCCCTAGGGGGCAATCGGGTGGCCTTGGCCACTCAACCCGTTGAACGGCCGGTGCTGAGCACGGAGGCCCCCCCTAGCAGCCCTAACCCCCTCCCCTCGCTACCGGCTAACGAGCAACCCCTACCCTCCAACCCATAGGCTGCTACCATGGAAGCGATTGCCAGTATTCCTGTGGCCCCGGCGGGCTTTCGCTCTGGCTTTGTGGCCTTAGTCGGTCGTCCCAACGTCGGTAAGTCCACGCTCTTCAACCATCTCCTGGGGCAAAAGGTAGCCATTACCTCGCCTGTGGCGCAAACCACCCGCAATCGCTTACGAGGCATTCTGACAACGGCAACAGCGCAATTTATCTTTGTGGATACACCGGGCATCCATAAGCCCCACCATCGCCTTGGGGAAGTGCTGGTGCACAATGCCAAAGGTGTTCTCAAGCGGGTGGATGCCATTGTCTTTGTGGTGGATGCTGCCAGTCCGCCGGGTCGGGGCGATCGCTACGTGGCGGATCTCCTGACAACGACCCCCGCTCCCGTTCTGATGGCCATCAATAAAATTGACCTACTGCCCCCAGAGGCGCGGGAACAGCGGCAACAGGACTATCAAACCCTTGGGCCTTGGCCAGCCTATCCCTGCTCAGCACTCACTGGCGAGGGAGTTGGTTTGCTACAATCGGCGATCGCAGCGCAGTTGCCCCTTGGTCCCTATTACTATCCGCCAGACATGGTCACCGATCAGCCGGAGCGATTCATCATGGCGGAATTAATCCGTGAGCAAATTTTGCACCACACGCGCGAGGAAGTCCCCCATTCAGTCGCCGTGACGATTGAACAGGTGCAGCAGGAGCGCAACCTCACTCGGGTACACGCGGTGATTTATGTGGAGCGTCCAACGCAAAAGGCTATCATTATCGGCCAAGGGGGTCAGTTGCTCAAACAAATTGGCACCGCTGCCCGCCAAGAAATTGAAACCCTCATTGGTGGCAAGATCTATCTAGAACTGTTTGTCAAGGTGCGTCCCCGCTGGCGACAGGATCGGTTGCGCTTAGCGGAGTTAGGCTATCGCATTGAGAAGGATTGAGAACATGGAGACAGTATTGCGAGTCGGTGTGGCAGGGCCCGTGGGTTCAGGTAAAACCGCGCTTGTGGATGCGCTTTGTAAAGCCTTGCGCGATCGCTATCGCCTAGCGGTTGTGACGAATGATATTTACACCCAAGAGGATGCTCAGTTTTTGGTGCGCTCCCAAGCCCTTCCCCCAGAGCGAATTCTGGGCGTTGAGACCGGCGGATGTCCCCACACCGCCATTCGGGAAGATGCCTCCCTCAATCTGGCGGCCATTCAGCAATTGGAAACGGCTTTTCGGCCTTTGGATTTGATTTTTGTCGAGAGTGGTGGCGATAATTTGGCTGCGACCTTTAGCCCAGAACTGGTGGATTTGACAATTTACGTGATTGATGTGGCTGCCGGCGATAAAATTCCTCGGAAAGGCGGGCCTGGCATTACCAAGTCGGATTTATTGGTGATTAATAAAATTGACCTTGCCCCCTATGTGGGCGCTGATTTAGAGGTCATGAAACGGGACACCCTAAAAATGCGCGGCGATCGCCCCTATGTGATGACGAACTTGAAAACTGGCCTTGGGCTAGATCAGGTGATTGCTTTTCTCACAGTCCACTTAGCCGCCTAAATGTCATCCCCCAGAATTTGACCCAACCCACAAACAGTGACTGATCATCATCACTGCTACTGCAACAATTTGCCCGTTAAAATCGTCGTATCAGTGTCATCAGGTAGGAAAGGGATGATGAACGACGCATGGGTGAGGGGCGCAATGGTAGGAGCAACGGGGTTAGTGGTCATGGCTCTACCCGCAGTGGCTCAAGTCCAACCCCGCAGTGGTGAAGAAATTAACGAGATTGCCCGCAACATCACGGTGCTCATTGTGGGAAAAGATTCCCACGGTTCTGGTGCGATCATTTCCCGGTCCGGTTCGACCTACTATGTGCTCACGGCAAAGCACGTTGTCAATCGTAAGGATAATTACCGTGTGATTCCCATTGATCAGCAGGCCTACGCCGTTGATTTTAATAAGATTAAATTTTTGCCGAATACCGATTTAGCGATCGTGGAATTCACGAGTGAAAAGAAAGACTATCAGGTAGCGACGCTAACAAACTCTGACTTTGTCAAGGAAGGGTCGCAGGTCTTTGTCTCTGGATGGCCGCAGCCGGGAGGCAGTGGTCAGTTAGTGCGGCAGTTTACCGATGGTCGTATCTCTGGCTTTTTGATTGAACCCATCGATGGCTACAAAATGATCTACACCAATGTGACCCGTCGTGGCATGAGTGGTGGTCCTGTCTTGGATAGTGCAGGGCGTGTGGTTGGGGTTCATGGTCTTGGCGATACAGAAGACCCCCGCTCCCTGGAGCGCCAGGGCTTGAATCCAGAGGCGGCAGCCAGCATTGCCAGATTGATTAAGCCGGGGTTTAATTACGCGATTCCCATTAACACTTTTTTGGCGGGTGCGCCAGCGGCGGGTGTATTCCTGTCCCTGCAAGTGGATAATCAGGCGATCGCCAGCGGCACTGCTCCTGTGGTTGTGACTGTACCGAGTCAACCCGATAGTCGCGATCGCATTGAGAACATCAATTTAATTTTGAATGCGGTCAATACGGGTGTGGATGTCCTCCGTAGCATCTTTCCTTTCTAGACCTTTGAGAAAACCTTCCAATGACCGGTTGAACTGAGTCCCTATTCATTGCCTGTTCATGTTCAATTGTGAGGATTAAGGACATGGCTATTCAATTTGGCATCCGCCCCGTTGCCGTTCCCCTAAGTTTGGCAGCAGTGATGATTCCAGCGATCGCCCATGCCTCTTGGGCAAGTTATCGTCCACCAGCCAACATTGGCCGCCCTGGTAATCGTGAGGGAGCCGCAACGCGAATTGCCCGTCCCATGCTGCTGCGGGAGAGTACCGGTGATACCGAAAGCTGTCTGACTGAGCCAAAGCAAACCGTGGTTGCCCTCGTGCCCAGGGATAACAATGGCCTCAGTAGCACACCCACTCCCACCCTCTATAGCTTCATTCCCGCCAATAGGGGAGCAACCCTAACCCTGACGCTGCGGGCTCCCCAAGGTACAGAAGTCTATCGCCAAGAGCGTCCAGCCCCCACGGCAGCAGGCATTATTGGCTGGCCCGTGGAGAATGTCTCCCTCAAAAGTGGTGTGGATTACCAGTGGCAACTGACTCTCACTTGCACCAATGGCACCACGGTCCTCAAAACCGTCAGTTGGTTTCGACCGGTGCCCTTATCCCAAAGCCAACAGCAGCGAATTGTCCAAGCTAAAGATGCGGTGGATGCCTTTGCCATGGCAGGCTACTGGTACGATGCCCTCAATCAACTCGCTAAACAACGCCTAGCGCAGCCGGAGAATGCCCAACTCCAGCAAAAATGGCAAGCCCTCTTACAGTCTTCCCCTGTCCAGTTGAGTAACGTGGCAGATCAACCCCTCCTGCCTTGATCCTCCCAGCCCTCGCTCTCTAGGGAGAGACTTGCTAGCCACTGGTAGAGGTCAGGAATATTGGCATTGGGTTGAAGGAGATCCTCTTTCATGCGCATGAGTGCCTTGGCCAGGGGTTGGGCGCGATCGCGATACTCGGCAACACTGGCCAGCAAATCCGTAAATACCTGTTCTTCGATCTGGGCGCGAGGGGGTGACGCAGCGGTCCCATCACGGTAGGTTTGATAGGCCACAGCCGTTGCGGCAAACCCCAGTCGAAAAATAAAGGCCGCCGCTGCCTCTTGCAGTTGCCCTTGGAGCGATCGCACAGACAACTCACCGCGCTCAAAGCCCACTTCTCCTTTGAGGGTGACTTCAACAATCGCCTCTGCCATGTCTGACCGATGCCGCTGCACCAATTGCTGGAGTTGGCTCTCCACATCGCTCACGGTGTCACTGGGGGTGAGGGTAAGGGTGTAGCGATGGATGGGACGCTGCCAATAGTCGCGCTTGAGTTCCGCTTGGGGGGGGCCCTGATCCAGGTTGACCAACAGTACTCCCCGCGGATTTTGCTGCTGATTTTCCTGAATCGAATTGGCCTCAATGGAGCCGGGATTAAAGATCCAGTCCTCAACGGCATAGTGGCGATGGATATGCCCTAGGGCCAGGTAATCGACACCCGCTTGACGCAGAGGTAGGAGTTCGTTGTAGCGCAATGCCCCTTGGTAGCGGCAGACTTGCCCCTCAAGACCGTGGTGAAAGAGCAAAATCGTCGCACCAGCAGCGGGGGGCAGCGCCTGAATTTGCCTAGCCAGCTGTTGAATGGCCCGGGGGGCACTGGCACCATACCACTGGGAACCAATGACGCGCACACCACAGGGAAGATCAACATACCCACCCCGCGCTGTTTCTGGATCCCAGGGCTGGAGAGTACCTGTCTCGTCGGGTTCCAAAAGATAGAGGTAGTCCTTTTCGCAGAGGTAGCGTAGCCAATTGGACTTGACACCGTAGGGGCAGTTGTCGTGGTTGCCCTCAATGGCGAGCACTGGAATTCCCGCCGATCGCACCTTATCAAGGACGTATTCCGCCTGATTGAGAATGCCGGGGGTAATCATCCGCTCCTCAAAGAGATCACCGGCAATCAGAACAAAATCAACCTGCGCCTGGATAGCGTAGGTTTCCAGGGCACTGTCAAAGGCCCTAAAAAAGTCCAGCATGCGGCTGGGGTTGTCTTGGCGATACTTGTTGTAGCCTAGGTGGACATCGGCAACATGGAGAAACCGCACCATTTGACCCTGTCTCCTAGGGGCGATCGCTGGCAAGTTGGGCAAGGCGGACTGCCCAATTGGGATAGGCCTCTGCTGCTTGATCGGTGGCCACCACTTCCATGGTGCGATAGCAGGCCATGGGCAAATTCAGTAAACTGGCCAGAAATGCAGCTAAATCTTCACGACTGAGAGAACCCATCAGGCGATCGCCCTGATCCAGGCGCAGTTCTCTACCGCCGGACTGATCCGTCAGACCACAGGGACGGACAATCGTATAGGGAAGACCACTTTGGCGCAGCATATTTTCCGCTGCTAGTTTCCACGTCAGGAGGCCCCCCAATTCTTTGTTGTATTGAACCGCCAAGGGCTGTTCCTTAGGATCAAGATTGGCTTGTTGGGGACGGGTAACCCCCGCAGAACTGACCTGAATAATACGAGGTAAGGGCAAGTTCCCATAGGCTTGGATGGATTCTATCTCAAGGCTGAGGGTGCCGGGACGAAAGCGGGGGTTGAGGGCGCCGTCATACTCAAATTTGCTGAGCATCAGTTGTAGTGAGTAAATTTGCCCCACATTCAGGGGTGGGGCACTGGGGGCTGTGCGTGCCCGAAATACCGGAATAAAGTGGCTAAAGGGCAACTCGACCGTGATCCACTGATCGGCCACCGTATCAAAAGAGATGGCATAGCCGACGCCATCCCAAGCGGGGTCACTGCGTAGGAAAAATTTATAGCGCTGGCCATCGCCGCGAACCCGTAGTTGAATGCCCGTGTAGCCTTGGAGATTGAGGGGTGGGGTGAGGTTGCGGGTGCGAATCGAGACAAAGCCCCCCGAATTTGCCGTAGAAACCACCCCTGTGAAGAGCGCACTGTGATCCTTGAGGTAAAACTGGCTGGCGCTGACGCCGCCCATGACCACATCATCGAGGGCACCCCAAACCTCCTTCAGAGGCGGCGTGGGATAGCGATAGTCAAAGAGAGGATAGGTGTTGGGTTGACTTTGAAAATAGGGCTGAGCACGTTCCAACAGATGCCGCATCCCCTCAAACTCAACGGCCTCTGGGCTAGCACCAACAATTTCAAGGCCCGGGGGTGGCGCGTTCGGATTGGGCTGTACCTTTGCCCCGACACAGTTGATCACCGCTCGACTCCCCTGCAGCACATCGGCCGGCAGGGGCTGAGTTACATCGGCAACGACAATCTCTAAAAAGGGGTCTGGGGGCAGCAGCCTTTCAGCCTTGGCGCGATCGCGCACCACTGACCGCACGGCATAGCCTTGACCTAAGAGGGTTTTCACGACCGCTTGGCCGGTTCGGCCCGTTGCCCCCATAACCACCACCAGGCCACTGCCCCGATAGGCGGGCGGCTTGAAGAGATCCGGTAAAAGAGGTAACAGCACAGGGCGCAGAGGCTCCAGCGTTCCCACAAAAGGTAAGGTTTGAAAAAAGCGCAGTGTATCGAGAAAGCGACCCAGTTCCCAGTTATTTGCCATAGAGGGGCACCACGCTTGACCAGTGGGGGAGTTTTTCCCCTGCCCTTAGTGTATCGTGCCATTGTTGGGCTGCCCATGTCAGCAAGGCCCGGCCATGGTCGCTGGGATGGGGAGGGCTGAGGTGTTTGTAGGGGTGGGGCCAGGTGGCTAGGAGCGCCTCTGCTTCACTGTCTGTGACCAGGCGATCGCCCCAAAGGGTGTGGAGACGCCCGCCCTGATAGCGATAAATACCAAGGTATTGATGCCCCTGCTGGGCGCGGCGCGACACCACCCCATCCGCGTCTAGGAGTTCATTGCGAGCGTGCCAAGCCATTGTGCCAAGGCTAGACAGACCCAGAAGGGGGACTTCCAATTGCTGAGCCAATATGCGAGCAGTGACTACCCCTAACCGTGTTCCCGTAAAGCTGCCCGGACCACAGCCAATAGCGATCGCCCCCAATTCGCCCCAAGGGTAGGGAGCCATGAGTTCCCTCAGGCAAGGGTGAAGTTGACTGGCCAGTTCTCGACCCAAGGGCCATGTTTTCACCTCCAGCAGTTCATGAGCCCCCAAATCATAGAGACCAGCCACCAGTGTGGCATCACTGGTATCAAAACCCAGACAAAGCAGATTAGCTCACTCCGACAGCGATCGCCACCAAGCCAGCCACTAAGAGCAATCCACCCCCAACCAACAGGGCTGCCCGTACTTTTTGCTGAGGTGTCCAAGGCTGCGCTTGATAGACCTTGGGTTCAATGGCAAAGTTGTTGAGGCGGCCGCCCTCATCGGTGGTATAGCGCATCGAAACAAACCTCAATTCAGCGTTACAGTGCAGCTATTTTAACAAGCGAGCTTTAGAACTCTTGAGAATCCTTAACAATTTCTTGCAATTGACCGTGGCGATTGACTTGCAACCAGCGACCGCGCCAGTAGATGCGATTGCCAAAACAGCCCCCCAGCCAAATTAGGAAACTCATCACATCCCGCAGGGGCAATAGCCACAACCACAGCAGCAGCCGCGGCGTCCCCATCAAAAGGATGCTGATCACAGCCTGCAACCAGCGAATCCCCTGTACCGTCAAAAAGAGCCCTAGGGTCCAAGGTGCCGGAAACAGCCCCCACAGCAGGGCACTATAGACAGTGCCAAACATAAACACCATGCCAAAATACTGATTGCCGCGATTGGAGCGAATACTGCGAGACCAGCGCAGTTCCCGTTGGACAGCGCTGAGAAGGGAATCATTGCCACAGTCATTGTCAAGGATGTAGGTGGATAACTCCACCCGGTACCCTGCCCGCCAAGCCGCATATCCCAATTGATAATCTTCACCAATACGATTCAGGGCAATCTCAAAACCACCGATTTTTTCTAGAACCTCTCGCCGCAACAGCACTGTGGGTCCAATGGCAAAACGCAGTCCCCCATCCAGGCGCCGCGCAACGAGCACACTAGGGATAAAGTCCAGACACCGCCCGAGGGCGACAAAGGCGGCTCCTAACCTTTGGGGCTGGTGATCGATGTAACCACAGGTAACAACTCCCACCTGGGGATCCGCTAACGGTTGGGTTAGAGTGGCTAGGTAATTGGATCGGACCCGCACGTCACTATCGGTTTCCACCACCACGTCATAGCGGGCATGGGCAAATAATTGCGAGACGTTGCTAGCCTTTAGGTTGATGCCACGAATTGGGTGACAAAGATACCAACGGGCCCGGTCGGGATAGGTTTCACAAATTGCCTGCAGGACGGGTATAGCCGGATCATTGGGGCTTTGGACACCAAAGAGAACTTCGTAAACAGGATAGTTTTGCTCACACAGCGAGGACCAATTTTGCCATGCCCTTGCCTCTAAGCCACAGACAGGCACCAAGATCGAGACGGCTGGCAAAGTCTCCAGGGGGGCGGTTTTCTCCTTTGTAAAATTGGTGAAAAATTGCCAAGTGAGTACCCCTGCAACAATGTAAAAAAGGGCTCCTGTACAGCTCAGCAGGGTGAGAAGAATGGGCACAAGACTCATGATCTAGCCGTAATCGTGCCACTGAGGGGTGAACTGGCACTGGCATAGGCTTTGACGGGAATGCGCCCCGCTAAGTAGGCAAGGCGGCCAGCAGTGGTTGCAAGGGCCATGGCTTTTGCCATTGCTGGGGCATTTCCCGCTTCGGCGATCGCCGTATTAATCAACAGGGCATCGGCTCCCAATTCCATGGCAGCGGCAGCCTCACTGGGCGTGCCAATCCCCGCATCCACCACAACGGGCACACTGGCTTGCTCAATAATGATTTGGATATTGGCGGCATTGCGCAAACCTTGCCCTGAGCCAATGGGGGAAGCCAAAGGCATGACGGTGACGCAGCCCACTTCCTCAAGGCGTTTGGCCAGCAGGGGATCTGCATTGATGTAGGGAAGAACAGCAAACCCTTCTTTAACCAGTTGCTCAGCGGCAGCTAAGGTGCCAAAGGGATCCGGCAACAAATACTTGGGATCGGGGATCACCTCAAGTTTGACAAAGTTATTATCTTCTTGACCCAAGAGCTTGGCCATTTCTCGGCCTAAACGGGCAACGCGAATCGCCTCCTCAGCGGTTTGGCAGCCAGCGGTGTTGGGCAGTAGCCAGAGTTTACTCCAGTCAAGGGCATCCACAAGTCCTTCGTGACCGGGGGCATTGGTTTGAACGCGACGTACAGCTACCGTAACAATTTCGCAACCGCTTGCGGCAACACTGGCCTGCAAATCTGCAATGGAACGATACTTACCCGTACCCGTCATCAAGCGTGAACGAAATTGCCGCCCAGCGATCGTTAGCGGGGCATCCTCAATCAACTGCTCAGCAGGAGGCGCACTCACCATGATGTCCTTGGGAAGTGAAAAGCACTAGGGTTTGCTTCTCTACAATATCAGGGTTACGCTCTTTGCTGCTGCGACCTTGAAAAACTTATGGCATCATAGAGGCACTATCATCACAGGAGTGCAACATTGGTGCATGGCACACATTGGCAACAATGCCGCTATTCAGGCTGCCGATCGCCTGCTACGTCAATATGGGTTTGATTTGGATGGCTCCTCCGTTGAGGTTATCTTAGATCGCTGGTTGCGCCATTTTCCTCCCCGCTGGATTCGCCTTGCACTCATTGAAGCCCTTTATTTGGGACGTTATAAGGCTATTTCTGTAGAACAAATTTTAGAGCTGTGGCAACGGCGTGAGCAACCAATTTATCACTTCAACAGTGAGTTTGAAGCCATTATCTGCCAGTCATTGCCCCTGAGTGTGCCGGAAGCTCCTCCCTCTCGCCTTGCAGAGACACCCAGCAATACAGGAATCAGTGAATTTCACCCTGATTTAGGTTCTGACCCATTTGTTAGCAAGTTAACCAGTATTGTGCAGCAGTGGCAGTCCCAAGACTTCCTCGTGGAGCAAGGCGATCGCTCCTCCTAGGCCGTTGCAGGTTATACTCTTTTGGGTAAGATTTGGCACCTCCACCTATGGCTGTTTTTGAAGGCACCTATCAAGTTCTGGGAACGCCTCGCTTTGGCATTGTGATTTCCCGTTTCAATGATCTGATTACGACCAAGCTGCTAGAGGGTTGCCAAGATTGCCTGCGTCGTCATGGCGTTGATCCCAATCCCCACGGTTCCCAAGTGGACTATGCTTGGGTACCCGGTAGTTTTGAAATTCCCCTTGTGGCAGCTCAACTGGCGGCTACTCGTCGCTACGCTGCCATTATTTGCCTAGGGGCGGTGATCCGTGGCCAAACCCCCCACTTTGACTATGTCGCTGCTGAAGTCACCAAAGGTATTGCCACTGCCTCAATGCAAACAGGGGTGCCCATCATCTACGGCATCCTCACCACTGACACCATGCAGCAGGCCCTTGAGCGGGCGGGTATTAAAAGCAATAAAGGCTGGGAATATGCCCTCAATGCCTTGGAAATGGCAAACCTGATGCAAACCCTCCCCAGCGCCATCAATCCACCAACAACCAAACTGAGTTCCAGTACCCGTATTCTCACGGATGGGTGAAGCAGAAATTGCCCCTAGAGCTACCAAGGACTGCCAATCATCGTAAAGGCTGCCCAAAAGGATGCATGGGAAAGTAGACGGCCACCCCTCGTTTGAACTGCTTGGGGTAAAGGAATCGAAAGCGCTCCCCACAGTCCAGCACTGTGCCGATGACTCTCCTCAACCACAACCTGCTGATGGATCATGGCAAGCTGCGGCTGTCGCAGGGCCTCTGCTTTAATCGGAGCAGTTCTCAAGTTGCCATAAAATGCTGTCATCAGGATCAGCGCTCCTTCATCACTGACGGTAGTGCCAGTGCCATTGGTGGTTGGGGTCATCTGGCTTAGACACTGCCGCTGAAAAGTCCCCAAAAGGCTAAGACCATGGGAGAGAGATACCGTTGTGGGGTTTTCACGATCCCAGCCTCCAGATCATTCATCGAGTCCTGCCGCTGGCGATTCCTGTGGGGGAGTCCAGAGGCTGTGGTCAAAATTGGCTATAGCCATTATAGATACGACAATAAAATTCCCAAAATAAAATTCTCAAAATGCGATGCCTTGTTACTTCTTCACCTGCAACGATCATAAAATGAGCTTATATTTCTAGGAGTAATGGTTTTGGCACAGGGATTACGGGTTGGCATTTTAGGAGCCACAGGTGCGGTTGGCACGGAAATTTTAGCAATTTTGGCGGAACGGTTGTTTCCAGTGGCAGAGCTACGGCTGTTGGCGTCGCCCCGTTCTGCGGGTCAAACCCTCTCGTTTCGTGAGACTGTCCTGCCTGTAGAGGCGGTGAGTGAACAGACCCTCAAAGGGTTGGATCTCATTCTGGCTTCGGCGGGGGCAAGTGTGTCGCGGCAGTGGCTGCCGATCGCCCTCAAAGGGGGAGCGATCGCCATTGATAATTCCAGTGCCTATCGCATGGAACCCAACGTGCCCTTAGTGGTGCCAGAGGTCAACCCTGACGATCTAAAAACCCACCAAGGCATCATTGCCAATCCCAACTGCACAACCATTTTGATGACCGTGGCGCTATGGCCATTGCATCAGGTGCGACCGATTCGGCGCATTGTGGTGGCCACCTATCAGTCCGCGAGTGGGGCGGGGGCAAAGGCTATGCAAGAACTCAAGGATCAAGCTCTTGATATTCTGAAGGGACAACCGCCGCGTACTGAGGTCTTTCCCTATCCCTTGGCCTTTAACCTCTTTCCCCACAATTCTCCCCTCAATGAGCAGGGCTACTGCCAAGAGGAAATGAAGATGGTCAATGAAACCCGCAAAATTTTCCATGCCCCAGAGTTGCGGCTAACGGCTACCTGTGTGCGTGTGCCGGTACTGCGTGCCCATTCAGAAGCGTTGAATGTTGAGTTTGCTGAGCCTTTTCCCGTGCAAGAGGCCCGCGATCGCCTGCAAAAAGCGCCGGGGGTGCAGTTTGTTGAGGATTGGCAGCGCAATTATTTCCCCATGCCCCTAGAGGCAACAGGGAAGGATGCGGTGCTTGTGGGGCGGCTGCGCCAAGATATTTCCGCACCCAATGCCCTTGAACTGTGGCTGTGTGGGGATCAAATTCGCAAGGGGGCGGCATTGAATGCGGTGCAAATTGCTGAATCCCTGATTGCCCAAGGACTTCTTTAACTCCCGCAAAGGACGCTCCTCTCACCAGTCAGTGATTCATTGATCAGTCGGTTCAGGGGGCGATCGCCCAAGATCAGGTGATGGCTCCCCCAGCTTTTCTAAATAGGCTTCGAAGTGCTCCTGAAAATACAGCCACGAGGTCATATCTGCCCCCTCGCGGTATTCCCTGGGGGCTTCACGGTATTGGGGCAGTCGCTCTAATTGCTCTTGTAGGAGAGGGGGTAAGTCTTCCACAGTCAGGGCTTTGCAGCCGGTCGCGCTATAGATGAGATAACCGGGGCGATCGCCCATCTTCATCCAAGGCAACCAAGGACCAATCCGACTCCAACACAAATGGACATTGGTAATCGTCGGCGTATCTTGTTGTAAATCGGCCGTGGCCACCGTTAGCTTAAAGAGTTCTGCGGCTTGGTAGATGGGCTGGGGGCTGTAGGCTTGAAACCGCTGATCGCTAGCCAAGGGATTGTCGTAGTAGGGAAACAGATCAAACTGAAACGTCGTGGTTTGCTCACCCACTTGCGCAGGCACCTCACGGCGAAATAGCCCCTGCACAGGATCATTGGCAACGGGAATCACGGGAACTACGGCCCCTATCCAAGGATTATGCCAGCGATCGCACAGGGAGCCATTTTCTGGATCCAGATAAAACGTTAATTCACGGGAAAGAAAATACCACCCTCCCTCGGGATGGGGCAAACAGCGAGCGGCACTCATGCCAAGAATGTTGAAGAGGTGACGGCGACGCTCTTGGGGAACAAAGCTATACACGGCTCCCTGCCATGCGATAAACGTGGTCTTGCCCCTCAAATCTGCCCGCACCCGCACCCAATCGCGAGCACTCAACCATTTTTGAACCAATTCAGCAGCAGCCATAGCTACTCCACCGGAATATTGGCCGCCTGCAATTGCACATCCTGATTTGGATAGCTGGCAAGGCGCAGTGTTAAGGTTTTTGTATTGTTGAGGAGGCTTTTGGGAATCAGAATCGTGCCCTTGACCAGATCACTGCCGGCGGGCAATTCCGTCGGTAGGCCTTCGGTGAGGGCACTCAAAAGATCACCTTTATCATTTGTGATTTCAAGAAAGGTGTAAATAAACTGCACCCCTTGGCTACTATCGTTTTTCAAGCTAACCTGCAGGGCTAAATCTTGGCCAAGGGTGTCCACACGGCTAATTTCTAGGCGTACCCCCTGATCCTCAGCGACGATAGGCAGTGTTCGACTCACTGCTGGTTCCGCTGCTGGGGGTTCATTGGCAGTGGTGGGAGCAGGCACAATCTTGCGATCGCTAGAACCTTCAGTCATTTCGGCAATGCGGGCTTTAGTTTGGGCAATGATCTGTGCCTCGTCAAGAATGGGCGATCGCTCCCCTTGGGTTTGATCCTTGGTCTTCACGGCACTGCCGAGGATGGGATTCACCACTGGCTGGGAGACACCGCGTAATGAGTCTCGCCCTAGGTGGTAGCCAATAAAAGCCGTAACTAGGGTAATGGCGGCTGTTGTACTGATTAAAACAAGGGAGGTGAGAATTCCGGGGTGAAGGGCACGCAGCATTGTCCTACTCCACTGAGGATGGCTTCATTGAGGAAGAAGCAGGCAGTACGGGGGGCGGATGATTGGGGAGGGCAACGGTGGCGTCCGCCTCTTCCTCGCTATTGAGGCGCGATCGCACACTCACAAGGAAGGTTTTGATCACCACCGCGATCGGAACTGCAATGAGAACCCCAACTAAACCCGAAGCCCTAGCGCCCGTCAGGATCGCCAAAAAAACCCAAACCGGATTTAAGCCCGTAAAGCTACCAATGATCCGTGGCGCAACCACATTCTCCAAAAACTGCTGATAGAGAAAAGCAAACCCGGCCACCTTGAGGGAGAGCCAAACATCCTGAAGAGCAACCAGCAAACTAATGGAAATGATCCCCACCGTGCCGCCAAAGGGCACCAAGGCCATCACGCCAATAATGACACCAAAGAGCAGTCCGTAGGGCACCTTGAGGAAAATGAAAATCGTGGTCAAGCCAATCCCCATGCACAGCCCTAGTACCAGCTGACCAATAAAATAGCTCTCAAAACTGCGGCGGATCGTTTCTGAAACCGTGGGGCGGACCGTATTGGGTAGCCAACTGAGGAGACCATTCCACAATTCATCACCGTGCTGCAACAAATAAAACGTGAGCACAACCGTCAAAATCAGGTTAATCAGCACATCCACCGCACTGCTGAGGGTGCCCAAAATTAAATTCAGCGCCTCGCGAGCTAAGCTTTGCAATTGATCCTTAAGTTTTTCCAACAGTTGATTGGCAAGGGCATCCACATCCACCGTCACCGGCAGATTGAGGGAGTCCACCCACTGGCCAAATTCCAAGAGTCGGCGTTGACTGGAGTTAAACCATTCCGGCAGACGGGCAATGAGTTGTTGTGCCTGATTAAAGAGATTGGGCACCACGACCAAGGCAATGATCGCAATCAGTACCAAGGCCAGCAGAAAGACGAAAATTGCTGAGGGTCCTCGGGGATTTCCCTGCTCCTCCATCCAGCGCACCGGGTAATTCAGCAAAAAGGCAAATAGGGAGGCAAGGACAAGGACTGCCACCAGTGGCCCAAAGAACTTGAGAACGGTGGCAAATGCCCAGAAATTCAGCGTCAAAATCGGCCCTGCCAAGCCAATAATTAGAAACCGGCTGGCAATGGAGAGGCGATTCCACCAGTGACCCGAGGCCGCAGATTGGCTCATAGCTCTAAGCACAGTTGACGAAAGTGATCACCGCGTTCTTCAAAGTTCTGATATTGGTCAAAGCTGGCACAGCCAGGGGAAAAGAGCACGGTTTTGATTGGATACTGGGTCACCAGTTCAGCCGCCGCCGCCACTGCCCGATCCAGTGTCTCCATGATCTCATAATTTGTAAAGCCGATCGCCTCTAGGCGCTGCGCAAACTGCGGTGCTGCTTCACCAATTAAAAGCACCCAAGCAGCTTTCTCCTGAATCAGGTTGAGCCAAGGGCGATCGTCCCCCTTTTTGGCCTGTCCCCCGGCAATGAGAATCACTGGACCTGTCACAGAACGCAGCCCAATTTCTGCAGCGTCATAATTGGTGGCCTTGCTGTCATTGATCCACTCCACCTCTCGCCATTGACGAATCCGCTCTAGACGATGGGGCACACCGGCAAACCCCGCGACCCCTTTGGCGATCGTTTCGGCGGGAATACCGGCTAGATGGGCAGTTGCCACAGCCAGAAGAAAGTTTTGCTGATTGTGTCGACCCGGCATTTGCAGGATATGGGTAGGCAGGAGGGGCTGATCCTGAAACCACACCTGATCCTCGGCAATATAGATGCCCTGTGCAATCCCCTTGGGTAGGGCGATTGCCCCTTGAGTGCTGATCCACCATGCCTGGGGCCAACGATTCACCATGTGTTGGCGCAAATAGGGATCATCCCCATTGAGAATCACGTGTTTCGCGCCGTTCATGAGGTGGGCTTTGGTGGCCACGTAGGCATCGAGGGTACCGTGGCGTTCCAAGTGATCCGGCGTCAGGGTTGTCCAAAGGGCAAATTCGGGTTGTAGGGGGGGGCTGGACTCCAACTGATAGCTACTAATCTCAGCAATCACCCAATCAAGGGCCCTAGCGGTCAAAGCGACTTCGCAAATGCTATTGCCAATGTTGCCACAGGCCGGTGCATTGTACCCCGCTGCTTGAAAAATGGCGGCCGTGAGTGCCGTGGTTGTTGTTTTACCATTGGTGCCCGTAATACACACCCAGGGCAAATGGGCAAGGGTTTGCCAGGCAATTGCCACTTCACCGCGGACGGGAATGCCCGCTTGGCGAGCAGCGACCAGCGCCGGGGAGTGCCACGGTACCCCTGGACTAATGACAATTTCATCGGGAACACGCAGGCCAACGCTGATAAGAGTTTGCAAATCAAAGTCATAGTTGAGTTGAACGGGGATGCCTTCAGCTTGCAGCAGTTGCTGTTGAGATTGCAGCGCTGGAGTTTGGCGGCGGTCACTGACCTCCACTTGCCAACCTTGACGTTTGAGTAAACGGGCGGCAGCAATGCCGGAGCGACCAAGACCAATCACATGAACAGTTGGCATAGTTAAGGGGGGTGAATCCAATCGAGCAGGTACAGACTCGGGACAGCGGCCACCAAAGGGGTATCCTCAAGGCCAATGGGACCGAAAGGCGATCGCTCCCGCTGAATGTTGCGTCTTAGACTCTATTATTGTCACACTGGGTAAAGAACAATGCCTAACTTACGCACAATTTGGCTCTGCGGTTTGCTATTGACAACCTGGGGCGGCCTCCTCTCCCTTGAAGGGATGCCCGCGATCGCCCGCCGTCGGGAAGTACCCAAAGTGGTGCGCGTCACCGATCTCCAATTGCAGAGTGAGAATATTGCGGGTGTCTGGTACCACCGCCTGACAGGACGCGTGCGCAATGAAACAGCCACCCCAGCACGCAATGTTCAGATCTATTACGAAATCTATGACCCCACGGGCAAACGACTGCTGGAGGCAGGATCGACCCAGTTGCACAATCGAGTGATTGATAGCGAAGGCGAGGCGGAGTTTCTGGCAACTCCCAATGCGGGCGGGCGGGTGAAAATTACCCTTGTGGAATGGCTGAGTGGCGATCGCGACTATCACTCGTTTCAACAAATGCAGGAATTTTAGGAATTTTCCCAATAGTGGGAGGCCTACTGGGGGGTCTCACTGGATGCGGGGGATTGAGGGGTTGTAACCTGCACACCAAAGGCCAGTACCCAGCCTTCAAGATTATTTTTAGTGCGAATCTTCAACCATTCCCCATCCTCACTGCGCTCTAGGATCGTCACCACCTCATCAAAGGCCACACCCCCTAGGGCATTTGCCTCCCGACTGGGGCGATCGCGCACCCGCAGACCCTCTCCATAGATCACTCGCCCTTCAGGATTTGGCTGCGGTGACTCAGTCGGGCTTGGTTCAGGACTAGCTGAGGGTGAATTCGCTGAGGACGCTGGGGGCGTAGGTGGTGGCAAATGGTGTGCCTCGACCTGGGGACGTGGGGGTGGCCAGAGCAGGTTAAAGATGAGGGGCATAATCATAGCAGCCGCCACAAGGGTCATCAGACCTAAACCCAAAAAGGTTCCCAAGAACCATTGCAGCACACGCACAACGGGTTTCATCATCTAACGCCCTGGGGGAGAAGACAGGATGCGTGAGGCAAACCGCGCCCGACCAGAGGCCGCCCATTCTTGTAACTGGTGTACCTGCTCGCGAGCTGTCCGTGCCAAGGGGATAATTTCGCTGGCCGCGTGCAGCAGATCTTCGGTGGTAAAGTCGCGGTCTTGGCTAAAGGCAAGGTGCATGGCTTCAATGATACACTGCTCGATTTCAGCCCCGGAAAAGTCAATGGTTTCGTAGGCCAAGCGCTCTAGATCGTAGTTTTGCAAGCGATCGCGGCGGACGCGACTAAGGTGCACTTCAAAAATGGCGCGCCGCTCATCCATATTGGGTAGCCCCACAAAAAAGATTTCATCAAAGCGCCCCTTGCGCAGCAGTTCAGGGGGCAAGACCTGCACATTGTTGGCAGTGGCCACAACAAAAACAGCAGAGGTTTTCTCCGCCAGCCAAGTGATAATCGTGCCAAAGACACGGCTACTGGTTCCGCCATCGCCACGGCCATCAATGCCCGCAAAGGCTTTATCCATTTCATCAATCCAGAGAACACAGGGCGCCAAGGCCTCAGCAATGTGAATCATTTCGCGGGTCCGGGCTTCGGATTCGCCGACAAGGCCGCCAAAGAGCCGCCCGACATCCAAGCGCAAGAGGGGCAGGTGCCATTGGTGGGCAATTGCCTTTGCTGTTAAGGACTTACCGGTCCCCTGAATCCCCACCAGCAGTACCCCACGGGGATAGGGTAGCCCATAGCGCCGTGCTCGCTCAGAAAACGCGCCCCCCCGCCGCAGTAACCACTCCTTGAGGTTATCAAGGCCGCCAATATCAGCAATTGTTTCTTGGGTAGGATAAAACTCCAGAATTTCGGTTTGCCGCAGGATCTGCCGTTTCTCCGCCAAGATCAGATCCACATGGCTGCCGTCCAGCATACCGTGGAGGGCAATAATCCGACCAATAACCCGGCGAATCCGCTCTAGGGTCAAGCCCTGACAGGCACGGATTAATTCATCGAGGACGGGTTCTGGGGGAATGTTACCGAGGCTGTGGCAGAGCTTCACCAGTTCAAGGCGAATTTCCTCCCGTTGGGGCAAGGGGAACTCGACAACGGTAATCACATCCCGTAGTTCCGGGGGCAACTGCACCGTGGGAGCAAGCAAGATTAAGTTTTTGGGCTGGGACTTGAGTTGCCGTGCCAGGTTCCGCAGTTTGCGAGAGACGGCTACATCTTCAATAAAGCGATGAAAATCCCGCAGCAGAACCATGGCCGCTGCCGGTGGCGGTAGTTTCTCGACAAATTCAAGGGCACTGAGGGGATTGCGCTTGGCCACGCCCACATCATTGGGATTCCCCTGATACCCCTCGACAAAATCCCAAATGTAGATGGGGCGCTGATTCAGGCGATCGCTAATCGTGTGCAGTGTCGCCTCAAGGCGTTCTTCCTCCGTTGTTGCCACATACAACAGGGGATAGCGTGCCCGCAGCAACAGTTCAAGGTCAGACTGAGCACTCACGGCGATGGTTCTGCACCCTCCAGAGCCGACTGTAGTTGCGCTAACATTGCCCAGCGGTGATCCACGGAGGGTTCTGCGGGGGTGGGGGGGTGAATACCGCCACAGTTGGGATCACAGTACTTGGGGTAGGGCAGGGCAAGGCACAGTTGCTGGTAGAGCCAATCTCCGAGATCAATGCGACCGGTGGCCGGCGCAGTCTCCACGAGATCATCGTCGGGCTGACTCGCTGGGCTTTCCGCCAGCCAAATGAGTTCGCTGGTCGTACACTCTAGGCGGTGATTATAGTACTGCAAACAGCGATCGCAAGAGAGGGTGACAATGGTCTGCACACTGGCACGCAGTTCTAAGTAGGTGTGGCGGTGAGTGGCAGCAACCATCCCTTGCACAGGAGTCAGGGTTGGTAAGTCTGGAAAATGGGTATCGACCTGCCACTCGTAGGTCTGGGCGGGCAGCCGCAACAGTTCAGGAATGCTTAGCCAGTGAACAGGGGTCACGTCTAGGATCCTTGACTCATGTCATAGAGTTCTTTTAAGAAACGGAAGCATTGCTCAGCCGTCATTGATCTTGGCTGAAACGTTGCTGCTGGAGAGTATTTTAACCGCAGGCGCCGAATGGTGTCGCTATCCATCTCACCCAACTGCACCAGACGCATGGACCAATTGATAAAGGTTCGCTCTTCGATTGCCTTAAACTCAACAATTTCAGCGCTGTGGTGGCGGGGATCCTTAAGAATACGGGCGTAGGTTTCACTGACTTTTTGGCGATCGCCCTCAAGGGTTTGCAGAAACATGCCATTGCCATAGCACAGCATTCCCGTAATGCCATCGCGCAAATTGTTGACCTCTGACTTGGCCATAATATCCCGCAGGTCTGGGTACGATAACCCATCCGTAGCGCAACTGAGATAAATCAGGCGATGTAGTCCCATGGGTTTTCTGTTCGCGATCGCACACCATCGAGTTTTACTATCCCATAAAAGGGTTCCTTGCTTTAGCTGAATTTTGTTACGAGTCTCTCTAAGGGATTGATATAGAACTCCCCGGTGTGCAGTAGGCTGTACAGTCGCAGGCCATAGTAGCCAAGATAAATGGCCCCTAGCCACCACCAGTTTTGAAGGCGTTCATTGATGTAGCGAAAGGGAGTCTGCCGCAGTCGTCGCCCTACTCTCAGTTCAATGGCTATAAATACAGCAGCCACTGTAAATGCGAGAAAGAGTATAGGGCCAAAGAGATGCATTCTCAGGGCATCTGTAACATCGCCGCGAGCGATCGCCATAAAAGAACGAGTCAGGCCACACCCCGGACAGGGAATGCCCGTTGTTGCCCAAAAGGGACACCTTAAGAAGGGCGGCGTCCCCGTATGGTTAAACAGTGCCGCTCCCACTAAAGGTGCGGTGGTCAGTCCCAAAAAGCCCCAACGGCTCAAACGTTCCTGTTTAGATAAAACGGCATCAGAGAAGCGCAGCATCGGGTTCCTCAGCATCCACCACGAGTCGCTGCTCCCATTCTGCCGCAAAGGCCGCAAATCGCTCCTCTAAAATTGCCTGCCGTGCTGCTTGGGTAAAGCGAATCAGTTCGGTCACGTTATGAATTGAGAGCAAGGTATAGGCGAGGAGTTCCTTGGCACGCACAAGATGGCTGAGGTAGGCGCGACTAAATGTCCTACAGGTATAGCAGGGACAGGTTGGATCGAGGGGTTCATAGTCGCGGCGGAAGCGGGCATTTTTCAGGTTCCAGCGCTGTCCTTGGACAATGGCACAGCCGTGGCGAGCCAGACGCGTAGGAATCACACAGTCAAAGAGGTCAACACCGGCAGCGATCGCCCGCAGCATTTCTAAGTGCGTCCCCACCCCCATCAAATAACGCGGCTTATGGACAGGCAGGAGGGGAGCGGTCACCGCCACAATTTCGTGCATAATCCGGTTGGGTTCACCGACACTAACACCACCAATGGCATAGCCGGGTAGGTCATAGGGCACCATTGCCTCAGCACATTCCCGCCGGAGGTCGGCATACACCCCCCCTTGAACAATGGCAAAGAGGGCCTGATCCGATCGTTGCTTGGCGACAATACAGCGCTCTAACCACTGCAGGGTGCGTTGGGTTGCTTGGATCACAGCCTCACGGCTAGCAGGGTAGGGGGGACACTCATCGAAGGCCATGATGACGTCTGCCCCCAAGGCTTCTTGAATGGCGATCGCCCCCTCTGGCGACAATTCAATGATCTGACCATCGTGGGGCGAACGAAACACCACCCCCTGATCGGAAATTTGCCGCATTTCACTGAGGCTAAAGACCTGAAACCCCCCCGAATCCGTGAGAATTGGCCCTGACCAGCCCATAAAACAGTGTAGCCCCCCGGCTGCGGCCACAATGTCTTCCCCCGGTTGCAGATGCAGATGGTAAGTGTTAGCCAAAATCATTTGGGCGCCCGCTGCCTTGAGATGTTCTGGAGTGAGGGTTTTCACATTGGCTAAGGTGCCCACTGGCATAAAACGCGGCGTTGCCACTGTGCCATGGGGGGTGTGAAACAGGCCGGCCCGGGCTTGGGTATGGGCACATTCCTGCTGGCAGACAAATTCAAACACGCTGTGGATCCACAAGAAGGCGTAAAAAATGTTACCAAATCCCTAGACAAACCCACAATCGCTGATCTATGATTAAAACTTGTGACCAAAAACGGATACTGAGTGGGAGCGATCGCCTCAACCCCCTTAAGTCCTTGGTCCCACTGATCCAGGGGTGGCAGCGTGTTCGCAACTTGCAATCATAGCCTTGCCATCTTTACCTGCGCCTGTCCTTGATCAATGAGAGATGCCCCCTGGGCGTCATCGTCTTGACCGTATAACTGCTGGGTCAATCCACTATTCCTAACTGTAGGAATCTGCCGAAATGGAGCTTTAGGGCTCCCTGCGGCTGCATCGTTGTGATTCGTATTTTTAAGGAACGCGATCGTGACAGTTGGTATTTTAGGGACAAAGTTGGGCATGACCCAAATCTTTGACGAGGCGGGCCGATCTGTCCCCATTACGGTGGTACAAGCGGGGCCGTGTCCGATCACCCAAATTAAAACCCCCCAAACCGACGGCTACACGGCAATTCAAGTGGCCTATGGCGAGGTGCGAGAGAAAAACCTGAGTCGCCCTGAGCGCGGCCACCTCAACAAGTCACAAACACCGCCTATGCGTCATCTGCGGGAATTTCGCCTCGAAGATGTCTCTGCCTATCAATTGGGTCAGGCCATCACCGTTGATATTTTTAGTCCAGGGCAGCTTGTGGATGTCCGCGGCACGAGCATTGGCCGCGGTTTTGCTGGTTATCAAAAACGCCACAACTTCAAGCGTGGTCCGATGGCCCACGGCTCAAAAAACCATCGTCTGCCTGGCTCCACTGGAGCGGGGACAACCCCAGGTCGGGTCTTCCCCGGCAAGCGGATGGCGGGTCGCATGGGCAACACGGCGGTTACCATTCGCAAGTTGCAGGTAATGCGCGTTGATCCTGAGCGCAACTTAATCCTGATCAAAGGGGCATTGCCGGGTAAGCCGGGGGCACTGGTGAGCATTACCCCCGCCAAGGTTGTCGGTCGCAAATAGGGGCTGGAGAGTAGTTATGGTTGCATGCGTGGTTAAAGACTGGCAGGGTGCCGACAGCGGTGAAGCTACCCTTGATCTGGCGACAGCAAAACCTGAAACTGCTAGTCATATTGTTCATCGTGCCCTGGTGCGGCAGTTGGCCAATGCCCGTCAGGGAACTGTTTCCACCAAAACCCGTGCTGAAGTGCGCGGTGGCGGTCGCAAACCTTGGCGGCAAAAGGGAACAGGACGTGCCCGCGCCGGCTCAATTCGCTCTCCCCTCTGGCGCGGTGGCGGCGTGATCTTTGGTCCGAAGCCCCGCGACTATAGCCAAAAAATGAACCGTAAGGAGCGGCGGCTCGCCCTGCGCACAGCGTTGATGAGTCGCGTTGAAGACCTGATTGTGGTTCAGGACTTTGCCGATCACTTGCCCCGTCCTAAAACCAAGGAATTGGTAACGGCTTTACAACGATGGGGCATTGAGCCAGAGCAAAAGGTACTGCTACTGGCCGCAGATATTACCGAAACGGTGGCCCTCTCAGCGCGAAATGTCCCCACCCTGAAACTGCTGCGTGCCGATCAACTGAATGTTTTTGATTTGCTCTATGCCGATCGCATTGTTGCCACCACTGGCGCGATCGCCAAAATTCAGGAGGTGTACGGTGACTAAAGTCCAACCCCGCGCCCTTGCGGATCTCATCAAGCGCCCCATCATCACAGAGAAGGCCACAGTTTTACTGGAAAACAATCAATACACCTTCGATGTGGATCGGCGCGCCACCAAGCCGCAAATCAAGGCCGCTATTGAGGAACTCTTTAACGTCAAAGTCACGGCAGTTAATACCTATCATCTGCCTCCCAAAGAGCGCCGCGTGGGTCGGTTTGTTGGTCGTCGTCCTCGCTATAAGCGGGCGATCGTCACCCTTGCCCCCGACAGCAAGATCGTTCTCTTCCCCGAAGTTTAACGGAGTAGATCATGGGCATTCGCGTTTACCGACCCTACACCCCTGGCGTTCGCCAAAAAACCGTTTCTGACTTTGCTGAAATTACCACCGACAAACCTGAAAAGTCGCTGACCCGTGGCTTCAAGCGCGACAAAGGCCGTAACAATCGCGGTGTGATTACCAGTCGGCGGCGGGGTGGTGGCCACAAGCGTCGCTACCGCATTGTTGATTTTCGTCGCAGCAGCAAGCTCAATATCCCTGCCAAAGTGGCAACCGTGGAGTACGACCCCAACCGCAATGCCCGCATTGCCCTGCTCCACTACCGTGATGGTGAAAAACGTTACATCCTCCATCCTCGGGATTTGACCCCCGGCACGGAGATTATTGCTAGTCCCGATGCCCCTATTGAAGTGGGTAACGCCCTTCCCCTGGGCAAAATTCCCCTGGGTACCAGCGTTCACAATGTGGAAATTACCCCCGGTCGCGGTGCGCAAATGGTGCGAGCTGCCGGCGCCATGGCACAGGTGGTGGCCAAGGAAGGCGATATGGTCACCCTCAAGCTTCCTTCAGGGGAAGTGCGGCTCTTCCGTAAGGAGTGCTATGCCACCATTGGCCAAGTGGGGAACGTGGAAGCCAACAACATCAGTTTGGGCAAAGCCGGTCGCAATCGCTGGAAAGGGCGTCGTCCGAAGGTGCGTGGTTCGGTGATGAACCCTGTGGATCACCCCCACGGTGGTGGTGAAGGCCGTGCTCCTATTGGTCGTCCTGGGCCTGTTACCCCTTGGGGTAAACCCACCCTTGGCTACAAAACTCGCAAGAAGAAGAAACTCAGTGATGCCCTCATTGTGCGTCGTCGCAAGAAGTCTTCCAAGCGGGGTCGCGGTGGTCGTCAGTCTTAGGTTTTTGCGGAGAAGTTAGGTTATGGGACGTTCATTAAAAAAAGGCCCCTTTGTGGCGGATCATCTCTTACGTAAGATTGAAGCCCTCAATGAGCGCAATGCCAAGGAAGTGATCAAAACGTGGTCGCGTGCCTCAACAATTGTGCCAGAAATGATTGGCCACACGATCGCTGTTCACAATGGCAAACAGCACGTGCCCGTGTACATTACTGAGCAAATGGTGGGTCACAAACTGGGGGAATTTGCCCCCACCCGCAACTTCCGCAGTCATGTTAAGGGCGACAAAAAAGCCCGCCATTGATTCTCCTGTTCGCGTCTGGGATAACCGTCTATGGTTTCTACCTCTTCTCCTACTGCCCGTGCCTGCGCCAAGTATGTCCGCATGTCACCCCACAAGGTGCGGCGGGTATTAGATCAACTGCGGGGTCGCACCTACCGCGATGCCCTCATTATGCTGCGCTTTATGCCCTATCGTGCCTGTGAGCCGATTACCAAGGTTCTGCGATCGGCGGCAGCCAATGCTACCCATAACTTGGGCTTGGATCCCGCTACCTTAGTGATTAGCCAGGCCTATGCTGATCAAGGGCCTTGCCTGAAGCGGTTCCGTCCCCGTGCCCAAGGCCGCGCTTACCAAATTCGCAAACCCACCTGCCACATCACGATTGCTGTGGCCCCCCAAAACACTGCTGACGAATCGTAAAAGGATACCACCGTGGGACAGAAGATTCACCCAATTGGCTTTCGCCTCGGCATTACACAAGACCATCGCTCCCGCTGGTACGCCGATAGCGATCGCTATCCTGAGCTCTTGCAGGAGGATCACCGCATCCGCACGTTTATTAATCAGCAATTGGCCAATGCTGGCATTGCTGAGGTGCGCATTGAGCGCAAAGCCGATCAAGTGGAGTTGCAAATTCGCACTGCCCGTCCTGGTGTCGTCGTTGGCAAAGGCGGCCAAGGGATTGAGGAACTGCGCAAGCAACTGCGGCAGATGCTTCCTGCTAACCGCACGATCAAGGTGAACGTGGTGGAAGTCAACCGAGTGGATGCTGAGGCCAGCCTCTTGGCGGAATACATCACCCAGCAACTGGAGCGACGGGTAGCCTTTCGAAGGGCTGTGCGCCAAGCTATTCAGCGGGCGCAGCGAGCAGGTATTGAGGGGATCAAAGTCCAAGTGGCGGGTCGCCTGAATGGGGCAGAAATTGCCCGCACCGAGTGGACACGGGAAGGGCGAGTTCCGCTGCATACCCTCAGGGCAGACATTGACTATGCCTACCGCACAGCCCGCACGATCTACGGCATTTTGGGCGTGAAAGTGTGGATCTTTAAGGGTGAAGTTCTGCCGGGACAAACGGAAGCAGTTCCACGGGAAGCCACTCGCCGTAGTCCGCAGCGCCGTCTACCCCAATTTGAAAATCGCTCTAACTAACAGGGAAGCTAGCGATGCTCAGTCCAAAGCGTACAAAATTTCGCAAACAGCAGCGGGGTCGCATGACGGGGGTTGCCAGTCGCGGTAACTCCATCCACTTTGGCGACTATGCCCTTCAGGCCCTTGAACCTGCTTGGATCACTGCACGGCAAATTGAGGCCGGCCGCCGCGCCATGACCCGCTATATCCGCCGCGGTGGCAAAATCTGGATTCGCATTTTCCCCGACAAGCCCGTGACGATGCGGCCTGCAGAAACACGGATGGGGTCAGGGAAAGGATCGCCGGAGTACTGGGTGGCGGTGGTCAAACCCGGTCGCATTATGTATGAAATTGCCGGTGTGACAGAGGAGGTTGCTCGCGAAGCCATGCGCCTTGCTGCCTACAAAATGCCGATCAAGACCCGTTTTCTGGTGCGCAATCAAGAAGAGCAACAACAGGAGGGTTAAGAATGGCACTGACGAAAATGAAAGACCTGCGCCAACTAAGTGATCAAGAGGTGAGCGATCGCATTGCCGCTATTAAAAAAGAACTCTTTGATCTGCGCTTCAAAAAAGCCACCCGTCAAGAGGTCAAGCCCCATCAATTTAAACATCTGCGCCACGAGTTGGCACAGCTTTTAACCCTTGAGAATGAACGTCGCCGCAGTGGAGGCCAAGGCTAATGGCAGTTAAAGAACGTGTTGGCGTTGTTGTCAGCGACAAAATGCAAAAAACCGTTGTCGTTGCTGTCGAAAACCGCGCCCCCCATCCCAAATACGGCAAAATTGTCGTCAAAACCCGCCGCTACAAAGCCCACGATGAAAACAACGAAGCCAAAGTGGGCGATCGCGTGCGTATTCGGGAAACCCGCCCCCTCAGTCGCACCAAGCGTTGGGTCATTGCCGAGATTCTCAGTCCTCGCACTGCCTAAGGAGAACCAGCCATGATTCAACAGGAAACCTATCTCAATGTTGCTGATAATAGCGGCGCCAAAAAACTCCTTTGCATTCGTGTGCTCGGGGGCAGTAACCGTCGCTACGGTAGTGTGGGCGATGTGATCATTGCCACCGTCAAAGATGCCACCCCCAATATGGCAGTGAAGAAATCCGATGTAGTTCGCGCTGTCATTGTGCGCACCCGCAAAAGCATTCGCCGCGAAAGTGGCATGAGCATCCGCTTTGATGACAACGCCGCTGTCTTGATCAACCAAGATGGCAACCCTCGCGGTACCCGTGTCTTTGGCCCTGTAGCTCGCGAACTGCGGGATAAAAACTTCACAAAAATTGTTTCATTGGCACCGGAGGTACTCTAATGGCGGCCAAGAAAGCAAACAAAAAGCCTGTGCGCTATCGTATGCACGTCAAAAAAGGGGATACGGTTCAAGTCATCGCCGGCAGTGACAAAGCCAAAGTGGGTGAAGTCCTCGCCGTCTTCCCCAAAACTAGTCAGGTGATTGTTAAAGGGGTCAACCTGAAAACGAAACACCTCAAGCCTCGCCAAGAGGGAGAATCAGGGCAAATTATCACCAAAGAAGCCCCGATTCACAGTTGCAAGGTGATGCTCTACTCTACCAAGCAAAACGTGGCCAGCCGCATCTGCTATACCTACACCGAAGATGGTCGTAAGGTACGGATGCTTAAGAAAACTGGTGAAATCATTGATTAGGTCTCACTTGTTTGCCCTCTCTGACCCAGCCCAGAGAACGCCCCTAGGAGAAGCCCCATGTCCCAACGCCTCAAAGACCACTACAACAAAACCGTTGTGCCGCAGCTCATGCAGCAATTCCAGTACAAAAATATTCACCAAGTGCCAAAGATTGTCAAAGTGACTGTTAACCGGGGTCTGGGTGAAGCGGCACAAAATGCCAAAGCCCTTGAAGCCACACTGGCGGAAATTGCCACAATTACAGGCCAAAAGCCGGTGGTTACCCGTGCCAAGAAGGCGATCGCTGGCTTCAAAATTCGCAAAGGTATGCCTGTGGGGGTTGCCGTGACCCTGCGTTCCGAGCGCATGTATGCCTTTTTGGACCGCTTGATTAACTTGGCACTGCCACGTATTCGTGACTTTCGCGGTGTCAACCCCAAAAGCTTTGATGGCCGGGGCAACTACACCCTAGGTTTGCGTGAGCAACTGATTTTCCCCGAAGTCAACTACGACGATATTGATCAAATTCGCGGCATGGATGTCTCAATCATCACCACTGCCAATACTGATGAAGAAGGACGTGCCCTGCTCAAAGCAATGGGCATGCCGTTCCGTGAGAACTAACGCCGGAGGCAGATTTTTAAGGAGCAACTATGGCAGTAAATGACACGATTGGCGATATGCTAACTCGCATCCGCAACGCAAACCTTGCGCGTCATCAAACCACGACAATTCCGGCCACGCGCATGACCCGCAGTATTGCGCAGGTGCTGAAAGCGGAAGGGTTTATTCGCGATTTTGAAGAGCAAGGGGACGGTGTCAAACGGCATCTTGTGGTTTCCCTAAAATATCGCGGCAAGCAGCGCCAGCCGATTATTACTGCGCTCAAGCGGGTAAGCAAGCCCGGTCTGCGCGTCTATGCCAACTCCCGTGAGTTGCCCCGGGTGCTCGGTGGCATCGGCATTGCCATCATCTCCACCTCTAACGGCATCATGACCGATCGCGAGGCACGGAAGCAGGGCATTGGCGGCGAAGTACTCTGTTACGTTTGGTAAGCTCGGAGGAAGTCCCACATGTCTCGTATTGGCAAGCGTCCCATCCCCCTGCCAAAGAATGTCACCCTCACCCTAGACGGGCAGCAGGTCACGGTCAAGGGCCCTAAGGGTCAACTCAGTCGCGTTTTTCCCCCTGAAGTGAATGTTGTCCAAGAGGGCGAAGCAATTGTCGTCAAACGCCGCGATGACTCTCGACCTGCCAAAGAACGCCACGGCCTCTGCCGCACGCTACTGGCCAACATGGTAGAAGGTGTCTCCCAAGGATTTACAAAAAAGCTCGAGATTCAAGGGGTGGGTTACCGTGCCCAGCTCCAAGGTAAAACCCTTGTCCTCAGTATGGGCTATAGTCACCCCGTTGAGATCGTGCCCCCTGAGGGCATTACCCTAGAAATTGAAGACAACCAAGGTAAAAAAGTGCAGCAGGGGACAATTGTCCTCGTTAGCGGCATTGACAAAGAACTGGTCGGCAACACCTCTGCCCGTATTCGCGCCGTGCGTCCCCCTGAGCCCTACAAGGGCAAGGGCATTCGCTATATGGGTGAATTTGTGCGTCGTAAAGTTGGTAAGACAGGGAAGAAATAGATGAAGCAAACTCGTACTGCGGCTCGCCAAAGTCGGCACCAGCGCATTCGCCGCAAAGTCAAAGGGACCAGCGATCGCCCCCGACTCGCTGTCTTTCGCTCCCATCAACACATCTATGCCCAAGTGATTGATGACACCCGGCATCATACTCTTGTCGCTGCTTCCAGTCTTGAGCCAGAACTGCGGCAAAAGCTAGGGAAGGGCAGCACCTGTGCCGCCTCCATTGCGGTGGGGCGACTGATTGCAGAGCGGGCCAAAGCCGCTGGCATTGAGCGTGTTGTCTTTGATCGCGGTGGCAATATTTACCATGGGCGTGTCAAGGCCTTGGCGGATGCCGCCCGTGAAGGTGGATTAGACTTTTAGAGGATGACCCGATGGCAAATCGTCGTAAAAACCCCCGCAAAGTTGAAAAAGAAACGGACTGGCAAGAGCGAGTAGTTCAGATCCGCCGCGTCTCCAAAGTGGTTAAAGGTGGTAAGAAGCTCAGCTTCCGTGCCATTGTTGTCGTTGGCAACGAGCGTGGTCAAGTGGGTGTGGGTGTCGGTAAAGCCGCCGATGTTATTGGTGCAGTGCGCAAAGGCGTCGCTGATGGCAAAAAGCATCTGATTGATGTTCCGATCACTAAATCCAACTCTATTCCCCACCCCACCTTTGGCGAAGGCGGCGCTGCCCGTGTCATGATTCGCCCCGCTGCACCCGGAACCGGCGTAATTGCGGGTGGCTCTGTGCGCACTGTTCTCGAACTAGCCGGGGTACGCAACGTACTCGCCAAACAACTGGGATCCAGCAACCCCCTCAACAATGCCCGTGCCGCCCTCGAAGCCCTTGCGGCCTTGCGCACCTTCCAAGAAGTTGCCGAAGAGCGGGAAATCCCCATTGAAAACCTCTATAGCAAATAGTTAGGAGTTGTCCATGCGGTTTCAAGATCTGCACCCCCAAGCGGGATCGCGACGGCGCAAACGGCGGATTGGTCGGGGTATTGCCGCAGGTCAAGGGGCCAGCGGCGGCTTTGGTATGCGGGGGCAAAAATCTCGTTCCGGTCGCCCCACTCGTCCTGGCTTTGAAGGCGGTCAAAACCCCCTTTACCGTCGTCTCCCCAAACTCAAGCACTTTCCCCTCGTCAAGCGGAAGGTTTACACTACGATCAACGTGGGTCGTCTCAATACCCTACCGGCCAATAGTGTAGTGACGGTTCAATCCCTCCTTGAGGCTGGCATTCTCACCACTGCCAAGTATCCCCTCAAGGTGTTGGGGGATGGTGAGCTCAATGTTAAGTTGGAGGTTCATGCTGCTGCCTTTAGTGGCAGTGCCCGCAGCAAAATTGAAGCCGCTGGTGGGGTGTGTGTGGAGACCTCCGTTGCTGCCGACAGTGAATAGAGGAACCCCAGTATGATTGTGAATCGCGGCAAGGCACCCACTGCCCAGGAAACGTTTATGCAGATGGCTCAAGCAGCCGGTCTGCGGGGGCGGCTTTTGATCACCATTGGGTTACTAATTCTGGTGCGGCTTGGTATCTATCTACCCATTCCGGGAATCGATCGCGCTGTTTTTGCCCAGAACGTCCAAGATAATGCCGTGATTCGCTTCCTCGACATCTTTGCAGGGGGTGGTCTCTCTGCCCTTGGCATTTTTGCCCTTGGTATCCTGCCCTATATTAACGCCTCCATCATCATGCAGTTGCTGACTGCTGCTCTCCCTTCCTTGGAGCGACTCCAAAAGGACGAAGGGGAAGCCGGCCGCCGCAAAATTTCCCAAATTACCCGCTACGTTGCGGTGGGCTGGGCAGTTCTGCAAAGCTTTGGCATTGCCATTTTTGTCAGTTCAATTCCCGGTGCCGCTTTACACCCGGGGCCATGGTTTGTAGCCGAGATTGTCCTTGGCCTTACCGCTGGCTCAATGGTGGTGATGTGGATTTCGGAATTGATTACTGAGCGAGGGGTGGGTAATGGTGCCTCCCTCTTGATCTTTTTGAGCATTGTTGCCTACTTACCTGCCTCGGTGGGCCAAACCATCGCCCTCGCAGAAAGTGGTGGCAACATTGGCGGCATTGCTATCCTTGTGGCTGTCTTTTTAGCCATGATTGTCGGCATTGTCTTCGTTCAAGAGGGGACCCGCCGCATCCCTATTGTTTCTGCACGTCGCCAAGTGGGGCGTAAGCTCTACCGCGAGCAAACCAGTTACCTGCCCCTGCGCTTAAACCAAGGCGGTGTGATGCCGATTATTTTTGCCTCGGCGGTCCTGATTCTGCCTTCCACATTGGCCCAGTTTACCCGTAGCGAACTCGTGGCTCGATTCGCAAGTTATGTTTCTCCGGCAGGGCCAACACCCTGGCTATACGTAATTTTTTATTTGCTGTTGATTCTCTTCTTTAGCTACTTTTACTCCTCCTTGGTGGTCAACCCCGTGGATATGTCCCAAAACCTGAAAAAAATGGGCGCCAGTATTCCGGGGATCCGACCGGGGAAAGCCACGTCTGATTACCTAGAACGGGTTCTCAACCGCTTGACATTCCTAGGGGCGATCTTTTTGGGTCTGGTGGCCATTATTCCCACAGCAGTCGAGAGTGCAACCAAAGTGACAACATTCCAAGGCCTGGGGGCGACCTCCCTGTTGATCTTGGTGGGGGTGGCCATTGACACCTCAAAACAAATTCAAACCTATGTGATTTCTCAACGTTATGAGGGGATGGTGAAGCAGTAATGCGCTTAATTTTGTTTGGTGGCCCCGGTTCGGGCAAAGGGACACAGGCGGCAATTCTCACCACGCTCTTGGGCATTCCCCATATTTCTACAGGGGATATTCTGCGAGCAGAGCGAGCTGCCGGCACCCTCCTCGGTCAACAGGCTCAAAGCTACATGGATCGCGGTGAACTGGTACCCGATCAGGTGATTGTGGATATGGTGGCCAATCGCTTGCAACAGCCAGATACGGCTGCGGGTTGGCTTTTGGACGGGTTTCCCCGCAATGGGGCACAAGCAGCGGTCTTTGAGGAGATGCTCAAAAGCATTCACCAAGACTATGATTACTTGCTTTTTTTAGATGTGCCCGCTGCGATTCTCCAAGAACGCGCTCTAAATCGCGCCAAGCAAGCTGTCAACGGTCAGCAGCGCTCCGATGATACACCGGAAACTATCCTTAAGCGGCTACAGGTCTATGAGCGGGAAACCCTACCGATGATTCAACAGTACATGAGTCATCCCAAGTTTGTGCCCATTGATGGAACGCGTACGATCGAAGAGGTAACTGCTGCCATTCAAGCACGTATTGGGGAGGTGAACCGTGTCTAAACAGGATGCCATTGAAATTGAAGGGACAGTGACCGAGTCATTGCCCAACGCCATGTTTCGCGTGGATCTGGACAATGGCTTCAATGTCCTTGCTCATATTTCTGGTAAGATTCGCCGCAACTACATCAAGATTTTGCCGGGCGATCGCGTCAAGGTAGAATTGACCCCCTATGACTTGACCAAGGGGCGGATTACCTATCGCCTGCGCAAAAAGTAGTTTGATCTTTACTGACCACTCTGCTAAGATATAAAATTTGCGATTACATGAGCAACTGATATGAAAGTAAGAGCATCGGTACGGCGTATTTGTGAAAAATGCCGCGTCATTCGGCGACGTGGCCGGGTTATGGTGATCTGCACCAATCCGAAACACAAGCAGCGCCAAGGGTAACCCACTGTTGTTGCACACATAGGAACTAGATTCATGGCTCGTATTGCTGGTGTTGATTTACCCCGCGACAAACGCATTGAAATTGCCCTGACCTACATCTATGGCATTGGCTTAACCCGCTCCAAGGAAATTTTGGCAAAAACGGGTGTCAACCCTGATACACGCACCCGTGATTTAACGGATGCCGACATTGCGGCACTGCGGGCTGCCATTGACGAGTACCAAGTGGAGGGGGATCTGCGCCGCCTTGAGGCCATGAATATCAAGCGGCTCATGGATATTGGCTGCTATCGGGGGCGACGGCATCGCCTTGGATTGCCGGTTCGTGGTCAGCGCACCCGTACCAATGCTCGCACCCGTCGTGGTAGTCGCCGCACTGTGGCTGGTAAGAAAAAACCCGCCGCCAAGAAATAAGTTTTTCCGCTCCTGCTACCTGATTCACGGTTTGGATAGATTATGGCACCCTCTGCAAAACGCTCTGGCCCTCGTAAGCAAAAGCGCAATGTCCCCAGTGGCGTTGCCCACATTCAGTCCACATTTAATAACACGATTGTCTCAATTACCGACCCCAATGGTGAGGTGATTGCTTGGGCCTCTGCTGGCTCTAGTGGTTTCAAAGGTGCCAAAAAAGGCACACCTTTTGCAGCCCAAACTGCTGCTGATAATGCGGCTCGCCGTGCCATTGATCAGGGGATGCGGCAAATTGAGGTCATGGTGAGTGGTCCCGGCTCCGGTCGAGAAACAGCCATTCGGGCGTTGCAAGCCGCAGGCCTAGAAATTACCCTCATTCGGGATGTGACCCCCATTCCCCACAATGGTTGCCGTCCCCCCAAACGGCGGCGGGTTTAGGTTGGTGTGGGTCACTTGGGAGAACAGCTATGGCGTATCAAATTGAATGCTTGGAAACACGGGTTGAGGAGGATCAGGGGCAGTACGGCCAATTTGCCCTGCATCCCCTTGCTCCCGGTCAAGGGATTACGGTGGGGAATGCCCTGCGGCGGGTTCTCCTTTCCAACTTGCCCGGTAGTGCTGTGACAGCGGTGCGAATCGCGGGCGTCAATCATGAGTTTTCGACGATTCCTGGTGTGCGCGAAGATGTCATGGACATTTTGCTGCAAATGAAGCAGTTGGTGATTCGCAGCCACACCTCAGAACCCCAAATGGGTCGTCTTTTTGCTCAAGCCCCTGAGAATGAGCCATTGACGGTTACCGCGGGTATGGTGCAACTTGGCTCTGAAGTGGAGGTGGTCAACCCCAACCACTATATTGCCACGCTGATGCCAGGGGCAACCTTGGAGATGGAATTTAAGATTGAAAAGGATCGTGGCTATCGCTCGGTGGAGCGGGTGCGCGACGATCGCCTTGCTTTGGACTATCTCCAATTGGATGCTGTCTTTATGCCTGTGCGGCGGGTGAACTACACCGTTGATTCTGTGCGCAGTGCCGGTGCTGAGGGCGATCGCCAGCTCCAAGACTACCTGAAGCTGGAAATCTGGACAAATGGCAGCTTGACCCCTCAAGATGCCCTCAATCAGGCGGCAACCATCCTTGTCGATCTCTTTAGCCCCCTGAAGGAAGTGCCCCTACACACCTCTGAGGCCACCGCCACCGACGACCATGACGAAACGGGGCAGATTCCCATTGAGCAACTGAATTTGTCAGTGCGTGCCTACAACTGCCTCAAGCGTGCCCAAGTGAATACGGTGGCCGATCTTCTTGAGTACTCCCAAGAAGAGCTACTGGAGATCAAAAACTTCGGTCAAAAGTCGGCTGAGGAAGTGATCGAAGCACTGCAAAAACACTTGGGAATTACGCTACCGCCCCAAAAAGCTGCCCGTAACTAGAGAGATTGAATGAGGTTTACCTATGCGTCACCAACGTCGGGTTCCCCAACTAGGACGACCAGCGGATCAACGAAAAGCGCTGCTGCGGGCATTAACCACTGAGCTGATTCGCCATGGCCGCATTACCACCACCAAAGCGCGGGCAAAGGCTGTCCGCGCAGAGGCAGAGCGGATGATCACCTTGGCTAAGGATGGCTCCTTGGCGGCCCGCCGGCGTGCCCTGGGCTATCTCTACGATAAGCAACTGGTGCATTCTCTCTTTGCCCAAGCCCCAGAGCGCTATGGCGATCGCCAGGGTGGCTACACCCGTATTATCCGCAGTGTGCGGCGACGGGGTGATAATGCCGAATTGGCGGTCATTGAGCTGGTGTAGCAGGCAATGATGACGGCGATCGCACCTTCCCAGAGCGGCCAACGCTTGGCACTGCTCATTCAGTACCAGGGCACCCACTTCCACGGCTGGCAACGGCAAGTGGGACAGCGCACGGTACAGGAGGTGATTGAGCAGGCGATCGCCAGTGTTGTCAATCATCCCGTCTCTGTTGTTGCAGCAGGGCGCACGGACACAGGGGTTCATGCTGCCGGTCAAGTGGCCCATGTCACGGTCAACTCGCCTATTCCCGTTCATCGTTGGCCAGGGATTCTCAATGCTCGCTTGCCTGCTGATGTGGTGATTCGTGCTGCGGCGGCGGTGCCGCCTGACTGGCATGCCCGTTTCTCAGCGCTGTGGCGTCGCTATCGTTATACCCTCTATACCGATCCCTGCCCCAATATCTTTCTGCGGCCTTGGACATGGCACTACTACTATGCCCCCTTGGATGTGGCAAAAATGGCAGCAGTGCTTCAGCCATTGGTGGGGCGGCATCACCTCAGCGCATTTCACCGTTCTGGCTCCAATCGTGCCCATTCTTGGGTGGAGGTGCAGGCGGTGAGTTGCCAGCGGCGCGGTGCCCTTGTGGAAATTGAGGTACAAGCTTCAGGGTTTCTCTACGGCATGATGCGCCTGTTGGTGGGTCTCTTGGTACAGGTGGGACAAGGCCAGCGATCGCCCGCCAGTTTTACGGAAATTTGGCAACAGGAGCAACGCCACCTTGTCAAGTATGCTGCACCCCCCAGCGGTCTTTGTCTATTGGGGGTGGGCTATCCTGAATCACCTTTCCCTCTGGCCCTGTGCACCGAAGCGATGCCCCAGTTCCAGTTAGCCTCTGTTTGCCCTGAATTGTCCATTGCATAGAACTATGGAGTTTGTGATGACCAGTACCGTAAAGACACCACTGCCCGCTGTGGATGACCTTGCTCCCCAGTGGTATGTCATTGATGCCGCTGATCAACGGTTGGGTCGGCTAGCCGCAGAAATTGCCCGCATTCTCAGGGGCAAAAACAAAGCCATTTACACCCCCCACATGGATACGGGTGACTTTGTGATTGTCATCAATGCCGAAAAAGTCACCGTCACCGGCAAAAAACGCTCCCAAAAACTCTACCGTCGTCACTCCGGCCGTCCCGGCGGCATGAAAATTGAAACCTTTGATCAACTCCAAGCCCGTATTCCGGAGCGGATTATTGAGCACGCTGTTAAGGGGATGCTGCCAAAAAATTCCCTGGGCCGCAAACTCTTTACCAAGCTGAAAGTTTATGCTGGCCCAGAGCATCCTCACCAAGCGCAAAAACCCCAGCCTTTGACCATTAACACAATTCCGGGAGCCTAACAATGCAGATTGCTGATCAGTCTAAGCGGGTGGTTTACTTGGGAACCGGTCGCCGTAAGTCGGCGGTAGCGCGGGTGCGATTGATTCCCGGTAGCGGTCAACTGTGGATTAATGGCCGCAATGGGGCTGACTACCTGCAAAATAACCCTATCTATCTCAACTTGGTGAAAGCCCCCCTTGAAACCCTTGGACTTGAAAATAGCTACGATATCTATGTCAATGCCACGGGGGGTGGTCTGACAGGGCAAGCAGACGCCATTCGTCTAGGGATTGCCCGTGCCCTCTGCCAACTGGACATCGAAAATCGCAAGCCCTTGAAAACGGAAGGCTATCTCACCCGCGATCCCCGTGCTAAGGAGCGGCGTAAATACGGTCTGCGCAAAGCCCGCAAAGCCCCCCAATACTCAAAACGCTAAAATTTTGTTTTTGACTTCTCGTTTGTGGTGAGACACCTATGCCAAAACCAAACATTCATCCCCAGTGGTATCCCGAAGCCAAAGTCTATTGCGATGGTGAAGTGATTATGACGGTTGGTTCCACGAAACCAGAACTGCACGTAGACATCTGGTCAGGCAACCACCCCTTCTTCACCGGTACTCAGAAAATTGTTGACGCCGAAGGGCGGGTGGAACGCTTCCGCCGTAAATACAGCGGTACTAAACCTCAGCAAACCGCTAAAGGGAAAAAAGCCGCCCCTAAATCTACGCCTAAGACGAACAAAAAGGGCTAACCGCTCTTCATGTCCCTCTTTTTTCGGCCCGCTGAGTGGCTGCCCCATCGCGCCTGTTGGTTAGCTTTCCCCAGTCACGAAGATCTGTGGGGGGAGTTATTACCGCAGGTGCGCTTCGAGTTTGCTGCCCTGTGTCGGGCGATCGCTGACCCTGATCCGGTCACGGGTCAATGTCGGGGCGAGCAACTGAAAATTCTAGTGCTGGATGAGACAGGAAAAGCCACTGCCCATTCCTACCTCAGCGATCTTAACCCGCAATTTTATCAACTGACCTTTGGTGACATTTGGCTGCGGGACACGGCTCCTGTGGGCCTCATCAATGAGGCGGGGGAGCGACGGCTCCTCTGTTTGCCCTTTAATGGTTGGGGCAAAAAGTATCAACTGGCTGGCGATAGTGACTTGGCCATCCGCCTAGCCCTCCTGATGGGGATACCCTATGGTAGCGTGCCCCTATTTCTTGAGGGGGGAGCGATCGAAGTAGATGGCGAAGGAACCTGCCTCACCACTCGCCAGTGCCTCCTCAATCCCAACCGCAATCCCTATTTAAGCAGTGCAGAAGTGGAAGCCCGCCTCAAGCCTGCCCTTGGCGTGAGCAAAATCCTCTGGATTGAATCGGGACTGGTCAATGATCACACTGATGGTCATATTGATACCCTGGTGCGTTTTGTGGCTCCCGCAACCGTGGTCTGTATGTTGGCTGAAAGCCCTGAGGATCCGAACTGCGATGTCCTGCGGACGATTTATGAGCAGTTGCAAACCCTGACGGATGCCAAGGGGCGCTCCCTAGAGGTGATCCCAGTGCCCTCACCGGGGCGGGTAACCAGTCAAAAGGGAGAGATTTTGCCTGCCAGTTATGTGAATTTTTATATTGCCAATACTACTGTTGTTGTTCCCACCTACGGTGTGGAGGCGGATGCCAAAGCAGTTGAGGCGATCGCCAAGCTCTTTCCCAGTCGCAGAACCATTGGCCTGCCCGCACGGACCATTTTAGAAGGGGGAGGCGCTTTCCATTGCATTACTCAGCAGGAATTATGAGAACACTGACCGTTGCTGCCATTCAAGCTCAACTGACCGATGACGTTGAAACCAATATCCTGCATCTCAGTGACTTGGTGCGGCAGGCGCATCAACGGGGAGCCCAGCTCATTGTCCTGCCAGAGCTATTTGAGGGGCACTATTTTTGTAAGGAAGAGCGGGAGATTCACTTTCAGCGGGCACACCCTGTAAAAAAACACCCAACGATCGCCCACTTTGAGGCCTTGGCGCGGGAACTGGAGGTGGTGATTCCAGTCTCGTTTTTTGAAAAGGCGGGTACCGTCTATTACAACAGTGTGGCCATGATTGATGCGGGGGGCGTTAATCTCGGTGTCTATCGCAAAAGTCATATTCCCGATGGCCCCGGCTATGAGGAAAAGTTTTACTTTCGACCGGGAAATACAGGCTTTCGGGTCTGGCGCACCCGCTACGGCAGAATCGGTGTCGGTATCTGCTGGGATCAGTGGTTTCCTGAGGCAGCACGGGTAATGACCCTCATGGGGGCAGAGGTGCTAGTGTATCCCACCGCCATTGGCAGTGAACCCCATGATCCCACCCTGGACACTAAAGACCCTTGGCAACGGGTGATGGTTGGCCATGCAGTGGCCAACGTGATTCCAGTGGTGGCAGCGAACCGTGTTGGTAACGAGGGGGGCCAAGTATTTTATGGCAGTTCCTTTATTGCCAATCCAAGGGGAGATCTGGTGGCCGAAGCCGATCGCTCCCAGGAAGCTGTGCTTGTTCATAAATTTGATTTAGGTGAAATTGAGCGCCTACGGGCGGCCTATGGCTTCTTTCGCGATCGCCGACCCGGACTCTACAAAGCCTTGTTGACTGCCGATGGCGTTATTTAACCTATGGTGCGATGATCATCGGCCTGGGTTGTTCTTAAAGACTTGTGAAGGGTGCAGCGACATGTTAGGGCCCTGGTCGGGATCGCCAGCGGCCTAGCTCCACCGACCGTTGCTTTTGCAACCTGCACAATTATCAGCGTGACAGGTCTAAACGTTGCTGACTACAGGACTTCGAGTTCCTCTGCTCGCGATGCCACAGATCAGATTATCTTCCTCTGTAGGCATGTCCGAGATGCCATTACGGTTTGCCTCCGCACTGGCAATGCCGGTGTTTTATCCCTCGATTGATCAATCACCTTCGGCAAGGGGCCCCTTGACTACAATCTTTACAATCTCTACATTGATACCGCTTACAGCCACATCTGGGGAGAGGAAATCAGCAGAGCAGTTGGCCTACCCTCGTGCCTGTGGATAATACCCCTAGAACCCTTGAAATTTTTGGCCACATTCCCACCCGTCAGTTCGTGCCTGCAGGCATCTACAGCGATAGGATGCACGCTAAGAAGCCGCAAAGCGATTGGTTTCCTCGCGAATTTGCTCGAAGGTAATCTCTTGAGCCGTACCCGCAAAGGGATGATCCGGGGTTAGAAACAGAAGACAGTGACACTCCCGCCGTTCGCGCATGGGTACACAGGGGCAGTTCCAGTAGGCGGCTGCCACCTCTGCTTCTTTGTCCTCATAATGGCGGCAGGGACACAATGGGGAGCCGTAGTCGTCCTTATGTTTGGCTAATCCTTCAAGAACAACTGCCGTTGTCCCTAAATCTGAGCAAAAGTAGGTTCCTGTGCGCTTGGCATAGGTTTCCGCAAACTTGCGCATGGCTTCAAGGTTTTTGTCGGAGGCCTGTTGGGGTTTGTAGCTGCTACTCATGGCAAAATTTGCGACACGAAACTTCTTTCAGTGTAGCGGAAGGCGATCGCTCAATTGGCCTCCCGTGGCTTAAAAGATCCAGGGTGCTGGAGTCGAACCAGCCTATGGCGAATTATGAGTTCGCTGCCTCATCGCCGGGTAGCAGGGAGGCATTACTGCCATCCCCGCCCCCTAAGAACCGGACTTGTGAGTTTCCCCACATCCGGCTCAGGCCTCTCAAAGCCCCTCTTTCAAGAGGAACCGGCTGTGCTGACCGTCTCGGCTGTGCACCTGTTTGTGACAGTTGGCGTGGATTAAGACAAGATTATCCAGGTCGTCAGAACCACCCTTGTGTTTGGGCAATATGTGGTGGATTTCAGTGAGCATGTCTTGCTCAATTTCACCCCCGCATACTGGACAGATACCACCCTGTTTCTTCCATAGTTCTCGGCGGATGCGCCGATATTGAGCAGGGGCTTCTTTGAGTTTCTTGCGTTCCTCAAAGTATTCTGCCCACTCTGGGAGAAACGGATTGGCGTCTGCCTTGATTTTGACATGACGTTGGATTCGAGTATCTCCGGCTTTAATTAGGTATCTGGACCGTAACCTTCCCTCTTTGTCCTTTTTCCATGTGCCAAACACCCAGTGCCTATTCCCGATTTTGATGAAGTATTTGTTCTTTGTCCATCGGGCTGGTTTGTTTGGGTGCCGACGTTTTGCCCATCGCCATAATTTATGCCAGATATTGTCATCCGCTCTGTTGAAGATTCTTTTGGAAACCTGGTTTCTGTGATAGTTAGCCCAGCCTTTGATAATTGGGTTGAGTGTGTCTATCACAGCTTCCTGGGTGGCTGTTCTGAGTTCCTTCAGTGCGTCTCGGATTTTCTTGTGGAACGCCTTGATGTTCTTCTTCGCAGGTTTGATGAGAAGCTTCTCACCATATTTGCGAATGTTCCATCCAAGAAAGTCAAATCCTTCTTCGATATGAACGACCTTTGTCTTTTCTTCTGATAGGGTAAGGCCCCTTTCCTTGAGGAATTCTTGGATTACAGTTGTAACCTTTTCCAAGGTTTCCTTTGATTCACCAGTTACGACAAAGTCGCCTGCATATCGTATGAGGTTGACTTTTTGTTTTCTGAGGTGTTTCTTCAGCAATTCTTCCATCCCATCTAGGGTCATATTGGCCAGCATTGGGGAGATTACCCCTCCCTGAGGTGTCCCAGCATGGGTTGGGAAGAGTTGCTGTTTCCAGACGAACCCAGATTTAAGCCACTTCCGCAGAACCTCTTTGTCCAGCGGGATGTTGTCTAGTAGCCATTCGTGGCTAATGTTGTCAAAGCATCCGGTGATGTCAGCATCAAGGATATATTTTGCACAGTCAGATCGGCCTAGCACAGTGAAGCACTGCCCGGCAGCATCTGCCGTGCACCGTCCTTGACGGAACCCGTATGAGTTCCGATCCGCTGTGGTTTCCGCGACAGGTTCTAGAGCTAGGGCATATAATGCCTGCATTGCCCTGTCCTTCGTTGTCGGGATTCCTAGCGGGCGCTGCTTGCCGCTTGCTTTCGGGATGTATACCCGCCTCAGGGGTTGGGGTTTGTAGCCTCTTCTCCTGAGGGACTTTATGGCTTGGGCTTTCTGCTCTTGTGTGGACCAGGTTATCCCGTCCACACCAGGTGTTTTGCTGCCCGAGTTGTCAGTTACCCGTTTCACGGCGAGGGCTTTGCCGTAGAACGAGTGGGTCAGGAGCCATTGCAAAGCTTTCACTTTGCCCCAGCGTCCTTCCTTCACAGCCTTTGCGATACGCACTTGCAGCCTCTTTACCTCACGGTTGGCTTTGGCCCAGTCTATGCTGTGCCAGCTTGTTTCCGTTTGGTTGGTGACCGCACCAGTGGTTTGTTCCACTGCCATTTGCCTTGTCTCCATTCAAGAGGTTCTACAGGCTATCTCGCAAAGAGAGACCAGCAGGAAGTCTGCTCCCTTTCGGGCGGGGTGATGTTGGATTGTCTCCTCAACCCCTATCCGGTCCATTACAGACCGGCATTCGCTTTCTCCTGCATCCCATACCCGCACCCCCATCAGCATTCCTTACGGTTTGCCTGCCTTGAGTGTTCAAGGCGAGGATACGGGCTTACCGCGTTCCAACCAGATGACACGAGGGGTTAGGTGGTGACTGTGCCCCGATGGATTGACGTCCCCGTACACCGACGAGCGGGCGATGTAGCCTATCCATTTGCCGTTTTGGCTCAGGCCTATCAGTGTCTTTGGCCTGTTGGTCTGTGACGAGGCTTCTGACATCACTTCGCATGTGCTCACCATACCCTCAAGCCTAGTTCCCTATCACCTGACACTGGTGAAGTTGCTTCCTCCTCACGGATTCAGCTTCAACCTTGCGGTTCGGGCTACATTGTCGGGAGGGCTTCACACCTGACCGTTACCAGTCACGCATGCCTCCCTAGGCTACGGTTGGGGGAACAACCGGTCCCGTTCTAGCTTGTTGGGCTAGTGGGACAATCATCTGGCTAGCTTTCGCGTCGCAACGCTCGGCCAACCCTGGGAAAATCTCTATCATTTCCAATATAGCCCCCCTTGGCGCCTTCTACCCCTAGGTTGCCTGACTGGCCAGTGAGGGGGGATTGCTTGCGAGGGTTTTTGGGAAGATTGGGAATGAGGCCAATTTACTTAGATGGACTAGCCACTACACCGGTGGACCCCCAAGTGTTAGCAGCAATGTTGCCCTATTTTAGCGATCGCCCTGGTAATCCCAGTAATCGTGGCCATGCCTACGGTTGGGAGGCCGCTGCCGCCATTGATGTTGCCCGCGAAACCATTGCCGCAGCCATCCATGCCCATCCAGAGGAGATAATTTTTACCAGTGGTGCGACCGAGGCCAACAATTTGGCCATCAAGGGGGTGGCGGAAGCCTACCATAGTCGCGGTCGCCATATCATTACCGTACAGACGGAACACAATGCGGTGCTTGCCCCCTGCCGCTATTTGGAGTCCCTGGGCTTTCGGGTGACCTATCTGGGGGTGAATGAGAAAGGGTTTATTGATCTCGCTGAGTTAGAGCAAGCCTTTACGCCCGAGACCCTCTTGGTGTCTGTGATGGCTGCCAACAATGAAATTGGCGTGCTGCAACCCTTAGCTGAGATTGGTCGCCGCTGTCGCGATCGCGGGGTACTCTTCCACACTGATGCCGCCCAGGCCCTGGGCAAAATTCCCTTGGATGTTCAGGCGCTTCAGGTGGATCTCATGTCCCTGACTGCCCACAAACTCTATGGACCCAAGGGTATTGGTGCCCTCTATGTGCGGCGCGATCGCCCCCGCGTGCAACTGGCGCCTCAACTCCACGGCGGTCCTCAAGAACAGGGCTGGCGATCGGGAACCTTAGCCACTCCCCTCATTGTCGGCTTTGGAGCAGCGGTGCAGCTGGCTCAGGAACGTCAAGCAACGGATATTCCCTACTTGTGGCATCTCAAGGAACGACTGTGGCAGGGGTTGGTTTCCCTGGGGGATATCTATCTCAATGGTGATTGGCAACAGAGTTTGCCCAACTGTCTCAATGTCAGTATTGCTGGGGTTGACGGCAATGTCCTTCTGCGCTCCATTTATCCCTATGTTGCCCTCTCAACGGGGGCAGCCTGTAGTAGTGAAAAACCTACCCCCTCCCATGTTCTCCTTGCCTTGGGGCGATCGCCTACCCTTGCCCGTGCCTCGCTGCGCTTTGGTCTGCTGCGCACCACCACAGAGGCAGACATTGATACTGCCCTTGAGCAGATTGGCCGTAGCATTTGGCAACTACGCCATTCGAAATAGAGATTCTTAGATTCTTGATATTTTTTAATACTTACAGTTTCTTCACATAAATTTACGATATTCTCAAATGCCGATAATATCACGCTTTGTGTGATCTAAATCACATCTAAAAGGGCTTTTACGTGGGATCACGGATGATCCCCGAGTTGCAGAGTTCATAGAATAATAACGTACGGTAAATCAATCCTTAAAGAAAGGAATAGTTATATCCCCTGTTGATCCCCCACAAGACTTGCCCAGGGGTGGAAATAGACAGTGGGAAATCACTTCTATCACTTCTTAAGATGCCGACATAAAAGTTGGGGGAAGGCAACATGGCAAAATTATTGCCCATTACTGCTTATACAATTCGCCGCCTGTTGCGGCAATACCAAGGACAACTCAAATCCGTAGTGGTGGAAGGGGCTTGCTTAGTGGCAGATCCCGAAGCCGACCTGAATGCAGTCCTCGAGAGTCTCTATTTGGAAGAGGAAGAAGTCCGCACCCAAGTGGCTGAAATTGAGAAGCTGATGATGACCCATCAACTGCTGTTAAAAGCAGGTGCAAAAGAGCAAGCAGCAGCCATTGAAGATCAAATCCTCTGGATTTTTGGCCTGAAGCGGATTAAGGATCAAGCCAGCCAAGAAGCAGCCCCTGCAATGCCACGATGATGTCTGTGGGCATTTAAGGACTAAGGACCCGCAAAAATGGCCTCCTCCACCTCAGCACGGGGGCAGGAGTACTTAAAAGAACGCTGAGTCACACTGCCCTCAAGGCGATCGTGGTAGACCACCTGTAGCTCCTCAATATCCAAGCAAATCCGAGCTGACCACTGGGGATACTCTAACTCCCAACAGTGAATATCTGTTTCGTCCCGCACACAGCCCTTTTGCTGTAGCCATGCTTCAATTTGGGGCAGGCCATGGTTGTAGAGGGGAGTTTGGGGGTTAGGCAGTGTATTCATCCGACCTCTGAGATGCGACTGACAATTTGCAAGATCCATTCTTGCCCCTGTTGGGACAAACCGACAATCACCGCCAGAACCAGACAGCTGACAAAGGTGAGCCCCAAGATAAACAGGGCAAATAGCTCCCCCGGCGAGAGGGGGCGATCGTCGGTCGGCACAGCAGTGGAACGCACAGACCCCTGAGCGCGGGAAGAGGCACCTATCGCCGTCGTGCTTAGCGGTTTTGACTGTGACCGCAGGCGCAATTGCAAGTCATACCACTGCCGTTGCTCTGGGTTAGTCAGCACTGCGTAGGCCTCATTGAGGCGATGAAACTCCTCGCGGGCGATCGCCAGCGGCAAGGTCGTCGTATCAGGGTGGTAGAGCTTACTCTTTTCCCGATAAGCGCGGCGAATCTCTGCCAACGAGGCCGTGGGGGCCACCTCCAGGATGTCGTAGTGGGTTCGCGACGGGGACAGATGTGCCATGGCAAAGCTTACTTGACCAGATCGAAGATCTTGAACATGGGCAGGTACATCGCCACCAGGATTGACCCTACCATACCCCCTAATACCGCAATCATCAAGGGTTCCATCACACTTGTCAGGGACTTCACTGCCTGTTCCACTTCATCTTCATAGAAGTCGGCCACCTTCATCAGCATCTTGTCCAATTCCCCTGTCTCTTCGCCCACGTTAATCATCTGGGTCGCGAGAACTGGAAAGACCCGTTCCTTTTGCAGGGCAAGGCTGAGCATCCCCCCTGTCTGGACTTCTTTGGCTGCACGGTCAATGGCATTGGAGATCACTTGATTACCGGCTGTGGCACTGACAATCTCAAGGGAGCGCAAAATGGGCACCCCAGAACGAGACAGGGAACCAAAGGTGCGGCAGAAACGTGCCACCGCCGTTTTTTCCACCAAATCGCCAAAGAGAGGTAACTTGAGCAGCAAGCCATCAATCGTCAGGCGGCCATTAGGGGTCTTGTAGTAGAAGCGAATCCCCACAACCAAAGCCACGATAGCAACAATGAGCAACCCCATGTACTGAGGTGTGCGCAGGAATTGACTAAGAGCCACCATCATGGCTGTAAAGGCAGGCAATTCTCCCCCCAACTGCTTGAAAATTCCCTCAAACACAGGAATCAGGAAAATCACCATCCCTAGAAAAATGCCCACCGCCAGCAGCCCCACCACCACGGGATAGGTCAAAGCAGACTTAATCTGGTTGTTGAGGCGAGCTTGATCCTCTAGTAACTTTGACAGACGGTTGAGCACTTCGTCGAGAACCCCCCCCCGTTTCCCCCGCTTGGATCATGGCCACAAATAAGTTATCAAAGGCCTCTGGATGGGGGCGCATGGCATCGGCTAGGGTACTCCCCTGCTGAATATCATTGTTGACCGCCATGAGGATTTTTTTCAGTTTTGGGTTGGTACATTGATCCGCCAATACACCGATCCCGCGCACCAAGGCCACGCCTGCATTCACCAGTGCCGCAAACTGGCGGGCAAAGATGGCCCGATCCTTCACCGTAATTTTCGCGAGGAAGCTGAGGTCAAGGTCGGACTGGAGGGTGAATTTTTTCGCCTCCTTGACCTCCAAAACCTGTACCCCTTGCAATTGCAAGGCCATACGTGCTTCCCGTGGTGTCGCAGCGTCTTCGCGGACAGTCCTGTACTTGCCTTCGGCATCCCGTATCCGCACTTCGTAGGTTGCCATGACCCAATACCCCTTCTCAATGATGACTCACTAGCGTGCTACTGCCGCCGGTGTACCGCTACCAATAAGACGTTGCAGCTCGTCCTGACGCGAAGACTTGGCCATTGCTGCTTCATAGGTGATGATGCCGGCACGATAATAATCGGCCAGCACCTTTTCAAGAGTTTGCATCCCCAGCTTGCCACCCGTTTGAATTGCCGAATAAATCTGTGACGTCTTGCCTTCGCGAATCAGGTTGGAGATAGCAGGGGTAACCACCATGATCTCTTGCGCCATAATCCGTCCAAATTCACCGGGCTTGGGATTTTTCTTCGGAACCAGTGTCTGGCTAAAGACGGCTACCAAGGAGTTGGACAACTGGACGCGAATTTGCTGTTGCTGCTCAGGGGGAAACACATCCACCATGCGGTCAACGGTTTGTGCTGCTGAACTGGTGTGCAACGTACCAAAGACCAAGTGACCTGTTTCCGCTGCTGTGATGGCAAGCTGAATCGTTTCCAAGTCGCGCATCTCACCCACGAGGATAATGTCGGGGTCTTCCCGCAGCGCTGCCCGTAGGGCATTGGCAAAACTCTTGGTGTCTTCCCCCACCTGCCGCTGGTGGATCAGGCTCTTGATTGGTTCATAGACAAACTCAATCGGGTCTTCAATCGTCAGAATATGCTCAGCGCGGGTTTTGTTGATCAGGTCAATCATTGCCGCCAAGGTTGTGGTTTTCCCTGATCCCGTCGGCCCAGTCACCAGAATCAAGCCCCGTGGCCGCTCACTCATTTCGCGAACAATGTTGGGCAAGCCCAACTGCTCAAACGTGGGAATTTTGGAACTCAAAGCCCGCAAGCAAGCGGCATAGGTCCCCCGATCTTTATAGACATTGACGCGGAACCGGGCTAAACCCCGCACGCCATAGGAGCAGTCCAACTCCCAGTTTTGCTCTAGGTGCTTGCGTTGGGTATTGTTGAGCATACTGAAGATCAGGCGCTGGCATTGCTCTGGGGTAAGGGGCTCGTAATCCATTGGGGTTAATTTACCGCTGATGCGTACGTAGGGGGGGATACCTGCTGAAATGTGCAAGTCTGAACCACCGTTGGCCACGACCTGCTCCATGAGATCCTCAATCATCAACTCCATAGGGTGCTCCTCGTTTGGTCGTTAAAAGGTTACTGTCTAGCTTTAGTTTCCTGTAACTTCACTGCTGGTTTAATCTAGAAAGCGGGGAGTCATGCAATAGGGACAATCCAACCACTCAGGCGCCAGTTCAGCACCACAACCGCGACAGGTCAGCGAGCTCTTCCGCTTGGCTTTCAGCTCTGCCTCTAGCCCAGTGTCTGTAAAGGTCACCCGCTCCACCTCCTCAAAGGTTGTCAGTCCCTGTTTAACAAGCTCCAAGCTGTAGGCCAACAGGGTTTTCATCCCCTCTTCGACGGCGGCTTCTTTAATTTGCTCGGTGGGGGCAGCTTCTGTAATCAGGCGTTGTAGCCGTTCGGTCACCCGCATGATTTCATAAACACCAACCCGTCCTTTGTAGCCTACGCCACCACATTTACTACAGATGGGTTGGCCACTGGCTTTGGCCGCTTGAATCTGCTCGGGTGTGAGTTTATTGGCTTTGTAGAGGGTGAGGTTAACGTCCTTAGAGGCTGATAGTCCAAAACGGGCTAGTTCTTCAGGGGTAGGGGTGTAGGGAATGCGACACTCACTGCATACCCGCCGCATGAGGCGCTGTGCCACGACACCAATCAGGGAAGCGGAAACCATGAAAGGCTCAATTCCCATTTCCGAAAGGCGGGCGATCGCGCTCGGCGCATCGTTGGTGTGCAGGGTGGTTAACACCAAGTGACCCGTCAGGGCAGCTTCAATAGCGGTTTTTGCTGTTTCCTTGTCGCGGGTTTCCCCCACCAGAATGACATCGGGGTCTTGGCGGAGAAAGGCCCGTAGAATTGAGGCAAAGTCCATGCCCTTTTCCCGAATGACCTGCACCTGCGTCAGGCCCGGCAGGGTGTATTCAATCGGGTCTTCTGCTGTACTGATGTTGACACCGGGGCTATTACATTCGGCGAGTGCTGAGTACAGGGTGGTGGTTTTCCCTGAACCCGTCGGACCTGTAACGAGGATGAGACCAAAGGGGCGCTTGGTCATTTCCCGCACGATGGCAAGACTCTCAGGGTCGGTAATCAGTTTGTCGAGACCCAATTGAGTGGCGGAGTTATCGAGAATCCGCAAACACACTTTCTCACCCCAGCGGCTGGGGAGGGTATTCACGCGGAAGTCCACCCGTCGCCCTTGGAACATTTTGCGGATACGACCATCTTGGGGGGCACGCCGCTCCGCAATATCGAGGTCAGCCAAGATCTTGAAGCGAGAAACTACCGCTGGCACGATTTTCTTTGGCAGTGGATCAAAGGCTTGGTGGAGCACCCCATCTTTGCGGAAACGAATCCGCAGGTATTCCTCCTGGGGTTCGACGTGGATGTCAGAGACCCCTTCGGTGAGCGCCTTGGCTAGGATTTTGTTCACCAGGGCAATAATGGGCGCATCCTCTGCCCCCCTTAAGGCTTCAGCGAGGTCAACTTCCTGTTCCCCTGCCACCTCTTCGAGGCCGCCTATGGCTTCGATGTCTTCTTCAATGTTGAGGTCACCGATCTCGGCAGGGGCATTTTTGCTGGCGGCGGTTTCTGCCACCTGCTTATTGAGAATCGGATCAATGAGGCGTTGGTAGTCCTCTAGGGTAATTACCATCCGCTTGAGGGTGAGGTTATGACTGCGCAGCAGACGGGTAAGGTTGTCAATGGCTTGGAGGTTGTCGGGATCGACCATCGCCACCAACAGATAGGGGGGGTCGGCATCCAGGTGCTTGGCAATGGGAATGACTTGGTAGGTGCGGCAGGTGTCAATGGGTACAATTGTGGCAATCAGTTCCTCGATTTGCTCAGTGGGGAAACGATTGAGTTCGGGATCGAGGCAATCAACCCCATAGATGACTTTGAGTTCAAAAAGCTGTTGTTTGTGGTACTGGCGTAACACATCGGGGGGCATCGTGGTGCCCGTAATCTCCTGCAACACGGCTACTAGGGACTTGCCAGTTTTGCGGGCGGTGTTCATAGCTTCCCGCACTTGATCGATACTGGCGTAACCGGAAGCAACAATGGCCCGTTCTGTGGGGCTAGCGGCTCTACCCCGTACGGTAAGTGCTTTGCGAGAGGAAGATGGGGATGTGTTGACCATAGGGCATGTTGGGGTATCGATGGCTTGCCTACTATAGTAGCAACAACCTTCCCAGAGATTTCATGGGTATTTTCACGGTTTATTTTTATTGACATTTTTGTCGGCAATTCTGGTGATGAATGTTTCGCAACCGCGATCGCCAGGTTTTGCATAGGCTGAAAATGATTGACAGTCCTGCGGCACATTAGAAACTACGAGTTATCCTTTCTCCCTGTGAGCGCGTCCTCTCAATTCCCTCATGATCCTGTGGAGGTTTGCTCTATGCGTGTCAAAGACGTGATTTTCCCCCTACTGGCAGTTGGCTTTGTCTTTGTCGGTTTTGGCGATCGCTTTTTGCCAGCACCTTTGAGCACAGCAAGTGCCAGTACCCGCGAGCAATTGAATGGCTTTCTCAAGGGAATGTTTAGGGGGTTTTCCACCTATAACCGCTACCATAAAACGGAGGAGATGATTCGCCAAGCAGAACAAGCCGAGAGAAAAAAGTAAATGCGTCGCTTTTTACTCTTTTTACTCTGGATGATCAGCAGTGGGGCGATCGCCCTCTTTTCCGTACAGAATGCAAAAGCAGTGTCCCTAAAATTTTTATTTTGGCAATCCATTGAGATGCCCCTGGGCTTGCTCCTGATCTTTGTGGCAGCGATCGCCCTGTGGGTGCCCTATTTAGCCCGTCCGCTGCGGCCATGAAGGGCCAACCCCTGCTGTTCATCCTGCTGGTGATGGTTTTATTCTTGATGGGGCAACCCAAAATTGCGGCAATTTCGGCCTCACCCCTAGCCCTAGAAGTCAATCCCGCCGATCCCCAAGCCAGTGATGTGGGCAAGGGAATGCCGCTAACCCCTTTTCGCACTATTGGTGCTGCCTTGGCGTGGGCCCAGGCCCACGATCGCCCCATAGATATTTACATTCATGGCGGGATTTATCGGGAGGCCCTAGGAGCCATTCGGCATCGGCAGACGCCCCTTCGACTGCTGGCTAAGGCGGGCGATCGCGTGATTTTGCGCGGCAGTCAACGATGGTCAGATTGGCAAGCGGTCTCTAGTACCCCGAACTTCACCATTTACCGTCACCCTTGGACATTGGCTTGGGGCTTTTCGGGTAATCCCTGGACAGCGTTTGATATTGACTTACCCCCAGTGGCACAGCGGGGCGAACTGGTGTGGTGGCAAAAGACTCCCCTGCGGCAGCGGCTCTCCTTCCTAGAGTTGCAGGGCAATGATTTCTACGTGGATGATACAGAGCAGCAACTGTATGTGGCACTGCCTGCCGGCGTCTTACCCAGTGAATTAGAAGTCGCTGTTCACCGTGAGGCTTTACGAATTTTAAACAGTGGTTTGATCAGTTTGGTGGGGTTACGCTTTGAACACTATGGCGGCACATTTACCCAAGCGGTGCGCATTGAACGCAGCCATGACATTGAGGTCAAAGACTGTACTTTTTGGGCAAATAATTGGGGCGGCCTCGAAAGTCACCAGAGCAATCGCCTGCGGGTGGAGCGAACCCAGTTTCTGCAAAATGGCTGGCGGGGCATGGCGGGGGTTCATTTGCAGGACTTCACGGTGCAACAGGTGCTTGTCCAAGGGAATAACTGGCGGGGGGGATGGGCAGGCTTTTACGATTGGGATGCGGGGGAGAAGTACTTTCATCTGCGCCGCGCCGTCTTTGATCACTACCGCGCCATTGGGAATCAAGCGGCCGGTCTGTGGCTTGACACCGATAATCAAAACGTCAAGATTCGGCGATCGCAATTTGTCGGTAATGCCGTGGTCGGTCTTTTTCTAGAGGCGGGCACGGGTCCAGTCACAATTGAAGATTCTTTAATTGCCTATAACTACAGCGTCGCCCCTAACTATCTGCAAACCCCTGGCATTTTTGGTTGGGCGGCGGCCCATGTGACCCTGCGCCGCAACTGGATTTGGCAAAACCAAGGGGCACAAATTGGCGTCCGCGATCTTTCGCCGCGAACCCTCACCCTACCCGAAACTGGCGAGGAAGTCACGATTCGGTCTCAAGATTGGCACCTAGAAGGGAATTGGATTGGCAGCCACCAGGAGCCACTCCTGACGACCCTCAAGGGGGAAGCCTTCCTGCAGACCCTGAGACTGGAGGATAACCACTGGTGGAGTCACGCTCCCTACCCCTTTCGCCTAGAGGGGGAAAATGTCACTTGGTCACAGTGGCAAGAACGATATGGCCATCCCAGCGATCGCTGGCTTCTCCCCTAGAGGCGATCGCGCACCTGATTGACCATTGCTTGGGCAGAGGCCTCATCCACAAACACCCCCAGTTGAATCTGGGTTTGATCGCCATTCCCCACCAAAAAGGCATCGGGTACGACGGTTTTGACTTTTTCTAGGTCCGCAGGTTCCTTGTAGGGAGCCAGCACATAGTAGCCATTGGGCATTTTTTCAACAGAGATCTGCATTCTCTGTTCAGGTTCAGATGAGGTTGGGCTGGCGGTAGGGGTGGGTGATGCACTCGGAGCTGGACTGGCCACCGGTTCCAATTGAGCGAGGGTGCTGCGATTGACATCAGCAAATTCCCGTGCCGTCATATCAGGGCCAATGGGGGGCGGCGGTGATTCTGCTGTTGGTGTTGAAGGTGGGGGGGAGGGGGATTTAGTGGCGACGGGAGCGGGTCGGCGGTTGAACCATCCCAGGGCTGCGCCACTCAACCCGGCAAGAATGCCAACGACAATTAACCAGCGTTGCACAAGATGTTGACGATTGCTTTCCCGCCGCTGCCACCAAGGACGCTGTTGATTTTTGCGTGCCTGCTTGAGCAGCTCACGAGTGGAGGCAAAGGGGCGCTTTGTTCGGCTTGGCGTTGGGGAAGCAGGGGGATCACTCGAATAGGACTGGGGTAACAGTTCTGCTAAATCTGTCGGATCAAACTCAAAAAATGGATCCGCACGTCCCTCATTGACGTGTTCATCGGTGGTGGGTGCTGTCTCAGGGGTCACAGCTAAGGAACCAACAACGGGAGAAACGGTTGGTGCAACAGGTTCTGCGACAGCGGTTGGGGGAACACTCGCTGGTGGGGCGATCGCCGATGGATCAACCGGGGGCATCTCAAAGGGGGAATGGGCTTGCACCATGCGATGGCAGCGATATTGGGTGAGTTCTGCCTCTAAACTAAGGTTGAGGCAAGCCAAGGCCGCTTGCAAACGCTGGCGATCGACAGTGGCAGAAGTCATAGCAATCGCTCCGAAAACAGTGCCCTAGAGTCCTTTGAGTGAACGCACAACGCCGATGGATTATGCAACAAACTGTGCAAGTTTGCCAAAATGGCACAAAGTCCCCCTCTTGAGTGTTTGCATTCCCGCCTATAACCGCCCCCAAGGACTGGTGGCAGCAGTGCGCTCAGTGGTGGCAGCCTTGCCCCGTGAATACCACGATCAAGTGGAAATCGTCATTACCGATGATTCTGCTACGCGAACAGCCGTAGACGATTTGCTCGCTCCCTGGTCAGGCCACTGGCACTACCAGCACAATGCCCAACGCTTAGGCATGGTAGCCAACTGGAATACGAGTTTAGCCAAGGCCTGCGGGGAGTTTATCCTGCTGTTGCACGATGATGATTACCTCCTACCCCAAGGCATCACGACGATTCTAGCAACCCTCAGTCAGTACGGTAGCCAGTTTGATGTCTTTCTCTTTGGGGTGCATCTGGTAGATTCCCATCAGCGCTGTTTGCGACGGCAGATACCCCGCCGGCAGGAATGGCTCTCCCCGGCCCAAGCCCTTAGGCAATTGCTGCGTCATTCCTCCTTGGTGCGGTTTCCAGCCTTGATCTGGCGGCGATCGCTCCTCGATGCGGTCGGCTACTTTGATCCCACCTATGGCGAAGCCACAGACCTCTATCAGTGGCTACGATTCTTTGCCCAAAAGGGCGTTTACACGGTTCCCTGTGCCACCGCGGCCTACAGGATCCACGATCAAGCCCTGACGATGGGAATGTTCCAAGCCCAGACCTTGGCGACTCTAGGGCGGATTTTTGCAGCCGCCGCTGATTTATCTCTTCTCTCACCAGCGGAACTACGGCACTGCCAGTGTGACTTTTTTCACCAGTTTATCTTGGCGGGAACATGGCGATTTTTGCGCCGACGGCAGTGGCAACGGGCACAGGCAGTGTACCAGCTTTTTGATCTACCAGAGGTCATTGCCTTGGGGCGATCCCGCCGCTGGCAAGGCTTGCGTTGGCTTTTGGGGAGTTGGCTATGGCTACTGCAACAGCTGAGCTCCTAGGGGGGACCCCCACCCTCTACCGTTGGGCAGCCGGTCCCTAGGGCATGGTGAGCGTTGGTAGTCTGTTGCGGAGGGGTCTCAATCGTAACAACTCGTTATCCTTAGGTCCACTGCCAGAAAAGCAGCCTAAAATTAATTGGGTTACTGTGGATTCAATAATGCTTGGAGTCTATTCCTATGGCCACGGATTTTAATCGCGGCATTATGAAGTTTGATGGTGCCGACAGCCCGGCGATGATTGCGATTTCTGCGGTCTTGATTCTTGGCTTTATTGCAGGACTGATTTGGTGGGCACTCCACACCGCTTACGCCTAAAGGAGCGATCGCTCCAGGTGGATTGTGTGCTCGGTGAGAGCTTCAAAGGTTTCATCGTGGCTAATGACAAAAAGTTGATGAAAACTTTTGAGGTTGCTGAGGCTCTCGGCCAGTTGTTGGCGGCGCACCTGATCCATATTGGTGGTTGGCTCATCAAAAAAGGCAATGTCGGTGTTCACGAGTACCCGTAGCAGGGCGAGGCGCACCGCAAGGGCAGCACACATTTGCTCACCTCCTGAGAGGCTTTTGAAGGGCCGCCAGTAACCGCCTTCATTCACTTGAATTTCGTAGTCCGATGTCCATTGGAGTGCCACGTCAGGACGGTTGAGGAGCTCCCGCAGTAGGCGATCGGCTTCGGCAGAAACGGTGTGCAGATAGGCTTCACTGACCCGAGGACCGCTCCTCCTGAAAATGTTGCGGGCGGTCTCAATGAGATGGTGGTGGTTTCGCGCCGCTGCCAGATGTTGCAGTGTTGTTTCCTTGGCGGCGGCCACGTCATCAAGATGCTGGAGGGTGGCAAGGCAGTTTTGGTACTGCTTTTCCTTTTCGGGAATGGCACCAAGGCACCGTTGATACTCCCGCTCTAGGCTCTCGTAGCGATCGCGGACGGCTGCCAAAGCGGCTAAATCGACCCCCTGCGCCTGGGCTTTGTACTCTGCTTGAGCTTTGGCAAGGTCGCCTTTTAACGCATTGGCTTCTTGGGTTGCTGCCCTCAGGGCAGCTTCATAGGTCTCTACTTGGGCCGCCTGCTGCTGATGTTGAAGATAGGTATCATAGCTGGAACGTCCTCTAGCCAGTTCATCACTCAGCTGTTGCCGCCGCGCTTCGAGAGTGGCATAGTGGTGCCGTTCCCTATAGAGGGGAGTGAGGCGAGCTTGTAGGCTGGCCCGTTCGCTGCACAAACGCTCGTAGTCCGCTTCCAGTTGGGGGGCTGCTGCCTGCTGCTCCAGTAACAGTTGTCGCTGGGCATGGGGTTGACCAAGGTTGGCTCGTTCTTGACGTAATTTCTCCACTCGGCCTTCGAGATCAGCCAGTTCTTGGCTTAGGGGTTCTAGGGCTTGCTGGCGATCGCCCAACTGTCTAAGCTCTGTTTGCAAACGGCAGCGTTCCTCCTCAAGGGCTTGGGCGCGCAGGAGCGATCGCTCTGCTGCGGCAGCCAGGGCAATCTCAGCTTCTAACTCTTCTAACCTCTGGTTGAGGGCAGGAAGAGCTGCGGGATCGGTGAGGGTGTGTCGCAGTGCCGTGAGTTGATCCAAAAGCCAGTGATAGTTCTGCTGAAGCTGTTGGAGTGCCCCTAGCCCCTCTTGAATAGCGGCGGCAACGAGGGAAAATTGCTGAGCTGCCGTGAGGCCTGTAATGGCTGCCGTCACAAGGGCATCGCTGACCGCGGCTTGGCGTTGAGCTGTATTGAGAATGGGATCCAGGGTGGCGGCCAAAGCATGGGCGGCGGCGGCATGGTTGAGTTGGGCTTGGAGTTGCTCCCGTTGTGCTTGTTTAGCGCTCAGGGTGGCGGCTATGGGACGCTGTTGCTCTAGGGCCTGCACCTGTTGGTCAATTTCCTCAAGGCGGGTTTGCAGCGTTGCCGCCTGTTGCTTGAGGTGGCGCAATTCTTGGTCTGCCTGTTGGGCTTGCTGGTAACGTACCTCAAGGGGAGCAATCTCGGCGTCGAGGGCATCGGCATCGGCAATCTGGGGTTCTAGGGCCGCAAGTTGGCTAGCAATGGTGGCGATCGCTTGGCGTTGGCTTTCAATCCTGGCCAATTCGGTGGCTAGCTTTTGTTGCTGCTCCTCTAGTGTGCGAATCTTGTGCTCAAGGGTAGCCCGTTCCCGTAGTTGCTGCTCGAGTTCTTGGTAGCAAGCTTCCTGCTGACGATAGCGATCGTAGTCGGATTGCAATTGCTGGCAGCGGGCTTGACTTTCGCGGGCAGCGGTCAACTGGCGCTGGCGATCGCGACACAATTCCTCCTGCTGACGCAGTTGGGCTTCGAGGCGTTCGCAGGTTTGCTGAAGACGGTTCAGCGTTTCAACGGCAGCTTCGTATTCTTGTTTTTTAGCGGCCAAGGCCTGACATTCCTGTCGTAATTCCTCGCACCGCTGGCGATCGCGCTCTAGCTCCGCAGCCAAAGCGGTTGCCTGTTGTTCATACTGCGATCGCGTGGCCAGTTCCTGGTTCTGGAGAGCCAACTGACGCTCTAGGGATGCCACCTGCTCTTGGGAAAAATTCACGAGGGCAAGGGCATTGTCAAAGGCTTGACGATAATCACTCACCTGCAAAATGGGTTCAAAAATTTGGCGCCGCTGCGCTGGTGGTTTGAGAAAGTCCGCTGTCATCATTCCCTGGGGAATGCCAATGATCTGCTCAAAGAGATCCCTGAGGGGAAAGGCACTGCGGATACCGAGGTGTTCCTGCAACCAAGCGTGGACATCTTCACGCAAGGGCAGACCCAGTTCCCCCACCTGGGGGTCAACAATTGAGTAGCCCGTCTGCGTATTGCGGCGTACGATGTAGGAGCGACCATCGGCTGCGGAGATAAACTGGACGATGGCTTCGGCCCGCTGAGTGCCCCTGCGAATAATGGCTTTATGAAAGCCACTGCCATAGCCCGATCTGGCATCAAAGAGCACCCAAGCGATCGCTTCAAAAAGACTGGTTTTGCCTGCGCCATTCTCACCACAGATGACATTGACACCGGGCATAAACTCAAAGGTGCGATCGCGGTGGGTCTTAAAGTTTTTTAGGGTCAGGCGCTGAATTTCCACCGGATGTCTCCATCAGCAGGCGTTCAACGGGTAGACAACGATCCATATATTTACAAAAGTTTACTAGGGCTTAAGTCTTCTTGAAAAAGTTGCCATTGTCTGGGGATTTTCCTTAGGCTGGATCTCAGTCATCTATGGTAGGGATTGCTATTCCTAACTTTCTAAGAAAGTTCAGTCTCCGCACCCTCTGCCCCCAATCCTAGGTAGCTGCCACCCGCGGAAATGTTTGCTTTATCCAGCGTATTTCTAGTGCCTAGGGGGAGTGGCCTCCCACTTCTCTATTTTCCCAAGAGGCCGTTGAGTTGACAACTACAGCGTTCCACTGCGAGAGGATTTGACCTGTGGACTTATTACATAAGCAGATTCTGGTTCTGAGTAACAAAATTGATGCCCTCTACCAGATCGTGGAACAACTCAACCAAAAGGTTTCTAAGGCCTTAGAGGAAGGGCGGCTCAAACCGCTGCCGACCACCCCTGCGGAGCAGCCCCCCCTGCCAAAACCTCGCCCCTTGGTGAGTACCCCGGAGCACAAGGATATTCTTGTGGATGATGACTATGGCCAGGTGCGTCACCTCAGTGGCGATCGCCCCCTGAGTCCAGAGATTCAAATTCAACGGCTCACGGCGCAACTCACAGCCGCCTATAACCAAATTGCTGCCCTTGAAGAGCGGTTGCTTTCCCACCACCACGGCCACAGCCATTAAAGGCGCAACACTTAACCCCCAAGATGGGCGAGTACCTGCTGTCGCCATTGGGCGTTGCGGTGGCGATCGCTCCTAAATTCCAAAAGCCGTATCTTTGGCCAAGGGGTCTGGCGCAGCTGTGCCTCCACATCCGCCCAATCCTTGAGACAGTGGTAGGGAATGCCATAGGCAGCGGCAAGGTAACTAAAATCGACCTGCTGTGGGGTGGCAAAAAAGGCTTCAAAGGGCGGATCAAACTGGCGAATCGGCAAATGCTCAAAAATACCACCCCCCCTATTGTTGATCAGCAGCACGGTGAGACACCCTTGAAACTGGGGTGTGATCAGCCAGCCATTGGTATCGTGCAAGCAGGCTAAGTCGCCGGTGATCAACAGGGTCGGTTGACCGCGATGGGCAACCCCCAAGGCAGTGGACAGTGTGCCATCAATGCCGTTGGCGCCCCGATTAAAGTAAAAGCGATGGCGGCGATCGCTCCCCTGCCAGACACTCTCAACATCGCGCACGGGCATACTACTGGCAACAAAAATCGCCGTTTGCGATGGCAACCACTGGGGCAAATGGTAAATCAGCTTGACCTCAGAGAACCAATCAATGGCCTCAAATGTCCGCTTCAGTTGCTCCCGCACTCGTTGATCCTGGTCTTGCCAGTCCTTGAGGTAGGGGTTAGGGGGCAGGGGGTCGGGGGGGCAGTCCACTGCTTGGGGGGCGATCGCCAACATCTGACAGCGGCCATGGAGGGGATTGTTGTTATCACCCGTAGGGTCAAGGCACCAAATCAGCGGATCGCAGGCACTCAGCCACTCCCGCAGGGCTTTACTGGTGGGCAGCGGTCCCAGTTGAATCACCGCTTCAGGACGCAGATATTCCCGAAGGTGGGCATCTCGCAGCAGCAGATCGTAATGGCTAATCCCGTGGGGCAGTCCCCGCGCTGAGGAGAGGGCATCGGCAAGCACTGGCCACTGCAGAAAGCGACTCAGGCGATCAATCGCGGCAGCTTCCGCCAGAGGATCCACCCCATGACTGGGCCCCGCAATAATCAAGCCCCGCTGCATCTGCTGCCATGTTTGCCAAGGGAGAGAGGTGACAACCCGAGGCGGCACAAAGGGCTGCACCTGATCAAAGAAGCCTTTTGGAAGTTCCCCATGAAAATTGGCCTGAGAGCGTAGGTCAAGGGGATCCCGTAGAGGAATATTCAAATGTACTGGCCCCGGATCTGGCCAGAGGGCAGTTTGCCAGCTATGGCAGAGGGTTTGCCGTAGGTAGGGCAGCAGGGGGAGTTCCGGCAGGCTGAGTTCGCGATAGTGACGTACTGCATGACCATAGAGATGCACCTGATCAATGGCTTGCCCCGCTTGGCAAAAGCGCAATTCGGGGGGGCGATCGGCGCTCAGCACAATTAACGGCAAATGACTGAGGCTCGCTTCAATAATGGCCGGGTAGAAATTGGCAGCCGCAGTGCCTGAAGTGCACAGAAGGGCAACAGGTCGTCCCTGCTGTTGAACAAGGCCAAGGGCAAAAAACGCCGCCGAGCGTTCATCAAGAATTGGCAAAGCCTCAAGATGGGGATGGGCCGCCGCCGCGATCGCCAACGGTCCAGAACGCGATCCCGGCGAGAGAACCACTGTCCGCAGTCCCAAACGGTAGAGGGTTTCAAAGAGGACGCTGGCCCAGAGGACATTCAGATTTTCAGTGAGAATCATCAATCCCTCCAGAAGCGCTGTCCTAGCCTACGGGGCTGAGCCCTACGCCATAGAGTTCTAAATCCAGTTTGAAATTTAAGACCCTTAGAGAGCCCCTCAGCATCTCTGAAATGCCCTAGATAGTTTGGTTTTGGCGGTTTTGAGTCCTAAGCGGGCAGCGGGAATCGAACCCGCGTCTCTAGCTTGGAAGGCTAGGGTTTTACCATTAAACCATGCCCGCAGTCCCAAGGAATACTACATTAGCACGACCCTTGGGGCGATCGCAAAGGGCAATTCTAGGGAATCGTTGCCATCTTGACGTCGTTGCGATCCAAGATGCTTTGGAGTTCCTCAGCGTCGATTGTCTCTTTTTCAATGAGTACTTGGGCAATTTGGTCAAGGACGTGGCGATTGTTCACCAACACCTCTTTGGCGCGGCGATAGGCCTGCTCCACTAGGTTGCGCACTTCGTCATCAATGGTGGCAGCGGTTTCCTCAGAGAAGTCCCGTTCCGCCATAATGTCGCGGCCAAGGAAGACATTCCCCGTTTGCCGTCCCAAAGCCACAGGCCCTAGGCGATCGCTCATGCCAAAGCGGGTCACCATTTGCCGTGCCACCCGCGCCACCTGTTGCAGATCGTTTGAGGCCCCCGTTGTCACCTCATCCTCGCCAAAGACAATTTCCTCAGCAATGCGACCCCCAAGGGCAACGGCCATTTGGTTTTGTAGGTAGGCACGGCTGTAGAGACCCGAATCCATCTGATCTTCGTTGGGGGTAAACCAGGTCAGGCCCCCTGCCCGTCCCCGAGGAATGATGCTCACTTTTTGTACGGGATCGTAGTCTGGCATCAGGGCGCCCACAAGGGCATGACCCGCCTCATGGTAGGCGACTAACTTCTTGCGGCGATCGCTCATGACGCGGTCTTTTTTCTCCGGCCCCGCAAGCACGCGATCAATGGCATCGTTAATCTCATCCATTGAGATCTCAGTGAGGTTACGGCGGGCTGCAAGAATGGCCGCCTCATTGAGCAGGTTTGAGAGATCCGCACCCGTAAAGCCGGGCGTACGGCGGGCAATTTTATCGAGATCCACATCCTTAGCGAGGGTTTTGCCGCGGGCATGGACTTTGAGAATATCAAGGCGACCTTTGTAATCGGGGCGATCCACCACCACTTGACGGTCAAAACGACCGGGACGCAACAGTGCTGCATCCAAAACATCCGGACGGTTGGTTGCAGCAATAACAATGATGCCCGTATTCCCCTCAAAGCCATCCATTTCCGTCAGCAGCTGGTTGAGGGTTTGCTCCCGTTCATCATTGCCACCCCCCAGACCGGCACCGCGCTGGCGACCAACGGCATCAATCTCATCAATAAAAACGATACAGGGGGCATTGGCTTTGGCTTGTTCAAAGAGGTCGCGCACCCGTGAGGCCCCCACCCCAACGAACATTTCCACAAACTCAGAACCCGAAATTGAGAAGAAGGGAACACCGGCCTCACCGGCAACGGCACGGGCAAGGAGGGTTTTACCTGTTCCTGGCGGACCCACCAGCAAGACACCCTTGGGAATTTTGGCACCGACTTCCGTGAAGCGATCGGCATACTTAAGGAATTCCACCACTTCACCCAGTTCCAGCTTGGCCTGATCAATCCCGGCCACATCATTAAATGTCACTTGGGTTTGGGGTTCCATCTGTACCCGTGCCCGTGACTTACCGAAATTCATCGCTTGGTTGCCAGGACCCGCTTGGGCACGCCGCAACAGGAAAAAGAGCAGTACCAAGAGGCCAATGGGAACAAACAAGCTGCTGAGGGCGCGGAACCAGAAGCCATCATTGCTTTGGGGCAAAACAGCAATGTCCACATTGTTGGTTGTGAGAATGTCCAGGAGTTCAGGGTCATTGGGAAGATTAACCAGAACTCGCGTGCCATCTTGGGTAATTGCTTGAGCTTGAGAGCGGTCAGGGGTGATACTGACTTTGGTGATTTGCTTACTTTCGACCTGTTGGATGAACTCACTGTAGGGCCATGTTTGTTTGGTCGTGGGTTGGCGATCAAAGAAGGCCGTGGCCAAGGCCAGCACCACGATTGCCAGAAGTACGTATAAACCTGCGTTTCGCCATTGTTTATTCACCGATCGCCATCCTCCGCTAGGAAAAGTGAAAAGTCTTTACATAAGTTCATACTAACGCATTCTTTCGCAACCCTAGGTGGGCAGTCCCGTGGTTAAGATCATCAATATCCATGATAAGCCGTCAGAAAATGCTCGATTTAGACAGCTGCTACCGGGTACTGGAGTTGGAGCCGGGGGCAACCCTAGAGGAGGTTAACCGAGCTTATCGGGATTTGGTGTTTATTTGGCATCCCGATCGTATTCCCAAGGACAACACACGGCTCATCGAGAAGGCACAGGAAAAGATTAAGCAGTTTAATGAAGCACGGGATCAACTGCGACAGCACATTGCCCGACAGGGGAGGCAAACCTGCCAGCGAGCTGCTAGCCAGCGGCAAACCTATCGTGCTTCGCCCCCCCCGCCCTATCAGTCAAAGCCCTACACCTATCGCAGCTATCATGGACCCCGTGAGCCGCAGCAAGCGACACAGCACACCTATGGTCAACACCACAACCACACCTACAGCACCTATCAACGCCAACGGACTGCTGCCCCACCGCCCCCAGAGCCACCTCGCACGACGCCACCCCATAAGGATATGTCGGGGGTCAATTTACAGGGGGCAAACCTCAGTGAAAAGGACTTTGAAGGCCATAACCTCAGCCATGCCAATCTCAGCCATGCCGATCTCAGTGATGCCTTTTTGCATCGGGTGATTCTCCACCGCGCCAACCTGCGCCATGCCAATCTCTTCCGCGCCAATTTGCTGCAGGCGGATCTCAGCTATGCTGACCTCCAAGGGGCCAATCTCATTGGTGCTGACTTGAGTGGTGCCGATCTGCGGGGTGCCGATTTGCGGGGAGCAAAGATGAGTCAAGGCAATCGTCTGCTCGTCAAGCTAACCGGGGCCCGTCTCACGGGAGCCATTATGCCCGATGGACACGTCCACGCCTAAGCTTGGATCACACCCTTAGAACTGGGAATTTGCTGAGCGCGGCGCGGGTCAAGGGCGATCGCCATCCGCAGGGCACGGGCAAAGGCTTTGAATGTCGCTTCAATAATGTGGTGGGAGTTCATGCCGTCCAATTGGCGGATATGCAGCGTCATGCGGCTATGATTCACCAAAGCCACGAAAAATTCCCGCACCAGTTGCGTATCATAGGTGCCAACCCGCTGCGTCGGAATCTGTAACCCATAGTTAAGGTGGGGACGTCCCGAAAAATCTAGGGCAACTTCCACTAAGCTTTCATCGAGGGGCGCAACAAAGTGGCCAAAACGCTGAATTCCCCGGCGATCGCCCAAGGCTTGATCCAAAGCCATGCCTAGGGTAATGCCCACATCCTCATTGGTGTGGTGGTCGTCAATATGGGTATCTCCACTGGCTTGCACCCGCAAATCCACCAGGCCATGGGCGCAAAGCTGGTCCAGCATGTGATTCAAGAAAGGAATCCCCGTGTGATTGTCCGCTAGACCATTGCCATCAAGGGTGAGTTCAACGTGAACCTTGGTTTCTTTGGTTTGGCGATCCACCGTAGCTTGGCGCAACGGAGGTGCGTGGCCATTACTGAGGAGAGAATCATTCATTCATCTTTACCTCCGAGAGACCCCTTCCTTTAGGGAGGGGAGGGATAGGAGCGATAGTCTGTGACTGCCAAGTATAGTTGTGTTACTCACAGAATAATCGCTATAATGCGAGGCGTGGAAAAGGCTTTCAGTTACCGCTTCTACCCAACAACTGAGCAGGAATCCCTGCTTCGGAAAACATTGGGCTGTGTTCGGTTGGTTTATAATCGAGCGCTGGCAGCGAGAACAGAAGCCTGGTATGAACGAAAAGAGAGACTTGACTATGTTCAAACCTCTGCCTTGCTTACTCAGTGGAAGAAGCAAGATGACCTTCAGTTTTTGAATGAGGTTAGCTGTGTTCCCTTGCAGCAGGCATTGAGACATCTGCAATCTGCTTTCACTAACTTTTTTGCAGGTCGGGCAAAATATCCCAACTTCAAAAAGAAACGCAATGGCGGTAGCGCAGAATTCACCAAGTCTGCTTTTAGGTGGAAAGACGGAAAAGTATTCTTGGCAAAGTGCAACGAACCGCTGAATATTCCCTGGTCGAGACGGCTTCCAGATGGTGTTGAACCATCCACGGTGACCATCAGGCTTAACCCTGCTGGACAGTGGTACATCAGTCTGAGGTTTGATGACCCCAGAGAGTTGACACTGCAGCCCGTCGACCCGTCGGTTGGTTTGGACGTAGGGATGAGCAGTCTCATTACCCTGAGTACAGGGGAAAAGATTGCCAACCCCAAGCACTTTAACCGCTACTACAAACGACTCCGTAAGGCGCAGCGGTCTTTGAGTCGCAAACAAAAAGGCTCTCGCAATTGGGATAAGGCGCGGTTGAAAGTTGCCAAGATTCACCAGAAAATCTCTGATTCCAGAAAAGACCATTTGCACCAGTTGACGACTCGATTGATACGTGAAAACCAAACGATCATAATCGAGTCGTTGGCTGTGAAAAACATGGTCAAGAACCGTCAGCTTGCCCGATCCATCAGTGATGCTGGATGGGGCGAACTGGTACGGCAATTGGAATACAAAGCCCAGTGGTATGGTCGGACACTGGTGAAGATTGACCGATGGTTTCCCAGTTCTAAACGCTGTGGACAGTGTGGTCACATTGTTGAGTGGTTGCCATTGAGTGTCCGAGAATGGGACTGTCCTAAGTGTGGGGCGCACCATGACCGGGATATAAATGCCGCTGGGAATATTTTGGCCGTGGGACACACGGTTACAGTCTGTGGAGCGGGTGTAAGACCTGATAGGCATACGTCTGGAGGGCAACTGCGAAGAAACAGAAAGTCTCAAAAGTGATTTTGGGAATCCCCCTGCTTTAGCGGGGGGAGGATGTCAAGAAGAGTTACTGACGCGGTTGGGAATTAGTCGAGCTGGCTGGCGCTGAGGTCGGCTCAGGTGTTGCCGAAGGAGTTGCCCCCGTACGCGGAAAGGGCACATCCACAAAACCTAATTCTAGCAATTGCTGATAGGCCTTTTGTCCCAGTTCACGGGTGGGGTTTTGGCTGCGGATAATTTCCACGAAAAGGGGCACTGCAAGCTCGGGTTGATTATTGGCGCGATAGACCAAAGCGAGCTGAAAAGTGGCTTGATCGCGCAGTTGGGCTGCTTCTAGGGCACGGCGACGGTTACTGTCTGCCGCAGTATTATCAATTCCCAAAAAGCTGGAGTTGAGGGACTGGTAAAAGTTCGAGAGTTGGTTCATCACCGTACGGGCTTCCAGTAGCTTGCGAGCGGCGAGGACATAATTTTGACTGTTGACTGCGGCGGCAGCCTCATCCATCAAGCGCTTGCCCCCTTCCAGGGTATAGATGGAGGAGCTGGGTGGGGGTGTGGGATTCACAATCTGGACATTGGGGCTACCAGACTGATTCTGAGCAAAGACCGACCGAGGGAGTACCCCCAAAAGTAGCACCCCAAGGAGCAGGGATGATCTTGACCAATGAGCAAATGTATTCAGAGGCATGGTGTAAAGCCTTTACTAAGATAGAGGCAGTCCAGCGGACAATCAACATGGCGTATCTTATCACCAAGTAATGACAGCCCGTGCAGGATCATAAGTTCCAATTTTCCTCAACCCTAGGGCCGTGGCCATGGTAAATCCCACCCCTGAGGGGACAACTGTCCATGATGCCATTCGGGAACGGCGCCGCCAATTGCAAACTAAACGCCGCTGGCGCCAAGTGGCAGGGCTTTGGCGTACCAGTGTTCTCTTGACCCTAACGGGGGGGCTAGTCTGGGGACTGACGCTGCCGTACTGGATCATCCGCGGCCCTGAGCAAGTGCTAATTCGTGGCAATCAACTGCTGAAGACGGAAGCGTTGCAGGCACAATTGCCCCTTCAGTATCCTGAGTCGCTGCTCCGTTTGCGGCCACAGGAGATCATTCATGTCCTAGAAACCACGCTGCCTCTGCAACGGGTGACGATCGCCCGCCAGCTTTTTCCGCCGACCCTGATTGTTGAAGTTCAAGAACGCAAGCCTGTCGCCGTCGCCACCTGTAATCAATGCTGGGTGATCAGTGAAACGGGTCAGCTTCAAGGGCCTGCCAGTCGCTGGTTGGTGGATGGCCTCGGATTTGTCGCACCGCTGAGTAGTTATCAAGCCAGTGCCGTGAAGCCCATGCCAACCCTCCAGTTGCAGGGGTATTTTGTACCGGTCAAGGAGGCGCCGCGTCCGCAAACCGTGGCGGTGGATGGCGATCGCCAGCAGCAGTGGCAGCAGATTTACCGAATTCTCCAGCAGCAGGATTTACCCATTACGGGCTTAGATTGGCGCAATGAACAGAATCTTGTGGTCCAAACTCCCCTCGCGCCGGTTCACCTTGGGGTAGTGCAGTGGAATAGTCCTACCTTCAATAAACAACTCAGTGCTTTGGCCCGTCTCAAGCAGTTGCCGCAGTATTTAGATCCTCGGCAAGTGATCTTTATTGACTTGGCAAACCCCGATGAACCCTTGGTGCAACTGCGGCAACCACCACCACAGCAGCCGCTTGCCCGCAGCCATTAACCCCAGCAATGAAGGGTCACTAGCACAGCATAATAGAGAGGTTAGCTTGGAGTGGCTGGTCAATGAAACCCCTGAAGTTCGGCACCGTATTGCCACTATTTCTGCAACGGTTGGTGATCGTGCTCAGTGCGCTTCTGCTGGTGAGTTGCGCGTCACTCTCCTCAGTGGCTGACACGAGTTCAATTCCAGGAGCACAAAGCCCAACCCCTATGGCCAATTTACCTCGACTCAATGGCGATGCAACGGTCGTACTGACGGTTAACGATCGCCCAATTACGATTCAAGTGAAGGGGGATGCCGCCCCGATTACTGCTGGCAACTTCGTGGATTTAGTGAATCGCGGGGTCTATGATGGCACTATTTTTCACCGCGTTGTCCGTGAACCCCGACCCTTTGTGGTTCAAGGGGGAGATCCCCAAACTAAAGACCCCAAGGTGTCGCCGCAACTTTACGGTACGGGTTCATTTATTGACCCAGCAACGAATCGCCCCCGCTATATTCCCCTAGAAATTCTTGGTCAGGGCAGTGACACCCCCACCTATAGCCAAGCGGGCAAGGTCTCACCCGTCCTGAATCACAGGCGCGGTGCGGTGGCCATGGCGCGATCACAACTACCGGATTCGGCCTCCGCCCAATTTTACATTGCCCTCGATCAACTGGATTTTCTAGATGGGAATTACGCCGTTTTCGGCTATGTCACCGATGGTATGGACGTGGTGGACACGATCCAACAGGGCGATCGCCTGCAATCCGCTAAGGTTGTGGCCGGTTTGGAAAATTTACAGCAGCCATAGCACAACGGCGGCGAAAGCGTTGCCGCAGGGTGGGTAACAGCCGCAAACACAGGGCATAGGTGAGGAGGCCGGCAATGACGCCCACCCAAACACTACCAAAAATCAGAATCATTGCCATTTGCCCCCCTTGTTCGAGGAGCTTTTCCCAAGATTGCCATTCACCAAAAGATAGGGAAGGCTGCCCCATCAGCCACCAGCCCACCTGAAAGTTAAACCAAAACAAAGGCACATAGGTGAGAGGGTTGCTCACCCAAGTGGCAAGGGCAGCCAAGGGCTTATTTCCCCGCACTAGGAGGGCTACTGTAACGGCAATAACCATCTGACCGCCAAAGAGGGGGAGCATGCCAGCAAAGACCCCTGCCCCGAGACCACGGGCAATACTCTCAGTACTGCTGCGGGAGCGCATTAGGCGCAAATAGTGATAGCGGAGCGATCGTCGCCAAGAATGAAGCCAACGGAGCTGTCGAGAAGGCTGAGGAAAAGACAACCGCATCATAGGTGAGCTTTGAGAGGGTTTAAGGGTTGGCAAAATAGGGAAATGTATGGTCTTTGCTTAGCAGTTTGACATAACTTGCTTAGGAACTGCTAGGGGTCGCATCCTTGGGCTTGCCCAGCCCCAGCGCCAAAAAGCCAAGGGCGATCGCCATCATCACACTGCTTTGCCAAGCGGGTGCCACCCCACCCCAGCGATCAAAGGCCCACCCTGCCCATGCAGGGCCAGCAATTCCCGCCACACTTTGGAGGGATTGGCTAGCGCCAAGAATTTTTCCCTGATCTTGATCCCGCACCCGATTGGAGATCACCCCCCGCAGCGAGGGTAACATGATGCCGACACCAAAGGCCAAACCGATCACACACGCGTAGAGTAAAGGCACACTCAAGCTGCCCACAGTGGGAACGGCGGCAATCCCCAATAGGGCCAAGGCCACCAGGAGCAGCCCCCCCAAGCTCAAGCACTGCTCGCCAAACCGGGGAATCAAGGATCGAATCAAACCCGCCTGCACAATCGTACTAACAACGCCAATCATCACAAAAATGATCCCGGCTTCGGCGGGTCCCCAACTCAATTGGCGCTTCAAAAAGAGGACGAAAATACTGGTAAACCCCGCAAAGGCAAAGTTGAAGATAAAAAAGGCCATTAGTAAGGCTTGCAGTGTGCGTTGATTGAATAGCGCCAACCACTGCTGCTGCGAGGCAAAACTCTTTAGGGTCAGGGGCGATCGCTGGCCGGCCGGCAATGACTCCGGCAGGATAAAGTAGGCCAAAACCACATTCACCAGTGCCAAAACAGCGGCAAACCAAATCGGCAACTTCAGATCAATGGCCGCTAGGCTGCCGCCAATGGCTGGCCCAAAAATGAAGCCAATCCCAAAAGCCGCCCCTGTTAAACCAAAGTTCTTAGCCCGATTTGCCGGCGCTGAGGTATCGGCAATATAGGCCTGAGCTGTTGAAACCACGCCCCCCGTGAGGCCATCAATAATCCGCGAGACAAAGAGCAACCATGGCGCTGTGGCGACAGCAAAGAGAATGTAAGACACAGCAGTGCCGGCAATGCAAATCAGCAACACCGGGCGACGCCCCCAGTGATCCGAGAGGGCACCCAGTAGGGGAGCAGCAATCAACTGAGCAGCGGCGAAAGCAGAAAATAACAGGGTCAGGCTGAACGCATCAAAGTTAAATCGCTCTACGAAGAAGGGCAAAATGGGGAAAATCAGACTCTCACCCAAGCGGTCGATGACAATTGTGAGCAAAACAATGAATAATGGTGAGCGTAGGTTGATGCCCATTGATTCTGATCCGTCCTCAACTGCGATGGATGCCTGCCCTGTAGAGTTTTGGCCCTGAGAAAAAGGCAGTACAATAGAACACTACAAGTTAACACAATACAGCCCTTTTCCCATCGATCGAACACCGCACAAAATATCCTACTGATGAGGTGATGCAACCCATGTCTGCTTATACAGAGTCTTTGAAGCGATCGCTCTTTTTGACGCTGATTGCTCTAGCTGTATCATTGACGATTTCGTTCTTGATGGCAATCTAAATTTGCCCTGAAAATCATTTATTATCCTCTATTAGTGATGTGAGTTGAGTGAGGTATGGCCACTCCTTCTGCCGCTACACCCCCGCCGCTGCCCCTGTGGGTCATGTTTCGCTTGGGTCTTTTTCAGATGGGACTGGGCATGATGTCGATTCTGGTGTTGGGGGTTCTCAACCGCATCTTGATCAAGGAATTGGCGGTGCCGGCGACATTGGTGACCCTCACGATCGCCATGCATCAATTTGTCGCACCGGTGCGGGTGTGGTTTGGTCAGCTCTCCGATGCCCATCCCATTGGTGGCTATCATCGCACGGGGTATGTCTGGGGTGGGGCTTTGGCCTTTACCTTGGTCACCTATGCCATTGTTCAAGTGATCTGGCAGGTGGGGCAAAGTTTAGATCAAGCGGGCTGGAGTCTGTTCACTCAAGGGTGGATTGCCCTGTTGGGATTGCTCTTTGCCGCCTATGGCATTTGTGTCAGCAGTAGCTCGACTCCCTTTGCTGCCCTGCTGGTGGATGTCTCCGAAGAAGAGGATCGAGGCAAATTGGTGGGCATTGTCTGGTCCATGTTGACCGTGGGCATTGTTGTCGGTGCCATTCTCAGTAGCGTCCTGCTGCGGCAATTGGAGCTAGATACCCCCATCGACCTTCTGCAACAAAGTGTCAATCGTCTTTTTTTGGTGGTTTTGACGGTGGTCTTTGCTCTCGCGATCGCTAGCACCTGGGGAGTTGAAGCCAAGTATTCCCGCTACCATGTGCGCAGTCGCGCCTGTAACAACCCTGAAAACATCACCCTTGGTCGCGCCCTCAAAATTCTTACTGCCAACTCCCAAACATGGCGCTTTTTTCTCTTTCTTGTTCTGATGACCCTGAGTTTATTTATTCAGGAGCCGATTCTTGAACCCTTTGGCGGTGAAGTCTTTGGCATGACAATTGCTGAAACTACCCGCTTGAATGCCTATTGGGGCATGGGCACCCTGGTTGGTTTGAGTTTCACAGGATTTTTGATTGTGCCGCGCCTCGGCAAGATTCGAACCACTACCTATGGCTGTTGGGGAGTGGCCTTGATGTTTTTACTACTTATCATCTCAGGCGTCACGCAGCAGGTGTGGCTCTTTCAGTTGCAACTCTTTCTCTTTGGCATTGCCGCAGGCGTAACAACAACAGGCGCCCTGAGTCTGATGCTGGATTTAACGGCGGCAGAAACGGCAGGGACATTCATTGGCGCTTGGGGCTTGGCGCAGGCCATTGCCCGGGGATCAGCCACCGTTGTCGGCGGGACCGCTCTCGATATTGGTCGTCAACTGTTTGGTGTGCCGATCCTCGCCTATGGCTTTGTCTTTTGTCTGCCGATGCTGGGAATGCTGGCCGCCGTTTTGCTTCTTCAACAAGTCGATGTGAGTCAATTTCGGCAACAATCTCAGGTGGCGATCGCCAAGGTTTTGGCTGAGGAATTGGAATAGAGGAGCTTACCAGTGGGCAAAAAAGGAGAAATCCAATTTGCCAAAGTGGGTCACATGGGCGATATTAAAATGCTCTAGGCAATTGACCAGCCAGCGCACCTTGCCGCGACTAAAGGACTGGTAGTGGTTAAACAGGATGGCAAAGCGTTTTTCGAGGTAGGGTTTCACTTTCCTGCTGAGGAGAACAATCTTGAGCAATAGGCCAATGGTGGCCGCCGTGCCGATGGTATTGAGCAAATCAACAAAAACCAGATGGTTGGGGTTTTGGGCGCTCTCGACAACCAAGTAGTTGAGGGTCTGGCTACAGGTGCGCACAATGGTGAATTCATTTAGAGGCTGGGGCTGCTGAAAGAGGGGCAGCGTTTCCAAATACTGGTAAAAGCGCTGGCGAAACCGACCCCGACCCACATCCGCCGTCGTGTCTGTCAAGTAGTGGAAGAAGGCGTCCCGAAAGTCGCAGGTGGATTTCAGCCGTTGCAGCCGCTGCTCAAATTGACTGGCCAAGTCGCGATAGGTGTGGCGGCCATCCACCTTACCGACAAAATGTTGAATCGAGGTTTTGACTTCCTCCGCAGAAAGCAGGGTGGGATTTTTTATGGGGGGGATATTTTGATGTCCCTGGGCACGGCGAAACTCACTGGTGAGGTAGTGGCTCAGGTTCATTTCAAATTCCTGGGTGGCTTTTTGCTGAACCTCTTGAATGTAGCGCAGCTCTTCCGGTGGGGTGTCATCCCCCACTAGGCAGTGGTTGTAAAGATAGGGGTAGCGGCGAATGAGGGTGGCAAGGGGGCGATCGCCATTTTGTTGAATTTGGCAAGTATCTTGGGCATCCTCCTGCAGGAATTGCACCACGCGCTGGAGTTTTTGAAATGCTTCACTCTCTAGATAATCCTTGACGAGTAGCCGCAGCTTCCGCACCATCGGTGTCCGGCTCAGCCCCCCCGCCGGCATCCCCACAGGGGTTTGCAGCATGGCCAGAAATTGGGGAACGGCCCCTTGGAGCAACGGACGCGATTGCCAGCGGTTAATTAGAATGTGGCAGCAGCGGTTCATAAAGGGACGGAAATGGTCTGCCTCCCGTGCCCCAGTCACAATCCGATCCATCGCCTCTTGAATCTGGCGATCGGGATAGGTATAGCCCATGAGAAACAGGGCACGAAACCGCTCAATGACTTGCTGCGGGCTCTCATGCTGCACGCATTCCAGCAAATGATCGTAAATCAGTTGGTAGTCGTTTCCCTTGATCCAAGTATTCATGGGGAGGAATGTGCTCCTAAGCCACGCTGCTACCGATAGTGCTGGAATTCGGGGGCACAGCTGAGAGGTCTCGACATATCTGCATGATAGAAGGCAACATATTGTTGATTGGTGATCGAAACCACGTTTTTGTCGTGATCCTAATCACAAGAATGACCGAGGTTTTTTCGATCCCTGAAGAGTGCAAAGGCCCTACTGCCTTTTGATGATCAGCAGTAGGACAATTAATTGACAACTGACTATAAAAGTTGGTTCTAAACTCTCTCCCCAAAAGACTTTTTAGGCCTCGAGAGCATCAGCGCCCCGCATACCCCGAAAGCTGAGCGAGACCCTCTAGGGGATAGACGCCCTCATAGCGTTTACCGTTGATTTCCCATGTGGGATAAGCACGGATATGGGCTTCTTTGCACAATTCTGGTTGGCCATTGGTACCGCGTGCATCACACTCAATGTAGTTGATGGTCTTAAAGGCGCTGCCAAAGAGTTCCTTTTGCTTCATACAAGCGGGGCACCAGTAGGCGCCGTACATTTTGGCATTGATTTTCTTCAGGTGGTTCGCCAGCCCTTGGGGAGAAATAGTCCGACTAGCTCCCTGCGCCATGGCCATGTCGGGAGATTGAAAAACAGGTAACCGAGGTACAAGGGCGATCGCCAGCCCCACACCCAAGGCAAGCAGGAGATAGCGCCAGGAGTTTTTCATCGAGAACCATCCACTAACCTCATACAGTGTACTGCATTCTACGCAGTGCTGGAGCTAGAGACCGCGAGCAACGTCTTGCGGTTCCGCCATTGTGAAAATTGACTGCCAAAATAGTGAATGCTGGCACGCCCCATCTAGGAAGAATGCAGCAGCACTAGAATCAAGATGACAGTGCCCAGATTGCAGAAACAGCTATGATTACCAGAAGGACGATAGCAGGGGTTGGCTCTGCCCCCTCTCATTCTCGAGGTAGAGGCCTTGGGCAAAAGTGAATGGCACGCCATCAATCGCTAGTTCTACACCTCTTAAAGGGGCAAGATCAATCCCAGCACCGCTCCGATAGTTAGTTGGATTCGATCATGGATGCCCTGTCAACTTGAGCGATTGTAGCTGATAGTCCTCCCTTGAGGGATGACGCAGCGCGCTAACCTTGCTCCAGGCTATGGACGTGCTCACTGTTAAGTAGCAGAGCCAACGGGGTTACCACTGAGTACCTTTCCTGAAACTTCCCCACAGCTCCTAGGGAGGGTTGTGACCCAGAATTGGCTCCCCCCAGAAGTATCGTTTAAGCGGCTAGAAAAATAGTACATTAGCCCTTTGATTGGCAGCCAGAGCGACTCGTTACTTAGAAGATTAAGTGTTGTTGTAAGATTCAACACTTCTGGGCTCCCCCAAACGTAGTTAGCCGACCATTCCCGCGAAGGATTGTAGGGGGTGTCTTCGCGCAGGCGGTTGCCGTTAAACTAAAACTACACCCTAGCAGCAGAGCCCTTGCGGATTGTTGAATGGCAGCAATTTTTGAGCTTCATCCTGTCAACCCCCAGCCCCGCGCGATCGCCCAAATTGTTGAGGCTCTCAAAGAAGGGGCAGTTATGCTCTACCCCACAGATACGGTCTATGCCATTGGCTGTGACATGAACCACAAGGGAGCGGTGCAACGGGTACGCCAACTCAAGCAACTCTCTAACGATAAACCCGTCACCTTTTTGTGCTCTTCTCTCTCCAATATTGCCCAGTATGCCTATGTCAGTGATTCCGCCTATCGCCTCATGCGTCGCCTAATTCCGGGACCCTACACCTTTTTGCTGCCCGCTACCAAACTGGTGCCCCGCCTTGTCCAAAATCCCAAACGCAAAACGACGGGGATCCGCGTGCCTGACCATGTGGTGAGCCAAGCGCTGTTGACTGCCTTGGGCAATCCGATCATCTCCACCTCAGCACGACTACCCGACGATGAGACCTATTATGTGAATACCGCAGATCTCTTCGATGCCTTTGACAAGCGGGTGGATTTGATGATTGATACGGGGGAACCGCCGACACAGCAAATGTCCAGTATCCTTGATCTCACCGTCGAACCACCCCTACTGGTGCGCAAGGGACGAGGCTGGGAAGCACTGCCGGCAGAAATGGTGACCGTTGAGTGAGCCACTCGAGGTCTTCGGTCGGTGGAAACCGCTAGGCAAGGTTTAATTCAAGAATGAGTTCATCACAATTAATTGGCAAAGTATATTTGGTGGGCGCAGGCCCCGGCGATGCGGGGCTACTGACGGTGCGTGCCAAGAACCTGCTGGAGTGGGCGGATGTGGTGCTCTACGATGCCCTAATTAGCCCCGAAATTCTTAACTTGATCAACCCCAAAGCAGAAAAAATTCATGTGGGCAAGCGGCGGGGCAACCATACCCTTTCCCAACCAGAGATTTGCCGCCTGTTGATTGAGTTGGCACAGCGCCATGCGGTCATTGTCCGCCTCAAGGGCGGTGATCCGTTTGTCTTTGGCCGAGGGGGTGAAGAGTGTTTGGCGCTAATCGAGGCTGGCATTACTGTGGAGGTGGTGCCGGGGATTACCAGTGGCGTGGCTGCACCTGCCTATGCGCACATTCCCCTCACCCATCGGGATTTTAGTTCTTCGGTGGTCTTTGTCACTGGCCATGAGGCTGCTGGTCGCTACCAACCCCGCGTCAATTGGCCAGCTCTGGCAACTGCGGTGGATACGATCGTGATTTACATGGGGCTCCACCATCTGGGGGAAATTGTGCCGCAATTGCTGGCAGGGGGGCGATCGCCCCAGACTCCCTTGGCCTTTATTGAATCAGGGACAACACCGCAACAACGGGTAGTGGTGACAACCCTAGAGCGCGCGATCGCCACCTATGACGAGGCCCAGATTCAAACGCCTGCTTTGATTGTCATTGGTGAGGTCATTCACCTGCGCTCCCAGCTAGGGGGAAGTCTCCACCAAGCCTGAAGCAACAGGTTCAGGTTCTAGGGGCAACGACAGCATCGTCCGCTCCAAATAGGGCAGTAGCTTACGTCGCGTTTGATCCAGAGAATAGGCAAGGCGGATATTCTCTCTGGTGAGTAGTCCTAACACCCGTTGTGGGTTGTTGCGATCCACCACAGGTAACTGCCTTAAATCCCGCGCCGCCATGCGATCAATGGCGTCCTTCAGGGGTTCATCACTGTAGGCCAGCAATAAGTTTCGCGTACAGACGCTCCCCACCGTTTGGGTTGGATAGGCGGTTGTTTCCTGATCCGCTTCCCAACGGGTCAGCACCCGACTAATATCCCCAAGGGTGATCAACCCCATCAAGTCCTGCTGACTATCGGTGACAAAGGCACAGTAGACTTTTTTTTCAATGAGTTGCAAGCCCGCTTCGACCACAGGGGTCGCTTCGCTGAGAAACAGCACCGGCGATTGCATGGCCTCTGCCACAGAAAGATTGGGGAGATTTTCCTCCTGCTCCTCCTTGTGGGACTCAATGCTGGGTGCCAAGGCGGGCAGCTCACCCGGTTTTTGCACACTAAAACTATTCACTAACCAGACACTTAAGCCCACCGCTGCCATCAGGGGCAAAATAATGCGATAGTCCCGCGTCATTTCAAAAAGCAGCAAAATGGCGGTTAAGGGTGCATTGACACTAGCTGCAAGGACGGCGGCCATTCCCACGGTTGCGTAGGCGGCAGGAGCCGCAATACTGTTGGCAAACATCGGTAAGAGAATAGGTAACACCTTACCGTAGGCAGCACCAAGGGAAGCTCCCAAAAAGAGTGCCGGCGCAAAGATGCCCCCCACTAGACCACTGCCTACACTCACTGCTGTTAAGAGCATCTTGGTAACTAGCAAGACCAACAGCAAGCCGAGGGAAAAATTCACATCCCTGAGGATTGCTTCCACTGTTTCATAGCCAATGCCCAGCACTTGCGGCAAATACAGGGCAACCAAGCCAACGCAGAGCCCCCCCATCAAGGGACGCAGGGGTAGGGGAATGCGACCTAAAAACTGCATAGGTGGAATCTTCCCCTGAAAGATTTGCGGGAGCCACTGAAGTAACTGGGTATAGACAATGGCAACGCCGTAGGCCAACAGTCCCAGGCCCAAATACAAGGGCAACTCAAGGGAACTACGTACCTCATAGGCGGGCAGCTCAAAGGCAGGTTGTGACCCCAAGCCAATTTGGGTAATGAGCGCAGAAATCACAGCGGCCAAAAGCACCACACTCACAGCCGTTGTTTCAAAGGTGGTTCCTAAGACCACCTCTAGGGCAAAGAAGACGCCAGCGATCGGAGCATTGAAGCCTGCTGCTAAACCTGCCGCTGCCCCTGCACCAAGGAGCGACTTTTGCCGTTCTCGCGAGACCTTGAGCCCCTGACCAAGGAGAATGCCGATGTTGGCGCCCACTTCCACACTGGGTCCTTCTGGACCAAGGGATGCACCTGTACCTAGGGAAATTGCCGCCGCAAGGGTTTTGGCAATGGGGCGTATGAGAGGAATTTCCTGCCCAGCTTCGACAGCACTCATCAATGACATCAGGTTGGGACTAAACTCTTGGACAAACCAACGCATCATCCCCACCAGCAAGCCCCCTAGGGTCGGAACACAGGCCAGTGTCCACCCCCCCCAGTGACCAATGATCCCCATCAAGTTTTCAAGGGCAAGGTGATGAATTGTTTCAATCAGGTAACGAAACAGCAGCACACTGAGGCCAGCGCTGCCGCCAATGAGCACCGCCAAGACCAGTACGACCGTTTCCGGGGGAGGCTGCAATTGGTTGAAAAGACGAGTGAGGCGAGATTCGCCAGCAGAAAGGCGGGAGAGGGAGGACACTGGTGGAAAAACTTTGCCTGAAACGGGATAACTCTAACTCAATTATGCGCAATTTCCAGGGAAGAGGCTAAAAGGGCAACAGTTGCGGTGTCACATGGTAAAAGTAGGGATGCAGCCACCACAGCAAGGCGACAAAAATGACCACTCCCCCATAGGCGGGGCGCAAAAATTCCTGCCACACCAGTTGTTGCTTACCCTCCCAAATGGCTTTGAAGGGAATGATGGAAGTGCGGTTTTTCAGGGCAGCAAAGGCTTCTCCATGCCGTGCGTACCAGCGACGATCGCCATGCCAAACCCCAAAGCAGTGATGGGCAATGAGGCCAAGGGAGGTGAGCAACGTAAAGGATGTGCCCAACCACAGGGTATGGGCCACACACCAGATGAGCTGTCCCCACAACTGCGGGTGACGGGTAATGCGAATAATGCCCGTTTCGTAGAGGTGTACCTCTGGCTTTTGCACAGCGGCAATTTCCAGCAGGTTAAATGTGGCTGGATAAAGAAAGAGAAACGAAAGTGCCGATAGTCCCCACACTAGCGCCCCCATTCCCGGCACCTCTTGCAGTTGCCATAGCTGGACGCCGTCGTAGCGATGAGCCAAAAAGTAAAGAATCAAGATTGTGGCTAAAGGCAGACTGACTGAGGCAAAAAAAATGCGATAAAGGCGGGCACCCAGCCGCTTTTCTGCCCAAGGGCGTAAGCTGGCCAAGCCACTGTGGGCGATCGCAAACAGGAGCAATAGCCCCACCATGATCCACTGCGAACTGGTTTGCCAACTGTGGTGATCCACGCCCATCTACTCCCCACGATTGAGCTCCCTTCCCATGATCCCAAAGGGTCAGGCGGTTTGTAAAGCAATGGAACTGAGCAGCAAAACCAAGCCTATGAGCTATAGTCAAGGCTTGAGGGCATCCGGCATCAATTTTTATCTTTAATTGACTCGAACTCAAAGCCTTGCAGCCAAGCCGTGAGGCGCCTCAAAATCCTTGTCCTAGGGTTGCGATCGCACCCATTCCCTTGATACACTAGCTAAGCTGATTAAATTGCCCTCGGCACATCAGTGTATCTTTTGTGCATTTTTGGTTTGGACACCATCATCACTGTAGGTTGGGTATAGTTGCATGGCTCGATATCGTGGCCCTCGTTTGAGAATTGTCCGTCGTCTGGGTGAACTGGCTGGTCTCACCCGCAAAGTCCCCAAGCGGAGCTATCCCCCCGGTCAACACGGCCAAGCCCGCAAAAAGCGTTCGGAATATGCGCTGCGCCTTGAGGAGAAGCAAAAACTACGCTTCAACTACGGGGTCTCGGAGCGGCAACTAGTGCGCTATGTCCGCAAAGCCCGCCGTGTGAGTGGTTCCACTGGGCAAACCCTCCTGCAGTTGTTGGAAATGCGGCTGGATAACACCGTTTTCCGCCTTGGAATGGCCCCCACGATTCCGGCAGCTCGCCAATTGGTGAATCATGGCCATATTCTGGTTAATGGTCGCAATGTTTCTATTCCTAGCTATCAGTGCCGTCCGGGGGATGTGATTACTGTTCGCGATAACGAGCGATCGCGTCGCCTGGTGGAAACCAACCTTCAAAATCCCGGTCTTGCCAATCTCCCCAGCCACTTGGAACTCGATAAAAGCACCCTCACCGGCAGAGTGACCGGTATCGTTGAGCGCCAATGGGTGGCTCTTGAAGTGAATGAACTCCTCGTGGTTGAGTACTACTCCCGCAAAGTTTAGAGGATCGCCGCCTTTCCTATGGCAGAAGCCTATCTTCTGGAAAAACTCCGCACTGTCGAGCAAACCTTTACGGAGCTGACCCGTCGCTTGGCGGATCCCGATGTGGCAGTCAATCCAACTGAATTTCAGAAGGTGGCTCGCTCCCGTGCTGCCCTAGAGGAGACGGTGAATGCCTACCACGAATGGCAATCTCTCAATCAGCAGCTGGTGGATGCTCGTCAGCTGCATAAGGAAGCGGCCAATGAGCCGGAACTGCGGCAAATGGCTGAAGAGGAAATTGCTCATCTCAGCCACCGCATTGCCCAACTCGAGGAACGCCTGAAAATTCTGCTGCTGCCCCGTGATCCCAATGACGAAAAAAACATTATGCTGGAAATCCGGGCAGGGGCAGGGGGTGATGAAGCAGGAATTTGGGCCGGTGACTTGGTGCGGATGTACTCCCGCTATGCCAAAACCCAAGGCTGGCAAGTGACCCTCGTGAGTGAATCCTTGGCTGAAATGGGCGGCTTCAAGGAAGCCATCCTTGAAATCAAGGGCGATCGCGTCTATAGCAAGCTGAAGTATGAATCGGGGGTGCACCGGGTGCAGCGGGTACCCGCCACTGAAGCCAGCGGCAGAATTCATACCTCCACTGCCACCGTAGCTGTGATGCCTGAGGTGGATGAGGTGGAGGTGGAAATTGATCCAAAGGACATTGAACTTACCACCGCCCGGTCTGGCGGCGCCGGCGGCCAAAACGTCAATAAGGTGGAAACCGCTGTTGATTTATACCACAAGCCAACGGGAATTCGTATCTTCTGCACTGAAGAGCGGAGTCAACTGAAAAACAAAGAGCGAGCGTTCCAGATTCTCCGTGCCAAACTCTACGAAATAAAGCTGCGGGAACAACAGGAAGCCATTACTTCCATGCGCCGCTCTCAGGTGGGCACGGGCGATCGCTCCGAAAAAATCCGTACCTACAATTACAAAGATGACCGCGTGACCGATCACCGTTTAGGACAAAACTTTAGCCTCAGCAGCGTCCTAGAGGGGGATTTGGAACCGATTATCCAGGCCTGCATCAGCCGTGATCAGCAGGAACAACTGGCGCAACTTGCTGCCGAACAAGCCTAGGAGGATCAAATGACTAAATTTGTGGCTTGGGGACGCTACTGCGAAGATGTCCTTGAACGGCGTGCCCCCCATCGCCAGGCACACCTCAATGGCCTTGCGGCTCAAAAAGACCAAGGACTACTCATCACCATTGGCCCGACCAAAGACCTGCGCTACTTTTTTGCTATTTACGAGGCGGATAGCGAAGAAACCGTGCGCCAACTCATTGAAAACGACCCCTACTGGCAGCATCAGGTGTGGACAGACTACAGTATTCATGAGTGGATCCAAGCCCTCTAGGGGCGAGGGCGGATCCGAACCTCCCTAGGGGGCAAGGGCGTTTCCCCGCATCAGGCTGCCAATCGTTTTTGCAGTAATTTTCAACTGCACTAAGGGATTAGCGGGTACAACGGTCTTGTAGAGGTAGCTATCGAAGGTGAGCTTTTGCACATCAAGATCGCTACACATCTCCACAAAAGCCTCACGGGTGGCATCGGAGCGATAAAAGACCCGTTGCAGCAGATCCAAAACAAGATAGGTCATGCCGTAGGCTTTGTCCCAGCGCTTCAGGTAGAGCTTGAGATCGGCTTCCGTAGGGATACGGCGACCGCCGTTGGAGGTCTCGACAATCGTTTCAGCACACATGCGGGCGGACTTGGCGGCAAAGTAAATGCCTTCTCCGGAGGACTTGGTCACGGTACCAGCCGCATCCCCCACAAGAGCGACGCGACCGACAACTCGCCGAGGCCGAGGATGCTCAGGAATGGGGTGGGCTTCCACTTTAATAATTTGCCCTCCTTCCAGTTTGGCAGCAGCGCGGCTGCGGATTCCTGCTTGCAATTCCCGAATACGGTCTTTGTTGACCTTCATCGTGCCCGTGCCCACGGCTACATGGTCATATTTCGGGAAAACCCACGCATAAAAGTCAGGGGACACGTCATCCCCCACGTACATTTCTGCCAACTCGTTGTAGTAAGCCATTTTGTCCTCAGGTAGGCGAATCCGTTCCTGGTAGGCAATGGCATAGTTGTAATCGCCGGCATCAATTTCTTTGGCAATGCGAGAATTTGCCCCATCGGCACCAATCACCACATCCACTTCGAGGGTCTGAGCTGTGCCATCCTCTTGGACATAGTGGAGGGTGTAGGGCCGATCGCTGGTGGTGGGCTGTTCTAGCTTAAAGACAGTGCCATTGATCAAGTTGGCGCCCAAATCCGCTGCCCGATTGCGCATAAAGCTATCGAGGACCTCGCGGCGGCACATACCGATATACTCGTGCTCCTTGAGGGTATGGCCAATGTTCACCTCAATGTTGGAGGGGGAAATCATTTTCATTTTGCGCACGCGGCGGTCAATGATTTCCGGTGGTAGGTCAAATTCACTGACCATGCACAGGGGGATCGCACCGCCACAGGGCTTGGCATTGTCTAATTTACGTTCAAAGAGATAGGTTTGGATTCCGGCTTTGGCTAAGGTTTCGGCGGCTGAGGAACCCGCTGGACCCCCACCGACTACTGCTACCCGAAGTGACAACGGACAACTCCCAATTTTGGCTAACAAACAACAGTTTGGATACTATCACGGGAATTTTTTGTCTTCAAGGATTTAATCCCGAAAAGCCGCATCTGTAACAGTTTTCAACATTTGGCCATCCTGAGTGATCTGCTAGGATAGATCCATTTATTGACTAAGAATTGATCCAACCTGGGGACTTAAAGTGGTAGTGACCCGATTTGTCTCTTGCGGTCGAGAATGGTATCATTTGCGAGGTTGTAAAATTTACACCATTTCCCAGAGAAGTTAAGGTAGGGCATTCACATGGCATCCTCTCCTGTTGCGCCCGTTGTTTTGGTGATTTTGGATGGCTGGGGTTATCGCGAAGAGACCTACGGTAATGCGATCGCCAGCGCTTATACACCCGTCATAGACAGTTTGTGGCAAGCCTATCCCCACACATTGATTCACACCTCTGGGAAGGCGGTGGGACTCCCCAAGGGACAAATGGGCAACTCCGAGGTGGGGCACTTAAATATCGGTGCTGGTCGCATTGTTCCCCAGGAGTTGGTACGCATTTCCGATGCCGTTGAAGAGGGCAGCCTGTTTAGCAATCCCGTCCTTGTGAGGCTCTGTCAAACCGTCAAGGAACGCAACGGTAAGCTGCATTTTATTGGTCTGTGTTCTGCGGGGGGGGTCCATTCCCACATTGACCATCTCTACGGCTTGGTGGAACTGGCCAAACGCCATGGCTTGCCTGCTTGTATCCATGTCATTACCGATGGTCGCGATACGCCCCCCCGGGATGCCGCAGGGGTTCTTGAGGAATTGGAGCAACGCCTGAAAACCAGCGGCTGTGGACGAATTGTGACGGTGAGTGGTCGCTACTACGCCATGGATCGCGATCGCCGCTGGGAACGCACCGAGGCGGCCTACCGAGTCATGACCAGCAATGAGCATATTCAACCCCTGCGGGCAGTGGATGTGGCCCGTCAGTCCTATGCCCAGGATATTGGCGATGAATTCATTGTGCCCACACGGATTGCTGCCGGAGCCGTTGAACCGGGGGATGGCGTCGTGTTCTTTAATTTCCGTCCCGATCGCGCCCGCCAGCTGACCCAAGCCTTTATTGATCCTAACTTCAGCGGTTTTGAACGGGCGCTGATAACGCCCCTTGACTTTGTCACCTTTACCCAGTACGACGCTAGCTTTAACTGTGGGGTTGCTTTCCCGCCGCAAAATCTTAGCCATATCCTCGGAGAAGTCATTGCCGAGCATGGCCTAAAGCAACTGCGGGCAGCCGAAACAGAAAAATATGCCCATGTCACTTACTTCTTCAACGGTGGCCTTGAGGAACCCTTCCCCGGCGAAGATCGCATTCTCATCCCCAGTCCCATGGTGACCACCTATGATCAAGCCCCAGCCATGTCTGCCCTCGCTGTAACCCAAGCGGTCAAGAAGGCCATTGAGAAGCAGGAGTATGCCCTAGTTGTCGTTAACTTTGCCAACTCCGATATGGTGGGGCACACGGGGAAGTTAGCGGCGACGATTCAAGCCATTGAAACCGTGGATCGCTGTGTGGGGGTCTTGGTGGAAGCGGCCACAAAAGTGGGGGGAACGCTGCTCATCACCGCAGATCACGGCAACGCTGAATACATGATTGATGAGGACGGCAACCCCTGGACAGCTCACACCACCAACCCGGTTCCCTTTATTTTAGTGGAAGGGGAGAAACGCAAAGTTCCTGGCCATGGTGGCCATGTGATCCTGCGGAAAGATGGCTGTCTTGCGGACATTGCCCCTACGATTCTTGAAATTCTGGAGCTACCCCAACCCCTAGAAATGACGGGGCGATCGCTAATTGTCAGTGCACCCTATGAAATGCGCCTAAATCGCACCCCTGTTTCCCTCAAGATCTAAGGCTTTCTCAAGGGCGACAGCACAAAATTTTAAGAAATCTTAAAATGGGGATAGTGCTTGTCGTGTTTTTATGGCCTCGTTTCGCTCCATTCTGGGTTACTATCGCGCCTATCGGGGGATAGCGATCGCCAGCATTGCTGCCGCCAGTGTCTGCGAACTGGTGGATTTGCTTGTGCCCTATGCCATTGGTCAAATCCTCAACCTCCTCTCCCAACAACCCCTTGACCCGCCAGTGGTGGCGATCGCCCATCAACTCCAAACATGGACAGGCTGGAGCGATACCTTTAGTGCTCATCTCGCCGTTCTCGGCAGTATTGTTTTTTTGGCCACGGTGGTGCGTGCCCCGATTCAACCGTGGCTGGGGGTATGGTTCCACTGGTGGATTGCCTTGGCTGCCCGTCGCGACCACACTCGCAAAGCAATCGAGAAAATCCTGACCCTTCCCCTAGAATTCTTTGAGGAAAACAACCCTGGCCGCATTGCCAACCGTGTTAGTAAAGGAATTTCCAACCATACGTGGAGCTATCCGGAAATTGCCGGTCAACTCATTCCCAAACTCGTACGGGTTCTCGGGATTGGTGTGATTGTTTGGTGGTTGGATTGGCCGATCGCCCTGGGGCTGTTGATCTCCTTTACCGTCATCTTGGTCCTGACCCTGCGCACCCTAAGGCGCATTATTCAAAAGGAAGAAATCCTCGACAGCCACATCGAAAGCACGGAAAGCCGCACCTCAGAGATCATCACCAATATCAAAACCGTCAAGGCCTTTGCCACTGAAGCCCGTGAACTAGCTCGCCAGAAGCAGCGGCTGGATCGCGAGTTCAAGATGGTGATTGACCGCATCCATCGCGGCTACATGCACCTAATCACTTGGCAGGGAGCGGTGGTGCAGTTTTGCCTTTTTAGTTTGTTGGGGTTTTCCCTGGCAGCGACCATCGCCGGACGGGTCTCCATTGGCCACTTTATTACGATTTACACCCTTGCCAGTATGGCCTATGCCGAAATTACACCCCTCTCGCAGGTGTCTGAGGTGTTTGCACGACGCTATGCCTCAATTTTACGCTTCCATGAATTTATGGAATTGCCCCCCGGTCGCGATGCCATTGACCTTGAGCAACAGGAAATTCCCAGCCTAAAGTTTTCTGGCAAGGTGGATTTTCACCACGTTTGGTTTAGCTACACGCCAGGGCGTCCTATTCTGCGGGATATTAATTTACTCATTGAACCCTGCCAAACGGTGGCCCTAGTGGGGCGATCGGGTTCGGGAAAATCCACCCTCATCAAGCTGCTCTTTCGCTACTTCCAGCCGGATCAGGGGCAAATTCTCATTGATGGCCAAGATATTCAAACCCTCGATGTCCGTGCCTATCGCCGCCGGCTGGCTATTGTCCACCAAGAAGTTGATGTCTTTAATGGCACCCTCTGGGATAACCTGACCTATGCCAACCCCGAGGTCAGTGCCGACGCCGTCTATGAAGCCTGTGCCATTGCGCGGGTGGATGAATTTGTTCATCAGTTGCCCTTGGGCTATCGCACGATTGTTGGTGAACGGGGGTTGCGGCTTTCGGGGGGACAGCGGCAGCGGTTGGGGATTGCCCGTGCCCTCTTGGCGGATCCTGATGTGCTGATTTTTGATGAGGCAACGTCAAGTTTGGATTACGAATCAGAGCGGGAAATTCAGCTAGCTCTGCGCGCCATTACGGGTACTCGCACAATGATTGTCATTGCCCACCGCCTGAGCACAGTGCGGGATGCCCATCAGATTGTGGTGCTGGATCAGGGGACGATCCGAGAGCAGGGCGATCATGACACCCTCCTTGCCCAAGGGGGATTGTATGCCCATCTCTATTCGATTCAGCGCGATCGCACCCCCGCTGCTTCAACTAGCTGAGATTCACCCCCAAGAAGCGATCCAAGAGCCGATGGCGCCAAAAGCTGCGCAAAAGAATTACCCAAAATAGGACGATGAGCACAATGAGTGCCCACAATGACCAGGAGAGGGGTTCCAGTTCCGCCACCGATCGCAGGGGGGGCGACGTACTAATGATGACAAAGCCAGCCAGTAGGATAACTACAACCGCACCATACCGCCAGTTGCCCACCAAGGGAGCACCGCCGACCCACACGGGATGGGGAGGCTTTAGGAAAAGCACTAAACAAAGGGAGGCCAACATCAGGCTCGTCACCAAGGCCGTGCGAGCGATCGCCACACTGTGGCCCAATTCCGAGAGCACCTCGCGATCCTTCACCAGCGTTGGATCAAACTGTCCTTGGAGTAATTCCACAAGGGGTGTCAGTTCCCGTGCCAACACCCCTAAGTACATGAAAATGGCCAACAGCGCGAGGCTTAGGGTAGCGGGGATAACAAAGTGCAGCAATGAACGAATCAAGGAGCGATGGGGACGCGGCCCCGGCACTGCCCAAAAAGCCACCGCCAGTGTGGGTAAACCCACTCCCCACAGCGTGAGCAGGCTATTGTGCTTAATCAGCAGCGGAAAGGCGCGCCCTGTCATAACAGTGACAAGGCACAGCAAACTAAAGCTAAAGACCCGTACCAAAAAGAGCTTGCTGACATCCTGAATACCGTTGTAGATGCGCTGCCCTTCGCGAAAGGCTTCTGGTAAGGCGGCAAAGGAATCCGCAAGCAGCACAATATCAGCCACATTGCGGGTAATGGCACTGCCACTTTCCATAGCAATTCCCACATTCGCTTGCTTCAGGGATAGGACATCATTCACACCATCACCAATCATTGCTACCTGATGCCCGAGGGCACGCAAGCGAGTGACTAGTTTAGCCTTTTGCTCTGGTGTAATGCGACCAAAAACCGTGGCTTTCTCAGCCATTTGATCAAAGCTGGGATCATCCATAGCAGCTAGTTCTGCTCCGGAGATGGCGATCGCCCCCCCATCGAGGCCAACTTGCTTGCCAAGGGCAACAACGGTTTCTGGGTGATCTCCAGAGATAATTTTGACTTGAATTCCAGCTTGCTGAAAACGCGCTAGAACCTCACGGCATTGGGGTCGCAGGCGATCGCCCACCCAAATCACTGCCAAGGGTTCCAACCCTGAGGGCAACAGAGGAGTCTCCTGCCGTTCATCCCAAGTGGGATCACTGGCACTGCGGGCAAAGAGGAGCACCCGCAATCCCTGCTGCCGCCCTCGCTGGAGCAACTCAACCACCTCAGGGGGGAGGTCGTCACTCTTGAAGAGGACATCCGGTGCCCCCAAAATAAACGTTTCTGAGTCGTGCCAGGCGACTGCACTCCACTTGTAGCCGGAGGAAAAGGGAATTTCCAGGCGTATGGGTTGGGGAGTTCCCGCAAAAGCCGCCGCTAGGGCAACAATGGTACGGTTGGGACTGCTGACACTGGCTGCAAACTTCCCTAGGGTGGCCGCCGTTTGCTCCTTCGGTTCGCTGAGAGGGTACCAGCTGTGGAGTTCAAGGGCATTGGCCGTTAGGGTTCCCGTTTTGTCAAGGCAGAGAATATCCACCCCACTGAGGGACTCAATGGCATTGACCTGCTGCACCAAGACATTGGCACGGGAAATGCGCAGCGCCCCCAGGGCATAGGTGAGGGTAATCGTAAGGTACAGGCCCACGGGGACAAGGCCGGCAACTACGGCTGCGGTTTGCACACTCATTTGGAGAGTGGTCAGGCGCACCAATAGCGAGAATAGAACCAATAGCCACAGGAAAACCGCCAGAGCAAGAATCACGCGGATAATCAGGTTAATTTCCTGCTGCAGGGGTGTGAGTTTATGGTGGTGCGTTTTGGCGGCAGCAGTCAGTTGATGGGCAGTGCTCTCTTCCCCCACCTGTTCAGCAACATAGGCGGCGGCACCGCGCACACAAAAGCTGCCGGAATAGAGGCGATCGCCCGCCTGCTTGGGAATCAGATCCGACTCCCCTGTGAGTAATGACTCATCTACTTGGATCTGTCCATCGCCCACCACCCTACCATCAGCAACAATTTGATCCCCAGGGGCCAAAAGCAGAATATCCCCTTCTACGACTTCCGCGGGATCAATAATCACCTGTTGGCGATCGCGCAGCACCTTGACACGGGGTCGGCTTAAAAGGCTAATGGCATCCAGTTGGCGTTTGGCGCGAATTTCTTGAATGATACTGATGATGGCATTGAGAAACACGACAACGACGATCGCCACCACGTCCCCTGGGCGACCCAAAAAGATCAAGATGACACTAATAAAAGCAAAAACCCCATTGATAAACGTGAAGAGGTTTTCCCGCAAAATCTCGCCATAGGTGCGATTGCTTTCACTCACTTGACGGTTAATGCGGCCTCTGGCTTGCCGCTCCGCTACTTCCGCTGCAGTAAGACCGATTAATGGGGTTGTCATGTTTCAGGTTTCCACTGGCTTCACCACCAATACCGAACAGGGGGCATCGGCAAGGACGGCACTACTGACGGAGCCCTGAACCACGCGCTCCACGCCGGTGAGGCCGCGACTGCCCAGCACAATTAAGTCCGCACGGTAGATATTTGCAAGGCGTACAATTTCCTCTACGGGGTCACCGTTAACAATTTCAATCTCTGAATCACAGGGAAGCTGGCGTTGAAACTGTTGTAAATGCTGCTCAATACTGCGGTAGGTTCCCATTTGGGGATGCAAGGAGGGGCGATCAGCGCTGACCCCAAACCCCGACTCCACCGGTGAAATCACATGAGTGAGAATCACTTGGGCATCTGGGTCTAAGTTTAACTGTGCCACCGCCGCCATCACCCGTGCCGATAACTCACTGGTATCGAGGGCAACTAAAATTGTTTTGAACATGCCTGTGACTCTGTACTTGCAATCTCCTAGTCTGCCACAGAAGGGCAAGAGGCGAATGGACGACGGCGAAGATACCCCTAATGGGACTAATTTTTGTGGGGAGCAACCAGTCTCACACTTTTCGCTTCTCCACCCTGGGGAAAGGCAAAACACCTCATCTTTTGCCTCTTGAACAGGAGAACCCAGTTGCTCGTCTTGGGGAGATTGACATACTCACCGCCCTAAAGTGCGATGATTCTTGACGCTTCACTGGGTGATGCTACCGAAGTAGTCTTACTCTCCCTCTGCGTCCATTTATAGTCGTGGCAATGCCCTATCCCGACTTTCTCTATATTTCTTGCGGCATTTTCGTCTCTATCGTGCTCTGTACCACAATTTAGACATACGACAGAGCGAACGGATAGATCGATTTTGCCCCATTTAAAACCGCATGTTGAGCAAGTCTGACTGGTTGGCTCCCATCGGTCGATAACAATAAACTCACGGTTTAGTTTCGTGCACTTAGCCTCAACTAAAACCCTGAATTCTCGCCAACCTTGCAAGCTAATTGCTCTAGCGAGTTTGCGGTTCTTCACCATTCCAGAGACATTCAAGTCTTCCAGCGTGATCACTTGGTTCTCGATAACCACGCGGCTAGACAATTTATGCAAAAAATCCCTGCGAATGTCTGAAATCCGACTATGAAGCTTAGCGATTTGCAGTCTTGTTTTCTCCCGCCGTTGGCTTCCTTTAACTTGACGGGCCAGTTTGCGTTGTTTTCGCCTGATCTTTTTGTCTAACTTGGAATAATCAGGGCCATCAATCTTTTCGCCCGTACTTAAAGTAGCAAACGCTTTAATTCCCAAATCAATGCCGATAGAAGGATTACTTGCAGGTTGATCAACTGGATCGATCTCGACCACAAAACTGAGAAAATATCGATTTGCAGTATCTTTAATCACCGTAACTGAGCTTGGTTTAGAAGGAAGCTGTCTTGATCAAATTGGTCTAACATTACCAATCTTCGCCAGATAAACTTCTTCGCCTTTAATTGAAAATCCATAGGTAGTAAATCTGGCGGATTGTCTTTCTGTCTTCTTTTTAAATCTAGGAGGGTTGATCTTCTTGCCTTTTCGCCGACCTTTAATTGAATCGAAGAAGTTTTTATAGGCAACTCCTAAATCGGCAACGGACTGCTGTAACGGGACATTAGAAACATCAGACAACCATTGCCGCTCTGGTGTTTTCTTCCCTTGGGTAATTACCAGCTTTTGCAATTCACTAGTTTTTGGTAATTTATCAGATTTCTTGCATATTTCCAGTGCATCGTTCCACACCACACGGACACACCCAAACAACTGAGCTAGGCGTTGTCGTTGTTGGTCTGTGGGATAGAAACGATACCTATATCTAGCTTTCATTGATCGTGCTATAATTGGTCTGTGGATAGATTATAGGTTGGTCTACAAGCAATGTCAAGTCATCTTCGTAAAGGGAGACACAGCGTTACGGACGCTGAGGGATTAGAGCTGATCGAGAAATGGTTTCGAGAAGTCGCCAAGAAGATGGATTTCCAGATTCTTGAATTTAACGGCGAAGAAGACTATGTCCATGCGCTAATCGAGTATCCTCCCAAACTTTCTCTTTCCCAGATTGTAAATGCGCTTAAAGGCGTATCTAGTCGTGGATATGGAAAAGCTGCACTACCAAAACCACATGAAGAATCACTTTGGAGCCCTAGTTATTTTGCGGCATCTGTTGGAGGAGCACCGTTAGAGGTGCTTAAGGAATACATGAGAAATCAAAAAAAGCCGTCCTAAAAGGATGGGGCTTGTATCCCATTTCATTGGTCAATAGCAAGCGCAAATCGGGGTGCACTACAAACGTGCGGGCATAGGCAAGGGGGGCAATCACCCCCAGCAAAAAGCAGCCACTGACATTCACGATCAAGGTAGCAAAGGGCACATGACCCCCAAGATAGGGTTCCCAATAAGCCTCTAGTAAGAAGCGACTCAGGGCACCGGCAATGGCTCCAAGACTAACGGCCAGGGCGGGGCGCAACCGAGGATGAACTGGCGTCACAAGCGCGGCTCCTCCACAATCAACACCGGTCGAGTTGAGGCCTCAAGAATACTCTGACACACAGACCCCATAAGCACACGCTTGAGACCCTTTTGACCATGCTTACCAAGGATAATTTCAGTCACATTGTATAGGGTGGCGGTCTCCAAAATGGCTTCGGTAATGGGACCAGCAGTGAGAATAAAACGATAGCGAATATCGGCAAGGTACTGCTTCATTTGGGCTTTGAGGGTGGCCACTGCCTGAGGATCAGGTATGTCCTGCACATGGAGCACGATCACTTCCGCATCGGCACGCCGCGCTAATTCCGCCGCCTTTTGGAGAACATAGGGGGTGACACTGGAGACATCCACTGGTGCTAAGAGCACAACCCGTGGTTGCAGCAGGACTTTGGTGGGATCCACCTCGCCCTTTTGCAGGAGCTTTGGCGCAAACGTGGGAATTGCCCATGCGCCAATGGGAGCCGTAATCAAGATCGAGAGAACCGCGATCGCTAGCATCGTTTCAGCCCCAGGCACCCCAGCAGACAAAGGCAAAGCACCAATCGCCGCTTGGACAGTTGCCTTTGCTGAATTCCCCGGCAACAAAAAGAGGCGTTCTGAGCGTGTCCAATCACTGCCAAGGGTGGAAAGATACCAGCCAATGCCCCGCCCAATGAAGGTACCCCCTGCTAAAATCACTAAACCCACACCGAGGGAACGTTGCAACACCCCTAACTGGACACTTGCCCCCAACAGCACAAAAAGAAAAATCTCTGCCACCTGCCACAGCCCATCAAACCCCACCCGTAATTGCCGCCCTAGGGGCGCATCCATCTCAATCAAAAAGAAGCCCGCACTCATGACCGCAACGTAGCCGGAAAACAGGGGCAGGCGATCGGCCAAGCCCACCGCCCCCAAAGCCACTGCTGCTGCCACGAGGGTTGTTTGCACCCGATTTTGACTCCAGTTTTGCTTGACCAACACAAAAACCAGCGCCCATGCCAAGCCATAGCCCACAATCAAGCCACCCCCAATTTCAAGGAGTGCCTGCACACCCACTGCGATAGCGGGCGGCAAGTCACCCAGGAATCCCCTGCCCTGGTCAGCCCCCATGAGTAAACTGAAAAGCAGCAGCACCACGACATCGGAAATGGCACTGCCTGAGAGAATGGCATCACTAATCCCCTTGTCCACGCCCCAGCCCAAACTTTTTAGGCGGAGCATCCCCGGCACAATCACCGCAGGGGACTCCGGTGCCACGATCGCCCCCAACAGTAGCCCCTGTCGCAAATCAAATCCCAGTAAGAGAATGGCCATCCCTGCCACAACTGCCATTTCACACAATGCCGGTAATACTCCAAGGCGGAGAGCCACCGTACCCTGCTGGACCAACTTCTGGCGATCCAAGCCCAGCCCCGCCTTCATCAAAATCACCATCACCGCAACGGCACGCAAGGTGGGGGCTGCCCTCAGGATGTCGGTGTCCAACAGATTCAAGGCCGCAGGGCCGAGGAGAATTCCGGCAAGCATCATGCCGATCAAGGCCGGTGCCCCCAGTCGCCGCGCCAATTGACCAGCAAAGAATCCCAGCAGGAGGATAAGGGCAAGGGTTTCTAAAATAGCTGCCATCCCTGCAAACCTCGCTGTGACACCCAACTTACCCTATCGGATAACTAAATGATTGCCAATGCGCAGCGTCCCTCGCGATCGCCGCAAATCTCCTATATGCTCTTATATGCTCTATAGTGCTTAGGTATCGGTGCAGCAGAGGCAAGATGACATATTGCTTGGGAATTCTCACCACGTCGGGTCTGGTGATGGCGGCAGACTCTCGCACCAATGCGGGAGTAGACTATATCTCCACCTATCAGAAGCTCTTTGATTTTTCGGTGCCGGGGGAGCGGGTGATTGTCATTTGCACCGCTGGTAACCTTTCCATTACTCAGGAAGTCCTGACACTGATTCGCCGTGATCTCAAGGCGCAGTTGGAGCACAGTCTCAACACGCTGCCCAATATGTACGAGGTCGCCCGCTATGTCGGTCATAAGCTGCGGCAGGTCAGTGAGAGTCATCGCTCTTGGTTAGCTAAAGATAACATTGACTACCAATGCACATTTCTCGTGGGGGGGCAAATTCGTGGCGAGGAACCCTACCTGTACTTGATCTACAGTCAGGGTAATTTTCTGCAGGCGACCCCCGAAACTCCGTTTCTCCAGATTGGTGAAACCAAATATGGCAAGCCGATTTTAGACCGCACGTTGCGCTTCGATACGCCCGTAGATGCGGCGGCAAAGTATGCCCTCCTCTCCCTTGATTCAACCATGAAATCCAATATCTCCGTTGGCCCTCCCCTGGACCTGATCCTGTACCGCACCGATAGCTTTGAGATCTGTCACCGCGCTGAATTTGTCTTGGGTGATCCTTTTTTGGCGAAGGTGCGGCAGTTTTGGGAGGCCTCCCTGCGGCGCGTATTTGAGGAAATGCCCGAGATTGAATGGAATCGGAGCCAGCCTTGCCCCACCTCCTCAATGGTCCTGCCAACAGCAAAAATCCCTGTTGCAGAATAGGAAAGGCCAACGATGACATCTCCTTCCTTAGCGCAGCAAGTCGCAGCCCTTGGCATTGGTCACATTCAGCGGCATCTCTTCCTGTGTGCTGATCAAACCAAACCCCTGTGCTGTGACAAGGCAGTGGGTTTAGAAGCATGGGAGTATTTGAAAAAGCGCCTCAAGGAACTCGGCTTAGATCAACCGCGCCCAGAGGGCTGTATTTTTCGCACCAAGGCCAATTGCCTGCGGGTGTGCCAACAGGGACCGATTTTAGTGGTCTATCCCGATGGCGTGTGGTATCACTCGGCAACACCGGCAGTTATTGAGCGCGTGATTCAGGAGCATGTGCTGGCGGGGCAGATTGTTCAGGAGTATCTACTGGCGTCACCATTGCCCGAAAGAGCAGGCGATCGCCCCACCAATAGCCCGCATGGGTAATACGCACCGGTGTTCCTGCCTCTAAGGGCGCGCGATCGCTCTGGTGCTGGCGCGGATCAAAGGGAACACAGGCGCCAACTTCACCAATCAACCTAACCCCCCACTGCTCTAAGAGTTGAAACACTGGCTTCACAAGGGGCAAAATTCGCTGGGCGGGGGCGGTGGGGTTTTGGTGAGCGGCATAGGCGGCAGTGGGCCAGAAGCGCAGAAACGGTTCCAGGATTTGTAGGGCTTGGTGTTGCAGCGCTGCCTCAGCAGTGGATTCACCATAGAGCCACTGCAATAACTCCAAGGGAGTCAGCCCTAGAACTTGGGCAAGGTGTTCGAGGGTTTCAAGGCGCAGTCGGTGCAGGTCCCCTAACCAAATGGCATTGGCTTGCTGTCGGGTAAATCCTTTGCGGCGCAGTTGACTCTTGCGGGTAATGCCGACCCTGAGGAGGCGCTCTTGCAGACGCTGGCTCATGGTTCTAGTCGCTGCCCCGTGTGATCGTCAAAAAAGTGGAGATGCTGCGGATCAGGGCGCAAATACAGGCGATCGCCCCGCCGAATGGGCTGTTGCCCCGGCAAGCGCACCCGCAACGTTTCTCCGGTGGCCGTGAGGTGAACCGTCAAGCCCGTTTCATGGCCTAGGGCTTCCACCAGGTCCACCTGAACTGCCAGTGTCTCGCTCTCCTCAGCAGTGGCCAGCAGGAAATGTTCTGGACGAATCCCCAACCATGCCTTGGATACCAAGGGCAAGGGCTGGCTCAGGGACAACTGCCAACCGGCGTACTGAATCTTCCCTGGGTTGAGGGTCACTGCTAAAAAATTCATCGGCGGTGAGCCAATAAACTCAGCCACAAAGCGATTGGCAGGGCGTTGATAGAGGTCAAGGGGCGTGGCAATTTGTTGAATTTGGCCTTGGTGCAGGACCACAATGCGATCGCCCATGGTCATCGCTTCCGTTTGGTCATGGGTTACATAAATGGTTGTGATGCCCAATTGCTGCTGAAGTTGAACAATTTGGGTGCGGGTCTCGGTGCGCAGCTTGGCATCTAAGTTAGAAAGGGGTTCATCCATCAAAAAGACTTGGGGATTGCGGGCCATGGCTCGTCCGAGGGCAACCCGCTGTTTCTGACCACCGGAGAGTTGTTTGGGATAGCGATAGAGCAAGTGACTGATTTGCAACATCTGCGCAATCTGCATCACCCGCTGGTGAATCATGCGTTCGCGGCGAAAAGAAAGTTGCATCCCCTTGGGGAGCGATCGCGTCCAGCGCGTTAAAGTGGCTTCAATGGGAGCGGGTAACACCCCCTTCATCTGTGAGTTGCGGCGCAAACCAAAGGCCAAGTTGTCATAAACCGTGAGATGGGGATAGAGGGCATAGCTTTGAAAAACCATGGCAATGTCTCGCGCTTTGGGGGGTAAACCATTGACCAGGCGATCGCCCACCCAAATCCTGCCCGTGGTTGGTTCGTCTAAACCGGCAATGAGCCGCAGCAAAGTACTCTTGCCACACCCCGAAGGCCCCACTAGGACCAAAAACTCGCCGTCACCGACCCTCAGATCAATCCCTTGCAAAACCGTGACATCATTCCCGCGTTGAGGGTCGCGATAGACCTTGGTCAGTTGTTCAAGGCGTACACCGGTCACGATCGCTGTCCTAGGGGGGCTAATTGGCTAGAATCCCACACTGCGGCTGATCTGACAAGACGCCTAGGCAAGGTGCAAATTCAGTACCGAGCGCGGCGCCCGGCGAACCCGTGCCCGGATGGTGGGCAGTCCCAGACGTTGGCAGGCTTCATAGCGATGACACCCCGAAAAGCCATAGTAGTGCCCTTCGACCTCAAGAACATCAATGGGTTCCTGCTGGCCAATTTCAGCAATGGAGGCCATCAGCGCTGCAACTTTTGCCGGATCTGTTTGCCGAACCAGCGGACGACGAATGGCATTGAGAGGCAAATCCAAAACTCGCATTGGCTTATCCAAACTCGTTATGAGTTTATTTTAGCAATCCATCGCCTTCCGGCAACAAAAGGCCCTTGAATAACTTCTTAATTTTGCAGTAAGACGATAGAGGTCGGCTTTTAGCCGTTGGTGGTGCAGTTGAGATGGTTTTTTTATGGGTTTGCAACGTCGTCGCTTCCTTACCCTTGCGGCTGCTGGTATGGGGGCAGCCCTGCTTCCCCAAGGGCTGCAGCTTTTGTATCAACGAGCTGCCCGCGGCCAATCTGTGAGGGGTCGGGGCTTTGGCCCCCTAGTAAAAGATCCCAATGGCCTATTGGATTTACCAGCAGGCTTCCAATATCGGGTTTTCTCAAAGCTGGGCGATCGCCTCAGTGATGGTACCCCCGTGCCCACGCTCCATGATGGCATGGCCGCCTTCCCCGGCCCCGATGGCACAACCATCCTTATCCGTAATCATGAGATGTATCCGGGGCTACCCCGCACCTTTCAGGGAGTAGTGGCTCCCAAGGAAAAAATGTATGACCCCCTCGCCCCCGGCGGCACCACGACACTCGTTGTCAGTAAAGAGCGGCAGCTCCTCAAGCATTACGTTTCTTTGGCAGGAACCTTGCGCAATTGCGGCGGTGGCAAAACCCTCTGGGGCAGTTGGATTAGCTGCGAAGAAACGGTTGCCACCCCTGAACATCCCGCCAACCGAGGCCTAGTGCAAAAACGCCACGGCTATAACTTTGAAGTGCCCATCCGTGCCCAAGGACCTGTGACGCCAGTTCCCCTGAAGGCAATGGGGCGTTTTCAACATGAGGCGATCGCCATCGACCCGAAAACAAATATCATCTATCAAACGGAGGATCGCGGCGATAGTCTCTTTTACCGCTTTATTCCTAAGGAACCCACCAACCTTGCCGCTGGCGGCCAACTGCAAGCATTGAAAATCAAACGCTACCCGAAAATCAACACGGGTCAGGATTTTCCCCTCCGCCAGCCCTTTGAGGTGGAATGGGTGGATATCACAGAGCCTGACCCCCCCCTAGACACAGTGCGCTATGAGGGCCATGACAAAGGGGCAGCCCAATTTGTCCGCAGTGAAGGGCTTTGCTACCACAATGGCCAATTTTACTTTACAGCCACCAGTGGTGGTAACAAGCGGCTAGGCCAAATCTGGCGATATCGCCCTGGTGGGACCTCAGCAGATGGTGGCACCATTGAGCTGTTTGTGGAGTCCCCCGGTAAAGCAGTTCTGGATTATCCCGATAACTTGACGATGGCTCCTTGGGGAGACCTGATCTGCTGTGAAGATGGCCACGATGCAGTCAATCATCTGGTGGGTATCACCCCCCAAGGAGAGATATACACCTTTGCCCGCAATGCCCTCAATGATCAAGAATTGGCGGGGATTTGCTTCTCACCGGATGGCCAAACCATGTTTGTCAATCTCTACCATCCGGGGATGACCTCTGCGATTTGGGGACCCTGGGATCGGCGGGGCTAAGGCCTAAAAGGGAGCCAAGGATGACCTGGCTCCCTCCTGATTTTCCTCGTCACCCAAGGCTTCAACCCAGGGTCATTTCTGCCTTAGCTCAGGGCCACATAGGAGCGATTGTAGCTGGCCGCCAAAGCGGGATTCACTTTGCCCTGAATTTGTTGCCAGTAGTGGGCTGCACTCACCGGCAGACCAATCGCTGTCGCCATCCGCGCCAGGAGGGTTTGTTCACGGCTTTTAATCATCTCGTGGTGGGCCATCGCCAAGGAGCGAGCCATTTCATTGACGGTTGCCATCGGCGGCACAGAGGCCACCGGGTCAGCCAAGCGAGCGGCGGGAACCCCTGCTGGCGGTTTACCTTTTTGATACTTGACGCCACGGTAGGTCATGACTTTCAAGGATTCTTCCGTTGGCTGCATTGCAGGAGAGACCCGATAGGTGCTGCCGCGATATTTGGCCACTACGTCGGTTGCTTGGGTATTGATCGCTGGAGGAACGTAGTTGTATTGAACGCCGCGATAAGTCAGAGTTGTCATAGCTTTCGCCCCATTTTGATTACAAGGTGGATGAATTGAGGCGCGTTCCTTCGGGATTTATTTCCCTACTTCCGTCCCTCGCAAAGGAACAACGCTGACACTTCAACTCGGTCTGAAAAGCGTTTACTGAGGTCCTACGAGGGATGAACGATTTATTTCTGTATCTAATTTAACAATTTCTCGATCTTAAAGCAAGCTATTCATAGAAATTTACAATACTCAGGCCACAACTCCCCTAGGGATGTGAGTGTCTGAGACAACAAAAAGACAACAAAAAAGGCCAATCCCAAGGATTGACCCAATGGCATCATTGTTGAACGTTGATTTTTGAACCTTTATTGAAGGGTGGTTTTAACCCTCTAGGGGATAGACACTCACACGCTTGCGATTTTTGCCATAGCGCTCAAAGGTAACGACGCCGGCGATCGTTGCAAAAAGGGTGTCATCACCACCACGAGCCACATTCACGCCGGGGTGGAATTTTGTTCCCCGTTGCCGCACCAGAATGTAACCGGCCTTTACCACTTCACCACCAAAGCGCTTGACACCCAAACGCTGGGCATTTGAGTCGCGACCGTTGCGGGTACTCCCTGTTCCTTTCTTGTGTGCCATGTTAACCTCCTAGGGATTCACCATTGAGACGAATCTCATTGATCATGATGCGGGTGAGTTCTTGACGGTGGCCTTTTTTCCTGCGGGTTTTCTTTTTCGGCCGCATTTTATAGACAATTACCTTCGGCCCGCGCCGATGCTCCATCACCGTACCAGAGACAACTGCACCACTGACGTAGGGTTGACCCACGTGGACTTGGCTATCGGTTTGCACCAGCAACACCTGTTCTAGATCAATGGTGCCCTCCGGCTCAATGGGGAGCCGCTCCACATCGTAAAAGCGCCCGGGTTCAACGCGCAGTTGCTTGCCACCGGTCTCAATGATTGCGTATGCCATAGAAATTAAAAAACTCCTTGCCGTGCAGGTGAGGGGATGCGCGCCTCTTGGAAAACCTGTTCCGTGCAAACTCAACAATTTTTCATCATAAAATTTATCCCCTGTGGCTGTCAAACCCTAGCTGCGCCACGGCAGACTGTCTGTTGAACCTTTGGTCAATTCGGGGCACTCATCGAGGGAGATCTCCCTAAACATGTCTGGATAGTAAAAAACAAGGAGGGTCGTGCCCACACCAATGACATCTTCATGGTGCAGCAGAGTGCTGTGCTGAAGGGGGAAGCCATTCAGGAATGTGCCATTGCGGCTGTGGGCATCCCTAATGAAGTAGAGGGGTTGCCCCCTAAAGAGAAAGGCGTTGATCACAGCATGCAACCGCGAGACATAGGCATCTGTGAGACGAATACTGCAGTCTAGTTGGCGGCCAATGGTCCACTGGCGATCGGGACTGAGAAGGACTTCCCGTTTCGGCAAACCGCGTTCGCGAATGATCAGTGATGCTTTGGGATAGGTTGGCGTTGGCATCCTTGGTCTCCCCTCTTAACGGGATGCCCTTAGCCTAGATCGCCTAGATGACAAATGTTGCCCCATCCCCTTGGGCCGCTTGCCAACTGCGGGCATCAAAGTATAAATCCTCAAGGGAAATACTGGCCAAGGCCTCCTGAAGTTTTTGGTGGAGTCGTTGCCAAAGACTCAAGGTTACCCAATCGGCGGTGCCATCTGTCGGTTGGGGGGGGTGTAAAAACAGGGGGGTTGGCGATTCACCAACGGCAGTAAGGATATCCCGCAGGGAAATGGTCGCTGGGGGACGGGCGAGTTGATAGCCGCCATAGACACCTCGGAGCGATCGCACCAAGCCGGCACGCCGCAATTCAATCAAGAGTTTTTCTAGATAGGGGGCAGGAATCTTTTGCCGCTCAGCAATGGCCCGCACCGAGGCGGGCCCATAGTTGGGCAACAAACTCAAGTCCAACAAAGCCTTGATACTGTAGTGGCCACGGGTGGTGAGGGTCATGCGGCTTTACCCACAGTGGTGATGTAGAGAACGGCTTCTTCCGGGGGAATGCCAAGGAGATCGTTGACCTGATCATCAAAGAAGCCGCCGATACCACTCACCCCTAGCCCCAAAGCGGTAGCGGCTAAGTTCAGTCGCTGGCCGAGGTGGCCGGCATCCATGTGCAGGTAGCGATAGGCGCGGTCGCCATAGCGGGCGATCGCCCGCTCCAGATTAGCAGTATGGAAAATCACCACTGCGGCATCGCGACCGAGGTCTTGATTGAGACAGAGAAAATGCAACTGTTCCTGAAAGTTTTTGAAGCGAATCTGGCGGAGTTCGTGCTCAGCGACAGCGTAGTAGTAGCAGCCCTCCTCAAGCTCCCTGACCCGCGTCACGGCAATAAAGGTTTCCACCAGGGTCGGGTCAAAGAAACTGGGGCATTCGTCTAGGCCTTGATCGCGGTAGTCTTGGGGATGGTAGGCAAAGGTGAGCAGCGCCGCCAATTGATCCATCTCAATCGCTTGGCCACTGTACTGACGGGTGGAGCGCCGCTGGAGAAGGGTTTGCTGCAGAGCGGCTAGATGGGTTTCCCAGTGAATGATGGTTTTGCTGAGACTGACCCGCAGCCCAAAGGGAAATTTGTACTTACTCGCAGGAGGTGCGGGAGGCTCCTTGGCACTGGGGCTGGCTGTCTGCATGCCGTAGATCATGTCACTACTGGTGAGGGCACTGGCACCATGGCAGGCTCTGAGCAACTCGCCACTGGCGATCGCCCCATAGTCATAGCAGGTGGCAGAGGGTAACACAGCGGGGAAGGTGGATAAGTTTTCGCCCACTTCCAGCAAATTGGCCAGGGCAACCACCGCCAAGACCCCCTCCTGCTCTGGATCAAGGTAAAGGAGTTCATTCATCTGGGCATCCACAAAACCACCAATCAAGTGGGCACGAAAATCATGGATGTTGGCGGCCAGTTCCACATTCCCCAAGAGGTGCCCAATGTCGAGACAAATGCGGCGATAGGCGCGATCGCCATAACGCCAAGCGGAACGGTAGAAGACAGCGGTTACCACCAGAGCAATGTGCGTCCTTTCTAGGGCTGGATGCCAAAGACAAGCCGCCTCTAGGGCCGACCAACAATAGCTTTGCCACACCTGCACAAGGGCATGATCTTTTACTTGGTAGTTATAAATGCCAGCGGGAATGGCGGTATCGTTGCGCGTGAGAACATAAATTTCCGCTGGATACAGCCCCCCAGCAGAGGGCGCTGCCCGCATATAAAAGGGCTGATCGGGATAGGGAACCACCCCAGTAATGCCATAGGTGCAGTACAACAAGCGGGAGAGCCGCTGCCAGTAGGGGTGAGCCGCCCCCTTCCCTGGCTCTAGGAACGACTTCAGGGAAAAGACGGAGCCGAGGGGATAGGTTTTGTAGGGACTCGGTTGACGGCTCCAATCCAGGGGGGCAGCTTGTTGGGCTAAGGTCTCAGGGGCGTACTTGGTGCGTTCGTGGTAATGCTGTGCCAAAGAAAGTTGTTGAAACCCCATGGTGGTGCCTCACCAAGTTAAGAAACCATTAAGTAATGTGAACTTTTCAATGAATTCCCCTACAGTCAAAAGAGCCTAAGTAGAAATACCTAAGATTGTGAAACACTCTTTTACCATTATGGCGAAATTCAACGCGGAGGAGCTACTCCAAGCCTATGCAGCAGGAGAACGGAATTTTCGCGGCAGTGATCTAATGGGTTTGAGCCTCTTTGACACCAACCTCAGTGATGCCGATTTTAGCGAGAGTACCCTGGAGAATGCCTACTTGCCCTATTGCCAGTTGAATCGAATTCAGGCAACGGCTGCTAATTTGCGCCACAGTGAGTTGGGAGATGCGCAGTTGTACCAAGCCAACCTTGCGGCAGCGGAGGAGAATGCCTACTTGCCCTATTGCCAGTTGAATCGAATTCAGGCAACGGCTGCTAATTTGCGCCACAGTGAGTTGGGAGATGCGCAGTTGTACCAAGCCAACCTTGCGGCAGCGGATCTGGAGGGGGCTAGCCTTGTACGGGCAAATCTACGCACGGCCAACTTGGAACGGGCGAACCTACGGGATGCCAATCTTCAGGGGGCAGATCTGCGCTATGCCAATTTGCGCCAAGCGAACCTCCAAGGGGCAAACCTGCAACAGGCCAATTTAGAACGGGCAGATTTAACAGAGGCTCAGGTGCAGCGTTGTAATTTTTTCCGGGCAACGGGTGTTGATCTCTCCGCTGCAGTGTGCGATCGCACCACTATTTACCCCGATGGCTATTTCTATCCCTGAGTCAAGGTCATTAGGGTGACCGGATTAAGGGGGTGGAGGCGGTGGCCTTGACCCAGGGGAACCGAACGGCTGAGTTGCACCTGTAGCACTTGTGGGTTGATTTGATGGGTCTGACACCAGTGGAGAACTTGACCTTGGTGTTCGAGGGTAGCGATCGCCAGCACTAGCCGGCCGCCAGCGTTCAAGTGGGACCAACAATAGTCGAGATTGGCCAGTAACTGAGCACCACTGCCGCCAATAAACACCCGATCCGGTGGCGGTAAATCCCTGAGGCACTGCGGCGCTGTCCCTTGGAGGGGGATGAGGTTGGCCAAACCAAAAGCCCTGCGGTTGCGCTCAATCAGTTGAAAGCCAATCGCAGTTTTCTCGATCGCATAGATAGTGGCTTGGGGGGCAAGGCGGGCGATTTCCACGGCTACACTGCCGGTGCCAGCACCAATATCCCAAACGATTTCTACAGTGCTGGTGAGGGCCAGTTCCGCCAAAACCAGTACCCGCACTTCCCGCTTTGTCATCAGGCTAGGGCGATCTGCAAAGGTGAAAAACTGATCATCCCCTAAGCCAACAATGGGCTGTTCCCTAGGGGGTAGGCGCTGGGGTTGACGCAGGAGCACCACCAAATTCAAGGGATGGACTGGCGGCAGCGCCGTCACCGGTTGGGCTAAGTCCCAGGGCAGAATGGCTTCCTCTGCACTCCCAAGGGCCTGACAAACCCACGCCCGATAGGTTACAGGTATGTGCAATGCTTGGTATAGACGGCTAATGGCAGCAATATTGGCCTCGCCATCGGTGTAGATGGCAATTTTCTCCACCCCCCGCTGCAACAGGGGCACCAGTCCCGCTAGATCCCGCCCATGGGCACTGTAGATCACCGCATCCTGCCAAGGGAGCTTGAGGCGACTAAAGGCCAATTGCACTGCACTCAGGTGGGGATGAAAGGTTAACTGATCGGGGGCAAAGACTTCAAGGAGCCAGCGTCCTAATCCATAGAACAGCGGATCACCACTGGTGAGAATGACCACTTGGGGGTTGGCTGTGGTGTCCAAGTGCGTTTGAATCGCCTTGAGACTGGCATTAAAGTTCCCTAGGGAGAGGCGGGGAGTGTCCCCTTGGGGAATCAATTGCAGATGGCGATCGCTCCCCACCAAAAGGGTGGCTGAATCAATAATCTGCTGCACCGCGGCTGCCAACCCTGGGAGACCGTCCAAGCCAATGCCCACCACATGAATCGGAGTCACGCTGGCTCCTCGCTATAGGCCAACTCCAGTAGGGCATTGACAATCGCCGCTGCCACAGGCGATCCCCCCTTGCGACCGGCAATACGAATTTGGGGCACGGGTAGTTGGGCAAGGGCAGCTTTTGACTCCACGACATTGACAAAGCCAACGGGGACGCCAATAACGCCTGCGGGCGGCACAGGGGTTTGTTGCAGGCGATCGCACAGGGCCAGGAGCGCCGTTGGCGCATTGCCAATGACAAAAAGACCGTGGGGCCACTGTTGCCAAGCGCGGAGCATCCCTGCGGCGCTGCGGGTTTGACCAGGGGCGGTGGGGCTGCCATGGTCAAGGGCGGTGATGATTGGGTTTTGGAAGGTGCGGCTGACCATCGTTTGAATGCCAACACTGACCATGGCCACATCCGTGATAATCGGCACACCTGAGCGCAGGGCTTGGGTGAGGTGGGCGATCGCCCCCGGGGAAATCTCCAGGAGGTTCTTAAACTCAAAATCGGCTGTGCTGTGGATAATCCGCCGCAAAATCGAATAGCTAGGGGGGTCAAAAGGATGAGGCCCGATCTCGCGATCGATGATGGCAAAACTCGCTTGGGCAATTGGATGCAGCAGAGACACAGGACTTCTGATAAAATAGTAGAACTGCCTAAACTTGGAGAGATGGCCGAGTGGTCGAAGGCGCAGCACTGGAAATGCTGTGTGGGGCAACTCACCGAGGGTTCGAATCCCTCTCTCTCCGTCTTAATTGTTATATTGCCACTGGAGGGGGTCCCCCTGCCGCAACCAAGGGAGAGCGCAAAGCTTCCCACCAAGGTGCTTATTTCTCCAGTCCGGACGGGCGATCGCTATGATCAAAAAAAATCGTTGCAGCCTTCCCTGCGCAAGTCACTGCCATGCAGCGCCCTTGGCAAATCTATTCTGCTGATCCCGCTCCCCCAGACTTCATCGAGGCAGTTAAGCAGCTCCATCCCGAGGCAGGCGCCATTACGGCTCAGTTACTTTGGCAGCGCGGCTACCGTGATTCCCTTCGGCAAGTGCCCCCTTTTCTAGATTGGCGCTACTACGAGTCAGCCTCCCCCCTAGAGTTTCCAGAGATGTCCGCTGCCCTAGGGCGTTTGCAACAGGCACTCGATCAACAGGAAAAAGTTGTGATTTGGGGAGACTTTGACACCGATGGAGTTACAGCGACTGCCGTCCTTTGGGAAGGACTAAAACCCCTTTTGGGAACGCAACTGGTGGATTTTTATATTCCCAATCGCCACCACGACTCCCATGGTCTTTCGCCCCATGGCCTCCAGCAGCTTCAGCAAAAAGGCGTCGCTCTAATTATTACCTGCGATACGGGCTCTACCAATGGCCCTGAAATTGTCCTTGCCCGTCAGTTGGGGATGGATGTGATTGTTACTGATCACCACACCCTTGATCCCACTCCCTTGGGGGCCGTGGCGCTGATCAATCCGCGGCAGTTGCCCTGGGATCATCCCCTACGTCATTTATCGGGAGTTGGCGTTGCCTACAAATTCTTGGAAGCCGTCTATGACAGATGGCCAGAGAAAACCCAGGGGTATCCCCTCGAGAATCTCCTTGATCTGGTGGCCATTGGCCTAATTGCTGATTGGGTTGAATTGCGAGGAGAGTGCCGCTATCTTGCCCAGCGAGGCTTAGACCAACTCGGAAAGCGTCAGACCCTCCGACCCGGAATTGCTGCCCTTTTGGGGCACGTGTCCAAGCATAGGGCTTGGCAGCGGGAGATTAGTTTTACCGTCGCCCCCCGCCTCAATGCCGTGAGTCGTGTAGAGGGGGATGTGCGACCCCTGATTACGCTCTTGACCACCCAAGATCGGCACGAAGCGCGGCAGTTGGCAGAGCGCATAGCAACCCTGAATACAGAACGGCAGCGACGCCAAAAAGAGGTGACGAGGATGGCTCATGCCAAGGCGGCTCAGTTAGACCTCTCAGCATCACGGGTGATTCTCCTCACCGATGACAATTGGCCATTGAGTCTTTTGGGGCTGGTGGCGAACGATATTGTCAAAACCTATGGTCGCCCCGCCCTTTTGCTGCAGACGAATCCAGAAACGGGGATGGCAGTAGGTTCAGCGCGCTCTGATGGCTCTGTGGATCTCTATGAGGCATTCCATAGCCAACGGCATTTACTTGAGGGGTTGGGTGGGCATCCCTATGCAGTAGGCTTTAGGCTAAAGATGGCGCACATCCCCCTTTTGGCAGCAGCCCTCAACCAATTCTTGGCACAGCAAGAGGGCACCGCCAGCGCTACACCGAAACCGTTAGTCATTGACCTGGAAGTCACCTTGGGTCAACTTAATGGGCAATTGCTCAAAGAACTAGAAGTCCTTGCCCCCTTTGATAGCACCCACCATCCCTATCCGCGATTGCTGGTGCGCAATGTGGAACTCACCCAACTGAGGGATAATAACAGTCACGGCGGGAGAAGGTATGTCTCAATGGTGCTCCACGATCGCCAGCACCAGCACACCTTTCCTGCCAAGTGGTGGGATCATCAAATCGGCGACTGCCCCCAGGGAGCCTGTGATCTCGTGATTGAACTAGAGCAGTGGCAAAGCTCCCTATCAGCCGTCATTAAAGAGCTACGACCCAGTGAAACCAATGTGATCCAAGAAGCGTCTTTTCAGCCCCTTATGGATTATCGCGATCGCCCCCCCGCGGCAAGCGTCAAGGGTTTGCGCGTAGAAACCTGCCCCACCTCCCGGCAAAGCTGGCGCCAATGGATTCAGCGAGCAAAGAGGGAACAGCAACCCTTGATTTTGGCCTACGCTCCTCCCCCAGAGCAGGATGCCCTAAAGGTCTGGCGGGAATTTCTAACGCTGTGCCAACAAGCCACGCAACAGGGAAAACCCTTAGAACGAGAGGGGCTGCAGAAACGCCTGGGCATTGAAGCCACGACACTCAACTATGCCCTCCAGGTGCTTGAGACCCTGGGGGTTAAGGTTCTCTCTACCCCAGAGGAATTTTGGTGTCAATGGCCACCACAGCTCAGCTCTTCTCCCCCTACGGGACTGGCCTTAGAGAGGTTCACAGCAGCGATCGCCGAGGAGAATTTCCGTCGTCGCTATTTTGCTGCTGCCCCCCTCCAGGCCCTTCAGGAAACCTATTAAAAACTAGCGACTACCTTTTTCGACAGGGAACCTAAGGAACACACACGAGCCGACCGGGGAAACACACTAGCCATCAACGCTGATTGAGAGAAGATGAGCGATCGCCCTCAGGAGAGCCTCAATCTAACGACCCAGAACAGGCCTCGGTGCAACACCTGCAACCGTACCTTTATCCTCCCACGGCTGCCTTTGACTGCCTACCGTGTTTTCACTCAACTTTGCCACCCTTGAGACCGAGGAAATTCTCCCTCAGATTCCGTAAAACCACGGATGCCTAGACGTACATTGCCTCCATGAGGGCATCGCTCATCGTCACGTTGGTGGCTACACTTTGAATATCGTCGAGATTTTCGAGCGCATCCATCAGCTTAAGGACGCGCCGAGCCGTGTCTTCATCGGTGATTTCTACGGTATTCATCGGAATCCAGCGGCTTTCGGTGTCGAGAACGGTATAGCCGTGTTCTTTAAGGGTTTCGCTGACGGTCTCAAGGGCAGGGACGGGACACCTCACCTCGGCCACCTCTTCGAGGATTTCGTAGGTTTCGACATCAGCCGCCAGGAGGGCTTCAAGGAACGCTTCTTCATCCCTAGGTGCCGTCACGGTAACAATGCCCCACTGCTCAAACATCCAGCCCACACAGCCAGTTTCGCCGAGGTTGCCCCCCTGTTTATTAAAGGCGGCCCGCAGATCCGCCGCCGTGCGATTGCGATTATCCGTGAGGGCTTCAATCAAAAATGCTACCCCCCCCGGTCCATAGCCTTCGTAGCGAATTGCTTCTAGGGGAGCATCACTGTCGAGGGTACCGGTGCCCTTAGCGATCGCCCGCTCAATATTTTCACTGGGAATCCCTGCTGCTTTGGCCTTTTCAATGGCGCTGCGCAGTTGAAAGTTGCCCGCTGGATCCCCTCCCCCATGGCGAGCGGCAATAATGATGGCTCGCGATAGCCGCGCAAAGATCTTGCCCTTTTGGGCATCCACCCGCGCCTTTTGCCGTTTAATGTTTGCCCACTTACTGTGACCTGCCATAGGGGACGTGCACAAAAAAGTCAAGAAGCACCCCGCTGGAACCAACGGGGCAAATCAACAGGGTGAGTTTGATCAAGCAATCTTTAACGGAAACCGACGGCAGCTTGCCAAACAAAGGCCAAGGCCAAAAAGAGCACAGGAATTACCGGCAGCACATCCACCAGGGGATCAAAAATGGCGTAGGCTTCCGGAAGTTTTGCAACCAAAACCAAAGCATCAATCATGGTGTTTTCCTAAAAGAATTCAGCGATCGCAAGAGAGCTGAAAAAATAGTACCATAGCTGCTGCGGCAACGGGATCGCGATGCCAGAGATTCTCCCTTTATCAGAAACAGACCCGCACGACTTTTGGATGCAACAGGCGATCGCCCTTGCAGAACAGGCAGGAGCCGCCGATGAAGTGCCCGTGGGTGCGGTGATTGTCAGTGCTGAGAATGAACTCATTGCCACGGGGGAAAATCGCCGCCAGCGGGATCATGACCCCACCGCCCATGCGGAAATCATTGCCCTCCGCCGCGCCGGTCAACGTCTAGGGACGTGGTATTTAACGGGCTGCCGCCTCTACGTGACCCTAGAACCCTGCCCGATGTGTGCCGGTGCCATTGTCCAGGCCCGCATTCACACCCTCATCTATGGGACGACAGATCCAAAATCCGGGGCAATTGATTCGGTGCTGCAACTGCCCCAGAGCCCAGCGGTGTTCCACCGGATTCAGGTGATTCGCGGGGTTCAGGCAGTGGCCTGTCGGCAGCAGTTGCAAAGGTGGTTTCGCCAGCATCGTCAGAAAGAACGGCAATAATACCTGCATCTCCCACCCGCTCCCGTAGGGTTTGGATGGTTTCACCCAGTAGGGGATGTCGCCAGTGGGGGGAGATCGCCGCAAGGGGCACAAGGACAAAGGGCCGCTCCGCCAACCGGGGGTGGGGCAGGGTCAGTTCAGCAGTGGTCATGACGCGATCGCCATAGAGCAGCAGATCTAAATCTAAGGTGCGTGGCCCCCAATGGGCTTGCCGTTGGCGACCAAACTGCACTTCGATCGCCTGCAGCCTTTGCAGGAGTGCCCAAGGGGAAAGTTGCACCCGAGCAATAAGGCAACCATTCCAGTAATCCGGTTGAGGGGGCCCTAGGGGGGCAGTGCGATACCACGGCGAGCAGGCTAAGACACGGATCCCTGGCGTTTGGGCAAGTTCTTGGACAGCGGAGCGCAGCTGCCGTAATGGCTCACCCAGGTTGCTTCCGAGGGCGATCGCCACGAGGGGGGGGTCAGACGGGGATATACTTAAGTCAGTGCATTCTACCATTGTGCCTGTGGAGAGTGCCGCTCACTCCTCCTGTTATACCTGCACTGTTCACCTATTGCCAAAATCGTTGTGGATCTCCGGACTCTCTTTCATACTGCAACCCCAGTCATTGGTGTTGTCCACCTCCTTCCCTTACCCACCTCCGCCCGTTGGGGGGGGAGTCTCAAGGCTGTTATTGACCGCGCCGAACAGGAAGCCACAGCCCTTGCCTCAGGGGGAGTCAATGCCATTATTGTTGAGAATTTCTTTGATGCTCCCTTCAGCAAGGATCGGGTGGATGCTGCTGTTGTCAGTGCCATGACCTTAGTGGTGCAGCGATTAAAAAATCTGGTCGCTCTGCCCATTGGCCTGAATGTGCTACGCAATGATGCCTTTAGTGGTCTGGCGATCGCTGCCTGCACCGGGGCACAATTTATCCGCGTCAATGTGCTCACCGGAGTCATGGCCACAGATCAAGGCCTTATTGAGGGCCCAGCCCATCAACTGCTGCGCTACCGCCGTGAACTGGGGCAAGACATCAAAATTTTTGCCGATGTGATGGTGAAGCACGCCCAGCCGCTCCACAGCCCGAATCTGGCCACTGCAGTACGGGACACCTTTGACCGGGGACTCGCCGATGGGGTGATTCTCTCCGGTTGGGCAACAGGACAACCCCCCACCGAGGAGGATTTATCCGTCGCCGCCAGGGCCGCCAAGGGACAACCCCTTTTTATTGGCAGTGGTGCCTCTTGGGACAATGTGGCGCAATTGGTGCCCTACGTCAACGGCGTCATTGTTGCCAGTTCCCTGAAGCGCAATGGTCAGATTGAACAACCCATTGACCCCATTCGGGTGAGCCGTTTTGTTGAAGCATGGCAGCGGGCACACCACAAGCTTCAGGAGCTCACTCGTGCCAATGCCAACTGCCGAGGGTCGATCAATGAACCCCTGCCAGCCATGTTTGTGCATGGGCAAAGGTAATCAGGCGATCGCCCCCGTTAACTGTGGAACGTAGTGCCCAAGACCATTGAGGTTGAGGCGATAGCTGCGGGGATGGGCAATCAAGTAGGCAGTGCTGCTAAAGATTTGCTCTATCTCCACAAGGCCATTTTCCTTGAGGGTGCGTCCCGTTGACACCAAATCGACAATTGCCTCCGCCATGCCCGTAATTGGCCCAAGTTCCACTGAACCATAGAGAGGCACAATATCCACGGGCAAATCCAACTGCTGGAAAAAGGCATCGGCACAGCGGACAAACTTTGAGGCAACGCGGCAATGGGGGGGCAAATCGCGGGCACTGCGGTAGGGGCTAGAGGCTTTAACGGCCACCGATAGACGACACTGACCAAAGCCCAAATCTGCTAGTTTGGCCACATGGGGATTTTTTTCCCGCAGCACGTCATACCCGACAATGCCCAACTGCGCTTGACCATACTGCACATAGACAGGGACATCCTGGGCACGGACCAAAAGGGCGCGGGCACGGCCATCCTGAGAGAGAACCTGCAGTTGCCGATTTGCCGGCTCTAGGAGCGCTTCAAAATTTAAGCCCAGCCGTTGAAAGTAGGCAACACTGTCCTTGAGGAGGGCACCTTTGGGTAGGGCGATCGTTAGCATGGCCTAGACCCTCTGAATCTGCAAAGAGGTTGCCCCATCACTGAGGGCTTCGATCTGCGGTGGCGCATCACTCTCAATCCAAGCAATATAGGGAATCTGGCGATCGCGGGCATAGGCGCGGATTTGCTCTGGCGTCAGCTCCAGAAGTGCCAACTCCACCCGGGTCGAGCCATCCAAGCGCAGCGTTTGGGCATGGTGGAGGGCGGCAGCGAGGGCGTTGGCGGTGCGGGGAACCACAAGCCATTGACTGCGGGGGGCCAATAGGGCGGCTGGCGGAATGGCGACCGCCTGCAGGAGTGCCTCAACATTAAAGACAAAGCCAATCCCCGGCACCGTAGCACCGTCGGGATGGTAAATACTGAGCAGTTGATCATAGCGTCCCCCTTGAGCCACCAACCGCAATTCCGTTTCCGTAGGAATCAAGACCTCAAAGATAATCCCTGTGTAGTAATCAAAGGACTGCACAAGGCTGAGATCAAGGGTAATGGCCAAGGACTCGGCCACCAAAGCCAACAACTGTTGCAGTTGCGCAAAGCGATCAACGACCCCTGCCACATCCGACCACTGCGCTAAACGTTCCCCCACTTCCTCTGGGGTGCCCCGTAGATCAAAAAGGGCAAGGGCGCGATCGCGCCAAGGGGCAGGTAGCGCCTGCAAACTCACGCGGTCTAAATTGGCCAAGCATTGGCGTACGGTTTTTTGTAGTTCCGCTGGAAAGGTGCCGAGCAACTGTTGCGTCAGGTGGGCATCCCCCACCAAAAGATAAGCCTCCCCAACCGCTAGCACCCCCAGGCACTCCTGCACCAGCCAGAGAATTTCGGCATCGGCTGCTAAACCGGTTGCCCCCAGTAGTTCCACTCCAGCTTGGAAAAATTCCTGCTGGTTGCCCAACTCTGCCCCTGTGGTGCGTCGAAAGACATTGGTTTTGTAGTAGAGCCTTTGGGGCAGTTGCATGCCTGCCATACGGGTCACCGCCGCCCGAGCAATGGAAGCCGTTAATTCTGGTCGCAATCCTAAAGGCTCATCACCACTCCCCTGCACTTGAATGACCGTCTCTGGGTGGACAGTGCCCCCGGCTGTAAGCGTTGCTAGGGTCTCAATGGTCGGTGTGATGATTTCTTGGTAGCCCCAGCTTTGGAAGACGCGCTCTAGGCGTTGTTCTAGCCACCGTTGCCGTGCCACATCCAGGGGCAAAATATCGCGGGCACCACAGGCAGGTTGATACACCATAGTGAGTTATTTTTTCCCAAAAAGACCAAAGAAGGAGAATTTCTTTTGCTCCGGTTTTGGTGGCTCAGTACTTTTTTGCTGTTTTTGGGCTTGGCGCTCTTTTTTGCTAATTGCTTCGAGTCCCTGTATTGCCATGGCCTCTTGAGGATTAAGCTTCAGGGCTTGATTAAAGTGAATTTTGGCCATACTGAGGGAGCCTTGCTGCAGATACACCTTGCCCAATAGGGCGTTGCAGCGAGCACTGCGGGGGTCAATTTTCAAGGCATCCTTCAGTTCCTTGATGGCCTCCAGATAAATGCCTTTATTCAAGAGTTCCTCTGCGCGTCGGAAGTATGGCTCTGTAAATTGCTCTGTTTTGGGAACTGCGGTAGGTGCTGCCGTCTCCGGGGTGGCCCCTGGTGTAGCCCCCCCTTGGGTTTCATCTGATTTAGGTGGAGCCGCAGGCATAGAAACACTGGCTGGGGATGCTGTTACCTTGCCGCCTGCCGATCGCCACAGGTAAATTAAATTCAGTTCACTAATTTGTTCGCTAATTTTCAGCGCGTTGTTTAAGTCTTTGTATTGATCTTTGGCAAGGGTATCGAGAGCCTTTTGATAGGCCTCTTCAACATTAGTAGCGTTAAAGACTTCCCGTGCCAAATCAAAGGTGGGCGTTGGCACAATATTGCCTGTTATCAGTTGCTTTTCCAGCAAGCGCAAAATGACTTGATATTCTTCCCGCTCTTTTTCTTGGGAAAGCACTTCGTAGGCAGGATTCACAAACTTCGAGAGCAAATCACTGGCCATTTTTTTACCCGATTCATCATCACGGCTATCGGGGTGCAGTGTCTTGGCAATCTTGAGATACCGCTTGCGAATTTCTCCGGGCGCTGCTGACAATGGAATACCGAGGGCAGCATGGAGATCCCGTTTGGAGTTAAAGCGACCCAGACCGTGATTGATCTCGAAGGGCATAGTCAGTGAAACCGCAGGGGCAGAACCTCATTTGATTATACCTGCTCATCAAGGGGGTTGGTGACCCCCTGTTCATGCAACGGGAATTCCTGAAGGCAATCGGCCCGCAGCGGTGAAAACCCTCAAGCAAAAACTGCCGTGCGATTGCCATACACTAGAATCCGATTTTGCAAATGCAGCCGTACCGCCCGCGCCAACACCACCCGTTCCAAATCCTTGCCCTTGCGAATCAGATCCGCCACTGTATCGCGATGGCTCACAGGTACCACCGCCTGTTCAATGATTGGCCCTTCATCTAAGTCCACGGTGGCATAGTGGGCAGTGGCACCAATGATTTTTACCCCCCGCTCATAGGCACGGTGGTAGGGGTTAGCTCCCGCAAAGGCTGGCAAGAATGAATGGTGTATGTTGATCACTTGGGGAAAGGCCTCAATAAACTCAGGACTGAGCACCTGCATATACTTAGCCAGCACCACCAGATCAATCCTGTAGTCCTTGAGGAGTTGCAGTTGCTTGGCTTCCGCAAGGGGCTTAGTCTCTGGCGTCACAGGGATATAGTGAAAATCAATGCCAAACTGCTCTGCAATGGGACGCAAATGCTCATGGTTACTGATAATCAGGGGAATTTCGGCAAAGAGATCCCCCGCCCGCTGCCGCAGCAGCAGATCCCAAAGGCAATGATCTTGGCGGCTCACCCAAATGGCCAAGCGATAGGGAATATCCGAGGCCCGCAACTGCCAGCGCACCCCCTGCCAACTGGTAAAGATCTTTTCCCGCTGCGCGTAGTTGATGAAAGTGGTGGCAATTTGATCGCGGGGGATTTCAAAGCCCTCTAATTCCCACTCGAGGCGGGAGAGAAAAATCCCGGCAACGGCATCGGTGTGGTGGTCGGCATGGACAATGTTGCCGTTATAGCGATAGACAAACTGTGCCAACTTGGCCACGAGTCCCCGCTGATCGGGACAGGAAATGGAGAGGGTCATTGTCGGCATAGGCACACCGCAAGGCAGAGCAACCTGTATTCTACTATTGCGAATTGGCAGCGGCGCGGTTGAAGACCCGGGCGAGATACTGGCCGGTGTAGGATTGGGGCATCAGGGCCACTGCTTCGGGAGTGCCCACGGCAACCACCTCTCCGCCGCGATCGCCCCCTTCGGGTCCGAGATCAATAATCCAATCGGCACAGCGAATCACATCTAAATTGTGCTCAATCACCAGAATTGAGTTGCCCTTGTCCACCAGCCGTTGCAACACCTCGAGGAGTTTATGCACATCGTAAAAGGATAGCCCCGTGGTCGGCTCATCAATCAGGTAGAGGGTTTTGCCCGTGGCACGGCGGGACAGTTCAGCCGCCAATTTGAGGCGTTGGGCTTCCCCCCCAGAGAGGGTGGGGGCGCTTTGTCCCAATTTCAGATAGCCCAAGCCCACATCTACGAGGGTTTGCAGCTTGCTCACCGCCTTGGGGATATTTTCAAAAAAGGTCAGCGCTGTCTCGGCGGTCATGTCCAAAACATCGGCGATCGAGCAGCCCTTATACTTCACTTGCAGCGTATCGCGGTTGTAGCGCGTCCCCTTGCACACCTCACACTGGACATACACATCGGGCAGAAAGTTCATCTCAATCACATTCACCCCTTGGCCACCGCAGGCCTCACAGCGGCCGCCCTTAATATTGAAGGAAAATTGCCCCGGCTTGTAGCCCCGTGCCTTGGCCTCAACGGTTTGGCTAAAGACCTCACGGATGACATCAAAAACACCAATGTAGGTGGCAGGGTTGGAGCGGGGGGTTCGACCAATGGGGGACTGGTCAATGACAATGACTTTATCAATGGCATTCAAGCCTTCAATGTGGCCCAGTTCCTTGGGGAGCGGGACATTGTAACCCAGATGGTGCTGCAGGGCAGGATAGAGAACTTCGTGCATAAGGGTGGACTTGCCTGATCCCGATACTCCCGTCAAACACACCAGCTTGCCAAGGGGAATTTCTACGGTGATGTCCTTGAGGTTGTTGCGGGAAACCTTTTTGAGAATCAGTGATTTGCCATTCCCCGGCCGGCGATCGCTGGGAGTTTCAATGCGCTTGCGCCCCGACAGATAAGCCCCCGTCAGGGAGTCGGGATGGTTGAGAATGGCCTCGAGGCTGCCTTGAGCGACAATTTGGCCGCCGTGGATTCCCGCCCCTGGGCCAATATCGACAATGTAATCGGCCGCACGGATCGTGTCCTCATCGTGTTCGACAACAATCAGCGTATTCCCCAAGTCCCGCAGGCGAAACAGCGTTTGCAGCAGGCGATCGTTATCCCGCTGGTGCAGGCCAATACTCGGTTCATCGAGGACGTAGAGCACCCCCGTCAGGCCAGAGCCAATTTGGGTCGCCAAGCGAATCCGTTGCGCTTCACCCCCAGAGAGGGTGGCGGCACTGCGATCCAACGTCAGGTAATCGAGTCCCACATCTATGAGAAACTGCAAGCGCCCCGTGACTTCCCGCAGGGCCAATGCCGCAATTTGTTGTTGACGAGGCGTGAGTTGCAGGGATTGAAGCCGTGCCAAGCACTCGCGAATGGAAACACGGGTGAGGTCCGTAAGGCGATATTGCCCCAAGCGCACGGCCAAAGCAGCTGGCTTCAGGCGTTGCCCCTGACAGGCGGGGCAGGTTTGATTGACTTGGTACTCTTCCAGTTTTTGCCGGTAGGCATCGGAGGTCGTCTCGCGGTACTGCCGCTCTAGGATGGGAATCACCCCTTGAAATTGACGGTAGTAGTCCCGTTTGCGATAGCGCGAATCAGAAGGGATGAGAATCGGCGTGTCGGTGCCGTAGAGGAGAATCTCCCGTTGCAACTCCGTGAGGCGATACCACGGTGTATGGATGTCAAAACCAAAGGCCTCAGCAACACCCCAGAGGAGAGCAAGGTAGTAGTCATGTTCCTTCTCGGCCCAGGGGGCGATCGCCAGATAGACCGGCAGTTCGGGATTAGGGACAATTAACTCCGGGCTAAATTTGCGCAAATAGCCCAAGCCATGGCACTCTGGGCAGGCACCATAGGGGGAGTTAAAGGAAAAAAGTCGAGGAGAGAGCTCATCCATCACCGCCCCATGCTCAGGGCAGGCAAAATTTTCTGAAAACAGGAGCGTTTGACCCTCAGCTCCCGTCTCCCGGGACACCACACTGACCATTGCCGTACCGTTGCCATGGTGCAATGCCGTTCGCAACGAATCCCCTAAGCGTTCCTCAATCCCCGGCTTGAGCACAAGGCGATCGACAACAATTTCAATCCTGTGGGCATGGTTTTTATCTAGTTCAATGGCCTCACTGAGGTCGCGCACCTCGCCATCAATGCGAACCCGCACAAAACCTTCACTGGCCAGACTCGACAGCAGCTTCTTGTGGGTCCCCTTTTTGCCCTTGACAATGGGGGCCAAGACTTGAAAGCGGCTCTGGAGCGGCAACTGCATAACCTGATCCACCATTTCATCAATGGTTTGGGGGCGGATCGAGCGATCGCAATGGGGGCAATGGGGTTCACCGGCACGGCCATAGAGCAGCCGCAGGTAGTCATAAATTTCCGTGACCGTACCCACCGTCGAGCGAGGGTTGTGGGAGGTGGACTTTTGATCAATAGAAATCGCTGGACTCAGCCCCTCAATGGCATCCACATCAGGCTTATCCAACTGGCCGAGGAATTGCCGCGCATAGGCACTCAGGGACTCCACATAGCGGCGTTGTCCTTCAGCAAAAATCGTGTCAAAGGCAAGGGAGGATTTCCCGGAACCGGAGACGCCGGTCATTACAATCAGGCGATCGCGGGGCAGATCGAGGTCAATGTTTTTCAGATTATGCTGCCGTGCACCCCGAATGCGAATTTCACCCCCAGGCACTGGATCGCCCATACTGCAAAAAGAACTAATGTTAAAAAACATTACATTGAGGGCTATTATAGCAACGCTGCCAGACCCTGTCGCGGCCACTCAGCCATGAAAAAAGCGGGGTCTGGTTGCCCCGCTTCCCATGTGACTTAGGCGATACTCGATGAGCCTTGCCTAGGCAGGTTCAGGGATTAACCCTCTGCCCGGGGTAGACATCGGCTTAGTAGTCGAAGTCACCGCCCATACCCGCACCGCTGCCCGCAGGATTATTTTCCTTGGGTTCGGGCTTGTCAACGATGATGCACTCGGTGGTCAGGACCATACCGGCAATAGAGGCCGCATTTTGCAGAGCCGAGCGGGTAACTTTGGCAGGGTCAACGATACCGGCATCGAACATGTTGACATATTCATCTTTGGCGGCATCATAACCCACATCGAAGGGTTTTTCTTTGACCCGCTCGACAATGATGGCACCATTTTGACCCGCGTTTTCGGCAATGCGACGCAGGGGAGCGCTGAGGGCACGCTCAACAATGTTGGCACCAATCAGTTCTTCACCCGTTAGGTGCTCAGCGGCCCAGTTGCTCAACTCAGGAGCCAAGTGAACCAAGGTGGTACCGCCGCCGGGAACAATCCCCTCTTCAACAGCGGCTTTGGTGGCGTTAATCGCATCTTCCAGACGGAGTTTGCGATCCTTCATTTCAGTTTCGGTGGCAGCACCGACTTTAATCACTGCCACACCACCCGCCAGTTTGGCCAACCGCTCCTGCAGTTTTTCTTTGTCGTAGCTGGAGTCAGTTTCTTCGATTTGGCGACGGATTTGCTCGCAGCGAGCCTTGACGGCTTTTTCATTGCCTTCGGCCACAATCGTGGTGTGATCTTTGGTGATCGTGATGCGGCGAGCTTTACCGAGCATATCCAGCTTGGCATTTTCCAGCTTCAGACCCGCATCTTCGGTGATCACTTGACCCGCTGTGAGGACGGCAATATCTTCGAGCATCGCTTTACGGCGATCGCCAAAGCCGGGAGCTTTCACAGCAGCTACATTCAAGACACCGCGCAGACGGTTGACCACCAGGGTCGCCAAGGCCTCTTTCTCAATGTCTTCGGCAATGATGACCAAGGGCTTACCGGCGCGAGCCACCTGTTCGAGGATCGGCACCAGATCTTGCACCAAGGTAATTTTCTTGTCGGTGACCAGCACGAAGGGCTCATCGAGCACAGCTTCCATGCGCTCGGTGTCAGTGGCAAAGTAGGGGGAAATGTAGCCCTTGTCAAAGCGCATCCCCTCGGTGACCTCCAGTTCCGTGGTCATGGATTTGCCCTCTTCGAGGGAGATCACGCCCTCTTTGCCCACTTTGTCCATAGCGTCGGCAATCATCCGACCCACTTCTTCATCGTTCCCGGCAGAGATCGCCGCCACTTGGGCAATGGCTTTGGAGTCCTCCACTGGACGGGCATGTTCAGCAATTTTTTCAACAAGGAATTGGGTGGCTTTGTCAATGCCACGTTTCAGGGCAATGGGGTTAGCACCAGCAGCAACGTTGCGCAGCCCCTCTTTCACCATGGCATGGGCAAGAACCGTCGCCGTCGTGGTACCGTCACCGGCAGCATCATTGGTCTTGGAGGCAGCTTGGCGAATTAGAGCCACGCCGGTGTTTTCAATGTGATCTTCGAGTTCAATTTCTTTAGCAATGGTGACGCCATCATTGACAATTTGCGGCGCCCCAAATTTTTTCTCCAGAACCACGTTCCGACCTTTCGGACCAAGGGTCACAGCCACAGATTCGGCCAAGATGTCCATCCCTTTTTCAAGGGCACGACGAGCATTTTCGTTGTAGATAATGCGTTTCGCCATATGTGTTTCCTACCTCAATCCTTCAACAGTCATGAAAAATCGCACCAAGATCAAAGGAAGTCAGCGACCTAGCCCACAATGGCCAAGATGTCTTTTTCCGAGAGGAGAACGTAGTCTTCGCCCGCCAGTTTCACTTCGGTACCGGCATATTTGGAGTACAGCACTTTGTCACCCACTTTCACATCCATAGGCTGACGCTTGCCGTCTTCAGTGAGTTTGCCGGGACCTACGGCGGTCACTTCACCCACTTGGGGTTTTTCACGGGCATTGTCGGGCAGGAGAATTCCCCCTGCGGTCCGTTCTTCGCTTTCGGCGACTTTGACAAAAATGCGATCGCCCAAAGGCTTCACAGTTGAAACGCTTAGAGATACGGCTGCCATAGCGTACTGTTCTCCCAATTGTAAGAGTATGGATGGATAGCACTCACTGCACGGCTCATCGCGCAGTCTCGGGGGAGTGAGAGCATCCTTGGTAATGGCTTAGCACTCTCACCCTTCGAGTGCTAATGTAGCGAGAGACGGTTGGCGATCGCAACTCCTGTTGCAGTACGGTTTTCCGAACGGTACTTTAGTTCTTTAGCCCCGTAGTGGCAATACCGCGAATCAGTTGCCGCTGACCCAAAATAAACAAAATCATCACCGGTACAGTGGCAATCACCGCCGCGGCCATCATCAACGGCCAATCATTGGTGAACTGCTCCTGAAAATTGGCCAAGGAAAGCTGCACGGTGATCAGTTCTGGCTTGGTGGTAAAGACCAAGGGCTTAAACAGATCATTCCACTCGCCAATGAAGGTAAAGATAAAGAGCGTTACCAAGGCGGGTCGGCTCAGGGGCAAGAGAATATGCCAGAGGACCTGCCAGCGATTTGCCCCATCCAAGAGGGCTGCCTCCTCAAGGGCAACGGGCAATGTGAGAAAAAACTGCCGCATCAAAAAGACACCAAAGCCATTGGCCGCCGTTGGCAAGATCAATGCGCCATAGGTGTTGATCAGATGAGCCGCCTTCAGGATGAGAAAAATTGGGATCACCAAAAGCTGAAATGGGATCACTAGGGTTGCTAGCATCAGCAGCAGAATTGTCTGTTGTCCCGGAAAGGAAAGTCGCGCAAGGGCGTAACCTGCTAGGGCTGAAGTTACCAACTGGAGCCCCGTCACCGCCAAGGCCACAAACGTTGAGTTGGCAAAGGCTAAGATAAAGTGTCCCTGCTGCCATGCTGCGTGATAGCTCTGCCAGGTCCAGCCTTGGGGCGGCCATAATTGAGTGGGTAGGGTTCCGGGTGGCCAGCCGGAGGTAGAAAGCACCACTAGCAAGGGACTGAGAACCAACAATGCTCCCAATATCAATAGGAGCGTTAAGCCTACCCTAGGAGCGACCACTGCCAGACATCCGTTTGAGCAAATCCACAAACCCTTTGACTTCTTCGCGCAAAAGAAAGCCCGCATAGGCCTCCATGCCATGCTCGCCAATGTCCAACCCCTCGATTTCCTCTTCTGGAGAAACGCGGATGCCAATGGTCGCATTCAGGAGTAGCCACACCGCTGTACTAAAGGCAACGGTAAACCCGCCCACCGCCAGCACCCCCACCAATTGGTACCCGAACTGGGTAAAGTCACCACTCCAGAGCAATCCCTTGAGGGGCCCTGCCCCAGCTTCGTAAAAGCGCCCCGGTCCATCGGCAAAGAGACCTACGGCTAAGGTACCCCAGACGCCATTGACCAAGTGTACGGAAATGGCTCCCACTGGATCGTCAATTTTCAGACGATCAATTGTCACTACTGAAAAGACAATGATGGTCCCCGCAATAGCGCCGATTAACGCCGCACTCTCAATGGTAACAAAAGCACAGGAGGCGGTGATGGCCACTAATCCCGCCAGAATTCCGTTAATGATCATCGAAAGGTCAGGCTTGCCAAAGTAGAGTGTGGAAACCACCGTTGCAGTGACCCCCCCAAAGGCCGCCGCCATATTCGTGGTGACAGCAATGTGGGCGATCGCCCCCGGATCTGCCGCCATCGTTGACCCTGGATTAAAACCAAACCAACCAAGCCACAGGATCAAACACCCCAAGGTGGCGATCGCAAAATTATGGCCGGGGATGGCCGCCACCGACCCATCCGGCAGAAAGCGCCCCAAACGCGGCCCTAGGAGAGCTGCCCCCATCAATGCTGCCCATCCGCCTACAGAGTGCACCACCGTAGAACCAGCAAAATCCCACATGCCTAGCTGTTGCAGCCAACCGCCGCCCCAGATCCAGTGGCCCGTAATTGGATAGGAAATCCCCACCAGCAGCAAGCTGAAGATAAAAAAGGCATAGAACTTAATCCGCTCCGCCACTGCCCCAGAAACAATTGTGGCTGCCGTTCCCGCAAACACAAGTTGAAAGAAAAACTTAGCCGAGAGGGGCACCGCTGCCCAACTGAGGGAACTATAGACCCCCCGATAAGCTTCGCCAGTGGCCGGACTATTATCAGCACCCAGCAAAAAGAACCCACTGCTGCCCAACACCCCATTGCCATCCCCAAACATTAGGGCAAAACCAATTGCCCAATAGGAAATACTCGCAAGGGCAAAGACAATCAAGTTCTTTGAGAGCAGGTTCACCGCATTCTTAGCACGGCAAAAGCCGGTTTCCAACATACCAAAGCCAGCATTCATGAAAAATACCAAGACGCCGGCCAAAATCACCCAGAGCGTGTTGAGCGCCACCTGCACCTTTTCCGGAACCGCTGCTGAGGCGGCAGTATCCTGCCCCAATGCGGCTGTTGCACTGAGCACACCAATCATCACTGCAAACGTCAGTAGCGTGCGGCGAGTGGGCAGATAGAGAATCTGAGTCAGAGGATGCTGAAGACGGAACCCCCGGCGCAAGATAGAACGCAGTTTCATAGGTGCAGATGTCCAATCTACAAAGAAAACCCTTGGAACTTATCAACCCCCGCTAAAATCCCTAGAAAAATCCTAGGGTTGAGTTGCAAAGTTTGACACAAATCAAAGTTTGACATAGATGCACTGATCATCTCTGAATTCACCCTGGGGTATATGTATTCCACGATACAAAAACTTGGCTCTCTGCCTCAATTCTGCATAGGGACCAAGTGGTGCCAGTTAGATAAGTTGCAATTGTCCACCCCTGTGGAGTGTCCAGTGATAACTCATCCGCACTACCCAAATTCCGCTGTTGTCCACCGCTGGGTGCTCAGTTCTTGCCTGATGGGTTTAGGGTGTGTAACCCTACAGTTGGCTCCTGCAACTGCTCAAATTGCCGTCTATGAAGGGAAGCGGGTCACGGGGGACGTCACCCTCACCCTCCCCGATGGCAGCACCTACAAAGGGGAATTGCTAAACGGTCGCTTTGATGGCCAAGGCATCCTCACAATGGCCAATGGCAACCGCTACGAAGGGGAATTTCGCAATGGCCGCTACCACGGTCAGGGGGTGCTCACCTATGCCGATGGCGGGCGCTATGAAGGTGGCTTTGCCGATGGTATTTTTAGTGGCAAGGGTATTTTGCAACTGGCCAATGGCCAGCGCTACGAGGGAACGTTTCTCAATGGTCAGTACCATGGGGAGGGGGTACTCACCTTTCCCGACGGTACTCGCTACGAGGGACAGTTTCTAGCGGGCAAGTATCATGGAACTGGAACACTCTCCTTTGGGAATGGCACGAGCTATACGGGGCAGTTTCGCAATGGCTTATTTGAAGGAGAGGGGGTGCTTACTCTGCCAGATGGCTCCCGCATTATTGCCACATGGCACAATGGTCGTCGCGAGCCCCGCTAATCCCTTTCAATGGGGCTAGCTGTGGCTGATCCACTGACGGCAGCACTGAGGCCCTACGCCCGCTTTGGGGTGCGCCTGGGCCTTGAACCTATCCAGGCACTTCTGAGTGCCTTGGGGTCTCCGCAGTTCCAGGTGCCCTTGATCCACGTTGCGGGGACAAATGGCAAAGGCTCCGTGTGTGCCTATTTGGATAGTGTTTTGCGGGCAGCGGGCTATCGCACGGGTCGCTATACCTCGCCCCATCTGTTGAGCTGGTGTGAGCGCATTTGTGTGGATGGTGAACCCATTGCCCCTGAGGTCTTTTTGACCCTCATTCAACAAATTGAAGCAGTCCTGCCACAGGTGGCTTATCCCCCCAGTCAGTTTGAAGTGATCACGGCGGCGGCATGGCTGTATTTTGCCCAGCAGGGGGTAGATGTGGCGGTGATGGAGGTGGGCTTGGGGGGACGCTTGGATGCGACGAATGTGTGTCAGCCCCCTTTGGTGAGTGTGATTACCTCCATTGGTTGGGATCATTGGCAGCGGTTGGGCAATAGCCTGGGGGCAATTGCGGGCGAAAAGGCTGGAATTCTCAAGCAGGGTGTACCTGCTGTTATTGGTCCGGTTCCTCCAGAGGCAAAGACAGTGATTGCCGAGCGTTTAGCCGCTTTGGCCTGCCCGGCCGTCTGGCCAGAACCGGCCCAAAGGTGTGTTGAGCGTGCTGGTTGGGCAACTTGGGGTGGCATCGAGTACCCCTTGCCTTTGGCGGGAGAGATGCAGTTGGTCAATTCAGCGATCGCGATCGCCACACTGCAATGCCTGCAAGCTCAAGGTTGGCAAATTTCCCTAACAGCGATTCAACAGGGCATGGCACAAACCCGCTGGCCGGGACGACTGCAATGGTTACACTGGCAAGGTCGACAACTGCTCATTGATGGTGCCCACAATGCTCCCGCAGCTGCTTACCTACGGCAATATGTGGATCAATTGGGCTGGACAGAGGTGACTTGGGTCGTGGGGATCCTAGCCAATAAGGATCACGAGGGGATTCTCAACCATCTCCTGCGAGCCGGCGATCGCCTGTGGCTGGTGCCCGTCCCGGATCACGCTAGCGCTAACCTAGAGCACTTGAAGGACCTTGCCTACACCTGTTGTCCTAGGCTAGGGGAATGCCGTCTTTTTAACGATGTGGCTAAAGCCCTCGACAGGGCGGGCGATCGCTGCGTGGTCTGTGGCTCCCTTTACTTAATTGCTCGTGTTTTGGGGGCGATCGCAAGCAAAGACTCTCAGGTAACTCAACGATAGAAAACTGGAGGTACTCAGAGAGACAACTCATCCTCTTTGCCGGCAAAGATGGTATTGAGTAATTGAATGGCCAAGCTTGCGGGGCTGTATCAGTCAAGGCAAGACAAAAGGAAAATCGCTGACTAAATATTATTAAAAAAGAAGAAAGAAGCCATTGGAGGGTCTATTGCTGTGCTTGAAGAAGAGGGCTGACCTGTGCCTGAAGAACGCTTTGAAACTCTAGTGGTTGCCGTCGAAAAGAGCCGATATTGATGTGGGACACTCGCTTTCAAGGAGACACCTATTTCTACGGCAGGGAGCCAAACGACTTCCTCAAAGCCCATGCCCATGACTTTGTGGCCCAAGGGCAAATTCTCTCCCTCGCCGAAGGGGAAGGGCGTAATGCCGTTTATCTTGCTCAACAGGGATACGCCGTCACGGCTGTGGATGCCTCCCAAGTGGGACTGGCAAAAGCACAGCGCCTTGCTCAAGAAAGGGGAGTCTCAATCACCACCTATCACTGCGATCTGCGGGATTTTGACCTCGGTGAAAACACGTGGGATGGAATTGTTGCTATTTTTTGCCATCTGCCGCCAGAGCTGCGTACCCTAGTCAACCAGCGCATTGTCAAAGCCCTTAAGCCCCAAGGCCTCTATCTCAGTGAGACCTACAGCAAGAAACAACTGGGAATGGGCACAGGGGGCCCGCCCACACTGGAACTACTGCACGACTTAGAGGAAATGAAGCGAGAACTAACGGGTCTAGAGTGGCTCCACGCCGTTGAAATCCAGCGGGACATCCATGAGGGTCAAGGCCATCGCGGACGCGGCTGGGTGATTCAGCTGATTGGCCGCAAGGTCTGATCTCTTATCTAATTGCAGCCGTAAGGGAAAGGTAAAATCAAGGTAATGTTGTTCTATTGCTATGCCGCCGCGACGCACCCGTAGCCAAGCCATTATTCTCGATGCCCTTAGAGCCAGCGGCCGATCGCTCTCGGCGCAAGAGCTTTTTTTAGAACTGCGGCAACGACAGACACCCCTAGGTCTTGCAACGGTGTATCGCACCCTAGATCATCTCCGCATTCATGGTCAGGTGCAGGCCCGTCCCCTACCCAGTGGCGAATTGGTCTATAGCTTGGTGCAGCAGGATCAGCACTACCTCACCTGTTTACACTGCGGCACATCCATTGAAATTGAGCAGTGTCCTGTGCAGCCACTTGAAACGGAGCTACAAGAGTGCTATCACTTCAAGGTTTTTTACCACACCCTGGAGTTTTTTGGCCTCTGTGCAAAGTGCCAAGTGATGGCGCAGCGCTAAAGCGGTATTCTGGATCAGGGGCGTCTTCGGAAAATGGTGTGATTGAATTTGCCAACTGTGCTTGGACTCGGGCGATCGGCCAAGGTTGGGAGACTCCTTATCGCGTTCGCTATGCCAGCAATTTAGACGATGGCCCTTGGTATGGAATGCCCCTTGGTGGCTTTGGCGCTGGCTGTATTGGCCGTTCTTCTGCGGGGGACTTTAACCTTTGGCACGTTGATGGCGGAGAGCACATCTTTGGCACCCTGCCCGCCTGTCAATTTAGTCTTTTTGAGCAGGGAGAGCAAACACAGGCCTATGCCCTAGGCAGTGCCCCCAAGGATGGCCGCCTCAGCAGTTGGCAGTGGTACCCCGCTGGCAAAGGCACCTATGCGGTGCGGTACCCGCGGAGTTGGTTTGTCTATGAGGGGGTCTTTAGGGCCCAAATCACCTGTGAACAGTTTTCACCGATTCTACCCCACAACTACCAAGAAACCAGTTACCCGGTGGCGGTGTTTCTGTGGACATTCAGCAATCCCACAGATCAGTCCCTCACCCTAAGCCTAATGCTCTCGTGGCAAAATACCGTCGGTTGGTTTTGCAATACTACCCCTTCCTCGGCCATTGCTATCCGTGATGATGGTAGCCCTGTCTATACCTACACGCCCCGCTGGGGTCAAAGTGACGGCAATTTTAATGAACTGATTCAAACGGAGTCGTTTCAAGGTTGGCGACTGCGCCGTATGCCCCACCCCAACCCACCCCAAGAAGGGGATGGCGAATGGGCAGCATTGATTCCCACAGGCCTGGGCGAGTTTTTTGGCTGTAGTCGCTGGCAGCCAGAGGGGGATGGGGCACACCTGTGGCAATCATTTTCTGTGGATGGTTCCCTACCCTTTGTTAATGATCCCACCCCAGCGGCAGCGGGAGAGCAGGTGGCCGCCGCTTTTGCCCTGCGCTTTTCCTTAGCACCGGGGGAAAGAAAACAAATTCCTGTGGTCCTAGCGTGGGACTTTCCCGTGACCGAGTTTGGCAAGGGAGTGATCTATTACCGTCGTTACACGGATTTTTGCGATCGCCACGGTACTAATGCCGTCACCCTTGCCGCCCAAGCCCTCGCCGCCTATGCCACGTGGCAAGAGCAGATTCGCACTTGGCAAGCACCGATCCTCAGTCACCCCGACTGGCCGGACTGGTTCAAGATGGCACTGTGCAATGAGCTATACGTTCTCAGTAGTGGGGGCAGCCTCTGGAGTGCAGCCAGCGATCGCGATCCTGTGGGTCAGTTTGCCGTTTTAGAATGCCTTGACTACCGCTGGTATGAAAGTCTGGATGTGCGTCTTTATGGTTCCTTTGCCCTGCTGCAATTGTGGCCAGAGCTGGAAAAATCCGTGATGCGTGCCTTTGCGCGGGCCATTCCGACAGCAGATCCAACCCTGAGAATCATTGGCTACTTCTATCGCGGTGATCCCGAAACCGCCTACAAAGCGCCTCGTAAACTGGCCAATGCCGTCCCCCACGATCTCGGTGCCCCCAATGAGCACCCTTGGGAAAAGACCAACTACACGGCCTACCAAGACTGTAATCTGTGGAAAGATTTGGCCTCGGATTTTGTGCTCTTGGTCTATCGCGACTTTTTGTTCACGGGGGGGACGGATCTCAATTTTGCCCGGGAGTGCTGGCCGGCGGTGGTGGCCGCCCTAGACCATTTGAAACAATTTGACCAGGATGGCGATGGCCTGCCAGAAAATGGGGGTGCCCCGGATCAAACCTACGATGACTGGAAACTACAGGGAGTCAGTGCCTACTGTGGTGGCTTGTGGTTGGCAGCCCTAGAGGCGGCGATCGCCCTCGGCACGCTTCTCCAACAACCGCAGGTGGAGATCTACCGCCAGTGGCTTAGCCAAGCTCGGCCCCGCTACCATCAACTGCTGTGGAATGGCGAGTACTATCGTCTCGATACCGGCAGTGGCTCCGATGTGATCATGGCGGATCAACTGTGTGGCCAGTTTTATGCCCAACTCCTGGGCCTGGTGGATATTGTGCCCCCGGACTGTTGCGATCGCGCCCTGCGCAAAATTTACGACACCTGTTTTCTCAAATTTCACAACGGCCAGTTCGGTGCCGCCAATGGCCTATTGCCCAACGGCCAACCTGAAAACCCCCACGCTACCCATCCCCTTGAAGTGTGGACGGGGATTAACTTTGGTTTGGCTGCCTTTTTATGGCAGCGGGGAATGATCGACGAAGCATGGCGTTTAGCCGAAGTGGTGGTACGGCAAATCTACGAGAATGGCCTGCAATTTCGTACGCCGGAGGCGATTACGGCCAATGGTACCTTCCGTGCCTGTATGTACCTGCGCCCTATGGCCATCTGGGCACTGGCCCTTGTCAGTGGGGGATCACGATTGCCCTAAAATTTTTGTAACCTATCTTACATTGCTTCAATGTCTGAAGCGGCGACAATGGTCACGAATGGGCTGCCCGTTTATGATAGGGGGTAGCGCCTCAACAGCCACTTCTCTAGATAACCTATGGATAACCTCAGCCAACGTTACCTACGTCTGTGCCAAGCCTATAGCCAACTGGCAGAACGCTATACCAAACTCGATATTGACCACATGACGCTGCGGGAAAAGCTCGTTCCTTTCCTGATGGCGTTCAAATATTACAAACAAATGACAGAGCAGCTCACCGCTGAAAAAGAAGCCATGCAGCGAGAACTCAATGAGCTGCGCGATCGCTACCAGTTGCTGGTCAGTCAAAACGGCAATGTCGCCATCCATGAAGAGCTGCTCAGTGCCCTTGCTGAAGCAGAGGAGCAGATGGAACTCATTGAAGAAACCCTCAAGGAACAGGAAGCTGACCCGGATCCCAACCTGCTTCCCATTGAAAAGCAATTGTTGGAAGAATATACAAGGGGGAGTGGTGACTTTCAAGTCCTGCTCCCGCAATCGTTGAGTCACTCCGGGGTTACTGCCTAGATGCTCTGGCCAGCCAGTGAAGAATTTGCTGCCCTCTGTCGCACCCAACTAGAACTTGTTGTCAACAGCTTGGGTGCCTCTTCACTGGCGGTCTATCTTAGTGAAACCCTCAACGACTCGCCCTCGTGGTCTCCCGTTGCTGTCTATCCAGAGGCGGCATCCCTGCTGAGCTTAGCCATTCCCCCGACACTACCACCGCCAACCCAAGTCCCTGAGACCTCTTTAAGCCATTACCCTCAACAGGTGGTCTCATCCTTGGCCAACCAACTCATCCTGCCCCTGATGTACCAAAATTGGGTCTTGGGGGTACTGGTGGCGCAGCGGCAACACCGTCCTTGGCTGGCAGCAGAGCAGGCACAATTGCAACAGGTGGCACAAACCCTGGCCATCGCCTGCGTCTTGGATCAACGGCAACAATGGCTCAGTCACTCCCCTGCCCAGCCACTGGATCAACGGCAACAGCGCTTTGACGATCTGCTCCATCAACTGCGCAATCCCGTGGCCGCCATTCGCACCTTTGTCAAGCTCCTGCTCAAACGCTTGGAACCTGATCACAAGGGGCGTCCCCTCGCCGAAGGCATTGCCAAGGAAACGGAGCGGCTCATGGCACTGTTGGAGGACTATCGCCAACAGCGCAACGATATTCCTGCCCTCACAGGCAGCCAGCCCCTACCCCTTGCGGGTAAACCCCTCGATCTGGCTGAAACCCTCTTGCCACTGATCAGCGCCGCCCAAGCTCGCGCTGAAATGGAGGGTAAAACTTTTGTGGTGGAGATACCGCCTCAACTGCCGCCGATCTGGCTCGAGGAACGGGTGCTTCAGGAGGTTGTCGGTAATCTACTGGACAATGCCTTTAAGTACACCCCGAAAGGGGGCACGATTGGTCTGCGCTTGATGCTCTCGTCCCCCGCCTTAGAATTAACCGTTTGGGATACCGGCTGTGGTATTCCTAAGGAGGCGCAGCCGCGTCTTTTTGAACGGGGCTATCGAGGGGTTCAAGCAGACAGTGGGATTGAGGGCAGCGGTCTGGGCTTGGCCATTGCTCAGGATTTGCTGCGTCCCTATGGTCTGAGCCTGCGGGTGACCAGTCCCTACGCAGGCGATCGCGGTACGGCCTTCACCTTAGCCATTCCCTGGCAAATGAAGGTGGAACCATGAGTACTTTCAGACAGCGTCTTGCCAAGATCAGCAGTCAAGGGCATCAATTCCTTGGGGTGATCTTTGCCCTACCCCTATTGATCTCAGCGACAACGGGAATAGCCCATCGTCTTGGGCGCAGTTGGTTTGGGCTATCTAAAGACTTTGGGCGGGCAATGATGACCCTCCATGAAGGCCGCTATCTGGGGGAATGGGGCGTGCCGCTGTATGTGTTGGTCGTTGGCTTGGGCTTGCTGGGAATTATGACGACGGGTTTGGGTCTTCTGTGGGGGCGATCGCTCCCTGGCCAGTGGTCAGCGCGGCGGCTGCATCACCTCCTAGCTGCCATTGCAGCATTGCCCTTGCTTGTGAGTACGACGACGGGAATTGCCTATCGCCTTGGCCGCAACTGGTTTGGCCTCTCCAAAGAACAGGCGGCAATTTTCCTGAGCCTCCATCAGGGAACCTATTGGGGGGAGGTGGGGCGTCCCTTCTATGTTCTCTTGGTGGGGCTAAGTTTGCTGACCCTTCTGGCCACGGGACTGTCAATGCTGACTCTCCTACGACGGCTGCCCCACTGGCGTGCTAGGGTTACCCCCGAGACCTAGCTGCAAAATGTTACGAACTATGAGGAAGCGTTGCCAAAGGAAAGCACCTATGGAGTAATAAATACAGCACTTGATCGCGACTGTTATTCCATAAAGGAGTTGTTCATGGCGCTGACCGATACCCAAGTTTACGTTGCCCTTGTAATTGCTCTTTTGCCTGCGGTACTGGCATTTCGGCTGTCCACTGAGTTGTACAAGTAGTCAACACTGTTGTTGTCAACTGGCTGCATTGCTCTATTTCTCTAAAAATTTATTAGGCGGTTCCCAATCGTATTGCTCAGACAAGGGAACTGCTTTTTTCTTTTTATACTGATAGGCAACTGTCCGTTCACGGTTTAGCCATGGCTCACCCTCTGCAAAAAATTCCTGCGATTGCCTGGGAAGCCGCTGCCAAAATTGCAGTGCATCTGGTGCTGCTCGTCTTTGGCCTGGGGGCGATCGCCAAGCTGGTGCCCTATCAACGGAGTCAACTGCAAAAACTCCATGCCCTCGAAGCCGAAGTGGCCCAACTGGAGGCACGAGTTAAGGAATTACAACGGGAACAGGAGCGCGATCGCCAGCCCCAAGCACGGCGGCGCATTGCCCAGGAGGAGGCCAATTTAATTGGCGCCAATCAGCGGCGGATCATTTGGGTACAACCTAACACCTCAAAGCAAGAACCTGATTAAGCCTAAAACAAGGCCAAGACTAAACCACAGACGCCGCAGAGGGTGGCACCAAGGGAAGCATAGGTCATTTTTCGTTTTTGCTGTTTGTACTGCTGAATCAGCGGATCCTCAAAGCTGAGGGAAATGATAAATTTTTGTCCCCTGTTTTGTGGCTTTTGGAGGCGGAGAACTCCCCCCTGATCCGAGGCCATGCCCACCACTGACACGGGTTGCCCCAAGGGCAGCACCCACTCCTGATAGCGATAGCCGAGGGTTGTACCCTTGCCAAAGTGCCAATTGAAGGAGAGGAAGCCCAAGGAGAGGGCAAAGGCATGGGGTTGATCCGCAGGCCGCAATTCATCTAAGACCTGCACGGCTTCAATTTCAGCACCGAAGGGATTGACTTCGATCTCCCCTTGGTGATCTCGCAGCAAAAATAGGGTTGACTGCTCATGGCGGCCAATGATTTCCGAGGGGCGATCGCTCCCCTCTTTTTCATACTCGCGGCTGATAATCGTTTTGTAATAGACACAGGGAATGCGCTTCACCTCGGAGAGCAAGGGCTGAGACGTGGTTACTTGACCAACCACCTGCACGTACTCGCGCCAACTGCCGCTCCCCATCTCCTGAGCGACCTGTTGTTGGAATTTCTCTAACTCGCCAATGGTGCTAGGACTGGCCACCTTTATTCCCCTGAGCTGCAACCGATAATAGCCCTCAAGGGCGAAGAGAAAAGCTGACCCCGTTAAGCAAAGGTGAGCAAAAACCCCCATGGCTGTCGTTGAATTCCTCTGTGCTGATTTTAGCCTTATCGGCAGGCTGCCCCACTGGCTGACAGCGCTGAACTCCTTTATCCCATCGATATTAGGCCAATGGTGAGACCAAAGAAACCATCGACAACCAGCGTACTCAAGACAGCCCCCATAAATCCCCAGACGGGCAAGACGGCGGGATAGCCACGACGAATCTGGGATTCAAAGAGGGGCAGCAAACCAATGAGGAGCAAAGTCAGGCTCAAGAGAACTCCCCACACCTGGCCACTAAAGGTCTGGGCCTGGGCGATCGCCTGTGTGAGCATCTCCTGAACTGAAATGACATCCCCTTCGAGATACATAATGGCTCGCCAATGGGGAATCACATCAATCAAGTAAAAGTAGGCATCAGTGATGGCTGTGCCCAGAAACGATCCGCCAAAAAAGAACACCCCCACCAGTTGCTGCCGCCGCCGGAGGTGCCAGAGCATGAGCGGAATGGGTAGAGCCTCAATGGGCAAATGCCACAGGGGTTCCCAGCGCAGCCATCCCCAGTAGAGGGAACCTGCCCCCCAGCACCAGCTAAATCCATAAAGCATCTCGCCCCAATAGCGGCAGTGGGGGTGGCGTTGGAGGCAGAAACTAAGACCCAGAAGCGGCGGCGTCAAAGCCAAACTCAGCCAAGGGAATGTCCGCACGAGAGGCGCCTCAATGAAAACGGGAATGGAGACCAAGAAGGCGGCAAAGCCAAAGAGCAACCAAGCCAGCCGTGAGCCCAGGCGCAAAGACGAAGGTGTTGAGGGAGAAGTCAGCGCAGTCAAGGGAATATCGGGAATTGTTAACTTTTATTTCTTTCCTTTAAGGTATCACAGGCTGGAACGTCGGGGTCGGGGCGATCGCCGAGGAGCTTTCGAGCGGGCTTTGCGCCGCAGCGTTTCTGATAGATCCATAAAGGCATCCCGCTGCAAAATTGGGTAGGTGCCAATCCAGAGACGATGGCGGGGTAGGAAAACCTCAGAAATCAATTCAATCTCTGCCAGATCAGGACGACGGGAGAGAACCAACATTTCCGCTGCATCGCCAGGGCGAATCCCTCGATGTTGACGCAGCAATTTGGCTTGCACTCTGGTTTCAAAGCCTGTCTTATCGCCAATCTCCAGATTCAAGCAGCGTTCACGGTTCTCAATAATAACGAGTTGTCCCTTGTCGTTCACCGTCTCCTCTTTGCCCACCAATTCTTCCGTGACATAAACATCCAAGACACGCCCGCGCCAAAAGCCGCCATAGGGAAACCGCCGATGGCGACGATTGCGAAAGGAGGCTAACACTGCCGGTGCCCAGAGCCAATAGAGACCCGCAATCAGACCCAAAATCAGTTGGGTGCTATCCCCTAAAAAATTCAAACCGAAGGCAATAACGGCCACCGCCACCACAGAGAAGGTTAAGCGTCGGAGAAAGTCCTGAAGCTTACCCCAAACATAGCGATACTGGGAACCCGTGGCCACCAGCGGCACCAATTGACGGACTTTCTCTTGGGTGAGGGGAATGAGCACGACTAGCTAGGGCGTCGATGTTGTCTCCAGGGTATTCGTAGCGGGACGCGGCGGCGGGCGATCGCGCCACCAGGCAAGGAGGGTACTGGCAATGAAAATACTCGAATAAGCCCCTGTTGTGAAACCAATCAGCAAGGCCAAGGCAAAGTAGCGCAGCGTATCGCCCCCAAAGAGAAGGATCGTGATCAGAGGCAGCAGCGTTGTCAGGGTGGTATTGATGGAGCGTCCAAGGGTTTGCACCACGGCCTGATCCACCACCTCTTGAATTCCAAGCTCTGGGTTGAGCTTCAGGGTTTCCCGCACGCGATCGTAGATGACCACTGTATCGTTCACCGAAAAACCAATGATCGTGAGCAGCGCGACAATGAAGAGGCTATCAATTTCCACCCCTGCCACCAGTGCCAAAATGGCAAAAATTCCCGTGGTTACCAATACATCGTGGACAAGGGCGACAAGGGCAAAACAGGCATAGTCAAACTGGAAGCGCAGCGTCAGATAAATCGTAATGCCAATAAACGACACCAACAGTGCCAGCAGTCCCGATCGCAGGATTTCTTTGCCAAGGGTGGGGCCAACGGTCTCAATTTGGGTTTTCTGGGGGTCAAAGTCACCGATTTTTTGCCTGAGGGCATCACTGAGGCGGGTGCGCTGATCCACAGAGAGGGGCACTGTGCGAATACTCACCCCATACTCACCCACAATTTGCAGGCTGCTGTTACCCAATCCCTGCTGGTTGAGCACTTGACGCACCACATCAATATCAATGGGCTGGGAACAGTTGTGAGTGGCGCTACAGGCCAGTTCAAATTGCAACCGCGTCCCGCCAATAAAATCTAAGCCTAACCGCAGGGGACTGCCCAGGGACACCCACGAGATGGCCATGGCCACAAGCCCACTGAGAATGACCACCAAAGATAGACCCCACCAGAGCGATCGCTGGCGATTGACACTAAAGCTCATCGAACACTCTCCAGTTTTGGACAGAACCAATGGGGTCTACGCAGACTGGGAATACTAATGGCATAGAACAGGAACGTGCGACTACAGGTGAGAGCCGTAAACATACTAATGCCAATACCAATGGCAAGGGTAACGGCAAACCCGCGGACAAACCCTGTCCCCAAGGCAAAGAGGGCAGCACAGGCAATCAAGGTGGTGACGTTGCTATCCAGAATACTGGCAAAGGCGCGATCGAATCCCGCTTCAACGGAACGGTAGAGGGTTTTCCCTGCCCGTAACTCCTCGCGAGTGCGCTCAAAAATCAGGACGTTGGCATCAACGGCCATGCCAATACTGAGAATAAAACCCGCAATCCCCGGCAGGGTGAGCGTCACCCCAAACAGCAGAAAGGCCGCATAGGTAAAAATGGCGTATAGAAGCAGGGCAATATCGGCAATGAGTCCCGGGAGGCGATAGTAGGCCACCATGAAGACTAGCACCAACACCAAGCCGGCCAAGCCCGCATAGAGGCTATCGCGAATACTGTCTTGCCCCAGGGAAGCACCAACCGTGCGGTTTTCCACCACCTCTAGGGGAACCGGCAGCGCTCCCCCCTGCAACTGAATGGCCAGATCATTGGCGGTTTGGGCAGTGAAGCCACCGGAGATTTCGGCACTGCCCCCGACGATTCCCGTCTCGGCATATTCCACCGCCACCGTTGGGGCACTAATCAGGCGATCGTCGAGAAAAATCCCAAGGCTGCGCCCCGTGCCAGCAATCTCCTTCGTCAGTTGGGCAAAAAGCTCAGCCCCCTGGCTGTCAAAGCGCACAATCACACTCCAGTTTGGGGATGCGGGCGCCACGGGACTGGCAAAGGCCTCGGTGAGCATTGCCCCGGTTAAATCGGAGGGTGTAAAGAGGCTGGCGATCGCTTTCTGGCTTTTTTCAAGGGATTCACGGTTTTTTTCTAGCTTTGCCTCAATCTCCTTCAGGGCTTCGGGATCATTGGCCTTCTGAGCTTGCTCCGCCAAGAGTTGAGCCTGTTCCAGCAGCAGTTGTGACTGCAGTTGCCGCTCAATTTGTAGTTGAGTCTCTGTGCCCGGCTTTTGCACAGCAAAGAGTAGTTGCGCTGTCCCCTTGAGAATTCGCTCCGCCTGCTGCGGATCCGTCACCCCGGGCAACTGCACCAAGAGCTTATCGTCGCCGGCGGTTTGTACCACTGCTTCGGCAACACCCAAGCCATCAATCCGCCGCTGCACCACCCCTTGAACTGCTGCCAGCACTTGGGGCGTAATTTGCGGCACTTTGTCTGTGGTTTGCACCTGCAACGTCAGTTGGGCACCCCCCCGCAGATCTAAGCCCAGCCGCGCCGGCGTGCGCACAATGACCCACGTGGCGGCCATCAGCAACACCAAAATCGCAATCAGCCAGCCGCGATATTTTCCCATGGCTAAACCTGTCCCTGCACCAGCTTTTGCACTGCCGCTACAATTTGAGGCGGTTGCACAATCGTCAGATTCTCTAGGGTGCCATTGTAGGGGGTAGGAACATCTTTGGAAGAAAGGCGAATGACCGGTGCATCCAGCTCATCAAAGTAGCGTTCCATGATTGAAGCTGAAAGTTCGGCACCAATTCCCCCTGTCTTCATGCACTCTTCTACAATCACCACGCGATGGGTTTTGCGAATTGAGGCACCAATTGTCTCAAAGTCCAAGGGCTTTAGGGAAATCAGGTCAATTACTTCGGGGTCGTAGCCCTCTTTTTCAAGGGTTTTCACCGCTTGCAGAACATGGTGACGCATCCGCGAGTAGGTCAAGATGGTTACATCTTCGCCAGTGCGAACAACTTCGGCTTTATCAAGCGGCAGGAGATATTCTTCCTCTGGGAGGTCCTCCTTGAGGTTGTACAGGAGCACATGCTCAAAGAACAGCACCGGATTCGGATCGCGAATCGCCGATTTGAGCAAGCCTTTGGCGTTGTAGGGAGTCGAGCAGGCAACGATTTTTAATCCCGGCACCGCTTGAAAGTAGGCTTCGAGGCGTTGGGAGTGCTCGGCCCCCAGTTGTCGCCCAACCCCACCGGGACCACGGATGACAATCGGAATTTTGAAGTTGCCGCCAGAGGTGTAGCGGAGCATGCCAGCATTGTTGGCAATTTGATTGAAGGCCAAGAGCAAAAAGCCCATGTTCATGCCCTCAACAATGGGACGCAAGCCAGTCATGGCTGCCCCAATGGCCATGCCCGTAAAGCTATTTTCGGCAATGGGGGTATCCAATAGGCGCAGTTCACCATACTTTTTGTAGAGGTCTTTGGTGACTTTGTAGGAGCCGCCATAATGTCCCACATCTTCCCCCAGCACAAAGACTGTGGGATCCCGCTCCATTTCTTCATCAATGGCAGCACGAAGGGCATTAAACATGAGGGTCTCAGCCATGGTTGCGCGGCATACATTCAGTAAGGACTATTTCCTAGAGTAGTTGAAACTGCGCCGCCTGCGATCGCCCACCCCTACTCGTTCTGATCCTTCAAAGCCTTGATTGATGTCGCAATGTCCTCTAGCGCCTAGGGTGTGTACACCGCAAGACATGTTGACCTTCAGCGGTTGCGGAGTACCCACATTGACATCCTCCCCCCGCTAAAGCAGGGAGACTCCCAAAATCACTTTTGGGACTTTCTGCTTCTTCGCAGTTGCCCTCCAGACGTATGTCTATCAGGTCTTACACCCGCTCCACAGACTGTAACCGTGTGTCCCACGGCCAAAATATTCCCAGCGGCATTTATATCCCGATCATGGTGCGCCCCACACTTAGGACAGTCCCATTCTCGGACGCTCAATGGCAACCGCTCAACAATGTGACCACACTGTCCACAGCGTTTAGAACTGGGAAACCATCGGTCAATCTTCACCAGTGTCCGACCATACCACTGGGCCTTGTATTCCAATTGCCGTACCAGTTCACCCCATCCAGCATCACTGATGGATCGAGCAAGCTGACGGTTCTTGACCATGTTTTTCACAGCCAACGACTCGATTACGATCGTTTGGTTTTCACGTATCAATCGAGTCGTCAACTGGTGCAAATGGTCTTTTCTGGAATCAGAGATTTTCTGGTGAATCTTGGCAACTTTCAACCGCGCCTTATCCCAATTGCGAGAGCCTTTTTGTTTGCGACTCAAAGACCGCTGCGCCTTACGGAGTCGTTTGTAGTAGCGGTTAAAGTGCTTGGGGTTGGCAATCTTTTCCCCTGTACTCAGGGTAATGAGACTGCTCATCCCTACGTCCAAACCAACCGACGGGTCGACGGGCTGCAGTGTCAAATCTCTGGGGTCATCAAACCTCAGACTGATGTACCACTGTCCAGCAGGGTTAAGCCTGATGGTCACGGTGGATGGTTCAACACCATCTGGAAGCCGTCTCGACCAGCGAATATTCAGCGGTTCGTTGCACTTTGCCAAGAATACTTTTCCGTCTTTCCACCTAAAAGCAGACTTGGTGAATTCTGCGCTACCGCCATTACGTTTCTTTTTGAAGTTGGGATATTTCGCCCGACCTGCAAAAAAGTTAGTGAAAGCAGATTGCAGATGTCTCAATGCCTGCTGCAAGGGGACAGAGCTAACCTCATTCAAAAACTGGAGGTCATCTTGCTTCTTCCACTTAGTAAGCAAGGCAGAGGTTTGAACGTAGTCAAGTCTCTCTTTTCGTTCATACCAGGCTTCTGTTCTGGCTGCCAGTGCTCGATTATAAACCAACCGAACACAGCCCAATGTTCTCCGAAGCAGGGATTCCTGCTCGGTCGTTGGGTAGAAGCGGTAACTGAAAGCCTTTTCCATGCCTATATTATATTTGTTATTTTGTAAGTAGCACAACTATACTTGGCAGTCATAGACTATCGCTCCTATCCCTCCCCTCCCTAAAGGAAGGGGTCTCTCGGAGGTAAAGATGAAATGGGTATAATCCATTGAGAACTATGGCGACGAGGGTAGGGAGGGTTAAAAATTTCACAGTATTGCCAGTCTTTACTCATTACCGGTGTCGATACTGGTGTGGGCAAAACAATGATCACACGAGCACTGTGGTCCTATGCCCATCGCTATCGTCCCCAAGAACGCTGGGGCATTCTCAAGCCCATGCAAAGTGGAACAGCGGTTGAAATTGGGGATGGGGATTACTACTGTCAAACCCTACCTCTGGAACAAACGCCCAGGGAGGTGTGCCCTCTGAGTTTTGCAGCCCCCCTTGCGCCTCCCATTGCAGCCCAATTGGAAAATCGCAGGATTGATTTAGCCCCCCTCTGGCAGACTTACCAGCAGCTTCAGGAGCGATTTGATTATCTTTTAGTTGAAGGCATTGGGGGTCTTGGATCGCCCATTACTTGGGAGTGGACGGTGGCGGATTTGGCAGCCGCTTGGAAGTTGCCCATTGTTTTAGTGGCAACGGTACGCCTGGGGGCGATCGCCCAAATTGTGGCCAATATTGCCCTTGCCCGGCAGTACCAGTTGGTCATTCGCGGTCTGATTCTCAACTGTGTCAGCCCCTGTAGTGATGCCGAGATTGAACAGTGGACTCCGCCAGTATTTCTCAGCCGTTTTACCCAAGTGCCGGTGTTGGGGGTACTGCCCTATGGTCAACACTCCAATGAACAGTTGGCGGCAATGGTCGCTGAATGGCCACTGGATCTGCTTTGGCGCTGAGGACGGTTAGGCAGAAAATTATTTTGAGGTCGATCAAGGATCAATCAAGGATCATAATAAATAAAAGTGACTGAGATTTGATTGACACATTGATCGCTGCAACTGACCTATGCTCAAGCTCTATGGCGGCGCCAAATCCCGCGCCAGTATTGTCCGCTGGTATTTAGAAGAACTAGGCATTCCCTATGAGTTTGTGCTCATAGATCTCCAAGCCGGGGAACAACATCAACCTGAATTTCTCAAACTCAACCCTATGGGTAAAGTGCCCGTGATCGTCGATGGCGATGTGGTGCTTTGGGAATCAGGGGCGATTTTGCTCTATCTTGCCCAAGTTCACGGTGAATTACCCAAGGACGCGGCAGCCGCGGCCCAAGTTTATCAGTGGGTGCTGTTTGCCAACTCTACCCTGACCCAGGCAATGTTTCCTGCCGAAACGCGCGATCGCCAGCTTCCACCACTGCTCAAGGGCATTGAGACGGCTCTCATGGGGCAATCCTACATTCTGGGCAAGGACTTTTCGGTAGCCGATGTCGCCCTAGGGTCAATGCTGGCCTATCTCCAGATGCTCTTTCAGGTGGACTTGAGTCCCTATCCTGCCGTAGCGGATTATGTGGCCCGCTTGCAACAACGACCTGCCTTTCAGAAGGGTTTAATGGGAGCGAGGGCATGAATGTCATCTTCCGTGAAGTGAATCCCTTTGATGTATGGATTTGGGTGGAATTTGCGGCACCGCCTTCGTCCGTGGAGCAGCAGTACCTGGAGGAAGTCTTTAACTCCTGGTTTTTCCTAGGGAAACTGGGGGGATTCAATGCTGAGAATCTCCAAGTCCAGGAAACGGGTTTAGACCTCAGTCACCTAGAGTACGATCGCGCCCAAGCCGAGAGTTCGCTGATGGCAGTGATGCACAATATGGGCGAGTTTGAGTACAACGATCGCTGGGCCCGCTGCTGGTTTGATTTGGGTACCAGTGATGCCTTGGCCTTGGATGTCTTAATCAATGCCCTCCACCAATTTAGTGAGGACTATGTGCCCTTAAAAACCCTCGTAATTGGTGGTGACAATCCTGAGTGGCCGATCGCCACCAGTGAACAGCGGGAAATGATTGAACAATCAGCGTGGAACTAAGTGCACGGCGTCTTGCCCTCGATACCCTAGAACGGGTAGCCAAGGGAGCCTATGCCGATGTGGCCCTGCATCAGGTCTTGCAGCGGTATGCCCTCCATGGGAGCGATCGCACCCTCGTGACTGAACTGGTCTATGGAACTATCCGCCAACAGCGCACCTTAGATACCCTAATTCAGGGGTTTTGTCGCCAACTGCCTCCCCTCCCTGTCCAGTTAGTCTTGCGTTTAGGCCTCTATCAACTGCGGTACCTGGATCGCATTCCTGCCCATGCCGCCGTCCACAGCAGCGTTGAACTGGTCAAACAGATTGGCTTAGAAGGCTTTGCCAAACTCGTGAATGGGGTCTTGCGCCGTTACAGCCGCTGCACCACCGATCCCCTTGAAGCTTTCATTGCCCACCTGCCCCTCGTCTCTCAACTGGGGTGTCGCTATAGCTTCCCCGATGAACTGATTGCCTCTTGGTTAGAACGTTTGCCTCTTCAGGAGTGCACTGCCCTCTGTCAGTGGTTCAATCAGCCGCCCCGCCTCGATTTGCGGCTCAATCCACTGCGAATAACGGCTGATCAACTCATCGCTGATTTTGAAACAGCAGGCTATGGGTTGCAACCAATTCCCCCTCTGCCCCAAGGACTGGTGCTATCCCACTGTGGGCAATCGATGCAGGAACTCCCCGGCTATGCTGCCGGTCACTGGTCGGTTCAGGATCGGGCAGCACAATGGGTGAGCCATCTATTAGATCCACAGCCTGGGGAGGTAGTCATTGATGCCTGTGCAGCACCCGGAGGGAAAACCACCCACATTGCTGAGTTAATGGAAGATCAAGGCCGTGTCATTGCCTGCGATCGCTCCCCCCATCGCCTGCGGAAGTTAGCACAAAATCGCGATCGCCTCGGCCTAAAGAGCATTGAAATCCACATCCTAGATAGTGCAGCGGCAGGGGACTTTGCAGCAGTGGGCGATCGGGTCCTTTTAGACGCCCCCTGCTCGGGAACAGGAACCCTGCACCGCCATGCCGACGCCCGCTGGCGACCCCTGAAGAGGCGATTAGGTGAACTCTTGCCCCTGCAAGCCCAACTCTTGGCCACCGTTTCCCAGTGGGTCAAACCCTACGGCTTACTCGTTTATGCCACCTGTAGCTTGGAACCGGCAGAAAATGAGGCCCAGATTCAGCAGTTTCTGGCTCACCATCCCCAGTGGCACATTGAGCCGCCACCCCCAAACTTTCCCCTAAAAGCAGCGCCGGAGGGTTGGATCACCGTATGGCCGCAGCAGCAGGATATGGATGGTTTTTTCATGGTGCGGTTGCGACGCGATAGCTAAACCCCAAAGCCACCAGAATTAAAATCCCTACCCCCATCAGGCCGGCGATCGGGTTACCGTTAATGCCTGTTAGCCACTCTGGTGCCACACCAGTGTAGGTCACCAATTGGCCCACATTGACACCAAAATAAGCCCAGACCAAGCCACCGTGAAGTCCCATGGGAAAGCCTAAACGGCCAGCAAAGACCCATTTACTCAAACTCAGAATCCAACCCAACAGTGCCAGGCCAAAAAACTGCGGCCATGTCGCTAAAATCACCTCTAAGGGATGCAGATAGTGCAACGCCGCAAAAATCAGGCCATTGAGCAAGAGAGCAAACCACGGTTGGTACTCTAGCTCTAGTTCCTGCAACAGCCAGCCACGAAACAACAATTCCTCAGCAAAACCTACAGCAACACCGGTGAGGACGCCATCCAGCAAGACCAGACCAAAGCGATCCGACAGCCCCTGCCAGCTCACCCAACCCAAAAGCCCCTCGATGGCAAATAGCAGGGCAACCAAAAACACACCCGCTAGCCACCCTAGCAGAGCATCCCGCCCAAAGTTCCAACCGCCCTTCAGTCCATAAAACATAAAGGGCGATCGCTGGTGGTGTACCCGCTGCCCCCAGACTCGCAGTAAGAGCATAAAAATGAGGTACAACAGCCCCATATTGACAAAGCTAGCTGCTCCCCCTTCTCCCCAGAAAAAATAGATACTTAGGCCAAGGGGCAACCACAGCAGTAGTAGGGTCAGGGCAAAACTAAAAACCCGAATCCAAAAGGGGCGGCGGATCATTTGCCGCCAAAACTGGGAAAACAGTGGCTTACTCCGTGGGTTCAATGGTACTTGTTAGCCCTGCCATTTTCAGGCCTTCACAGTAAAACTCAGCGTGCTCAAGGGCACAGGTAATCACTAGGGCAACCCCCGTCAAGTGTGCCTCCATCATAATATCCACAGCCTGGGGTTGGGTGAGGCTTGGTACTGTCTTGAGCAATACCTCCACCACATACTCCATAGAGTTGACATTGTCATTGTGAAGGAGCACCCGATAACGGGGAGCCAACTTGCGAACGGTTGCTGGTTTTTCAATGGTTTGCACTGACATTGTTGGCCATGCCTCCATTCAGTGGACATCCAGGGTAAGACATTTAGTAAATACGCTTAAGATTTTAGCAAACCCATCAAACCTGACCACCCGCCGATTCAGGACGTAACAGCGGGAAAGCAATCACATCACGAATACTTGGCGAGTCCGTTAGCAGCATGACCAAGCGGTCAATGCCAATTCCTAGACCTCCTGTGGGTGGCATTCCATGTTCTAAGGCGGTGAGAAAATCTTCATCAACACTATGGGCTGCCAAATCCCCAGCCGCTTTGCGCCGCGCTTGTTCCTCCAAGCGCTGCCGTTGATCCAAAGGATCCGTTAACTCCGAAAAACTATTGGCATGCTCGCGGCCGACGATAAATAATTCAAATCGCTCCACCAGTCCCGGTTGACTGCGGTGGGGCTTGGCCAAGGGAGAAATCTCCACAGGGTAGTCGAGAACAAAGGTGGGCTGAATCAATGTAGGTTCAACGATTTGCTCAAACACTTCATTGAGCACTCGGCCAATCGTGTCACAGGTGTCTAAGTCTTTTACTCCTACCTTTTGAGCGGCTATTTTAGCCGCGGTCAGATCCCCCAATTGGCGAAAGTCAATTCCAGTAGCTGCCAACACCGCATCGTGCATTGTCACCCGTCGCCATGGGGGTGTCAGATCAATTGTTTCCCCTTGATAGGTGATTTTGAGGGTGCCCAACACCTCCATCGCCCCTGTGGTAATAATCGCCTCCGTCAGCGTCATCATATCGTTATAGTCGGCGTAGGCCTGATAGACCTCAATGGACGTAAATTCAGGGTTGTGCTTGGTTGAGATGCCCTCATTGCGAAAGATGCGCCCCAGTTCATACACCTTCTCAAACCCACCGACAATGAGGCGCTTCAGGTGGAGTTCGGTGGCAATGCGCAAATAAAGCTGCATCTCCAAGGTGTTGTGGTAGGTAATAAAAGGACGTGCCTCGGCACCCCCAGCTTCCACCTGGAGAACAGGTGTTTCAATTTCAATAAAGCCCTGCTCATTGAGGTAGCGGCGAATGGCGGCGGTGATCAGTGCTCGCTTGCGGAATGTGTCACGCACTTGGGGGTTGACGATGAGATCCACATAGCGCTGACGATAGCGCTTTTCCACATCTGTGAGGCCGTGCCATTTGTCCGGTAGGGGCAACAATGATTTTGTCAGCATGGTGTAGGATTCCACCACAACCGACAGTTCGCCCTTCTCAGTGCGCTTGAGGGTGCCCACCGCACCAAGGATATCGCCGACATCAGTAAGGTGTTTCAAATCAGCAAAGGCGGCTTCCCCCATGGTTTGGCTAATGGTTTGCTTATCGAGGTAAAGCTGAATCGTGCCGCTGTCATCCTGAAGCGTAAAAAAGGCCAGCTTGCCAAAGATGCGCCGCGCCATAATGCGACCGGCCACACTCACGCGATCGCCCACCGCTTCGCCAGCGGCCAAGTGGGCATATTTGTCTTGCAGCAATGCTGCAGTATGGGTGCGCTCCCAACGATAGGCATAGGGGCTCATTCCCTGTGCTTGCAATGTTTTTGCTTTCTCAATCCGTGTGGCCCGAATTTCGGCTCCCGTTGCCCCCACGTCAGCCATATTGGTAGAAAGTCTCCCGATTAGCAAACCTTAACCTTCTTATTGTACGCTCTGGAATCGGTAGCAACACTGCAAAAGGGGAATCGAGTACAGTGGAAGCTAGTGTGACCAATAAACAAGAACAGACGGCCATGCCCTCTGCGAAGTCCCCTCGCCGTAAAGCACCCGAACCTATTGATCTGGATAATCCGCAATACTACTTCAATCGCTCTTTAAGCTGGCTGGAATTTAATAAGCGGGTACTCCACGAAGCCTATGACCCCCGCACACCGCTACTAGAGCGGCTCAAATTTATGGCCATTTTCAGTTCCAACTTGGATGAATTTTTCATGGTGCGTGTGGCTGGTTTGAAGCAGCAAGTGGAAAGTGGCATTCTCCAAGTAGGAGCCGATGGTATGCCTCCAGCGGAGCAATTACAGGCAGTGCGGCAATATCTCTTACCGATTGTTACGGAGCAACACCGCTATTTCGATCAAGAACTGCGTGCCCTCTTGGCCAAGGAGTCTATTTTTCTCACTCGCTTTAATGAGTTGACCCCCGAGCAGCAGGCCTACCTCAACGACTACTTCCAGGCCCAAGTGTTCCCTGTGCTTACCCCTTTAGCCGTTGATCCGGCGCACCCTTTCCCCTATATTTCTAGTCTCAGCCTTAACCTTGCTGTGCTGATTCGTGATCCAGAATCTGGCCAAGAGCGACTGGCACGGGTGAAGGTACCGAATCAGTTTCCACGCTTTGTTGCCCTTCCCCAGCACTTGCACTCGCCCCAAGGTGTTCATTGGCTGGGCGTTCCCCTCGAAGAAATTATTGCCCACAACCTCAGTGCCCTCTTTCCGGGGATGGAGATTGAGGCCTACTTTGCCTTTCGCATTACCCGCAGTGCCGACCTCGAACTAGAAACGGACAAGGCCGATGATTTACTGATTGCCATTGAACAGGAAATTCGTAAACGGCGCTTTGGCTCTGTAGTGCGGCTGGAGGTGCAGCGGGGCATTCCACCGCTTCTGAGGCAAACCCTAATGGAAGAGATGGATCTCGAGGAGATCGATGTCTATGAACTCGAGGGTCTGTTGTGCTTGAATGATTTATTTGCCTTTATGGGATTGCCCTTGCCCCAGTTCAAGGATCCCGAGTGGCAACCCCAAGTTCCCCCCAGTTTCCAACGGGTAGAGGAACGGGAGTCCATGTTTGACACCAGCAGTGAAATTACCACCCTTGGCACCGACTATTGGGAAGCTGTTGCCAACGAACTCTTTAGTCTCATTCGCGAAGGGGATATTATCGTTCATCACCCCTACCATTCCTTTGCGGCAACGGTACAGCGCTTTATTACTTTGGCGGCCCATGATCCCCAGGTGCTGGCCATTAAGATAACCCTCTATCGCACTTCTGGTGACTCGCCGATTGTCAGTGCCCTGATTAAAGCTGCCGAGAATGGCAAACAGGTGGCGGTTTTGGTGGAACTGAAGGCGCGCTTTGATGAGGAAAATAATATCCTCTGGGCACGGAAGCTGGAGAAAGTGGGTGTCCATGTGGTCTATGGCGTACCGGGTCTGAAGACCCACACCAAAACAGTTCTGGTGGTGCGCCAAGAGGCGGGGCAAATTCGCCGCTATGTCCACATTGGCACTGGCAATTACAATCCCAAAACTGCTAGCCTCTATGAGGATTTGGGGCTATTTTCCTGCCGTGAGGAATTGGGAGCAGATCTCTCGGAACTCTTTAATGTGCTCACGGGCTATGCCCGCCAGCGGGATTATCGCAAGCTTCTTGTTGCCCCAGTCACGATGCGCGATCGCACCCTTCAGTTGATTTACCGCGAGATTGAACACGCCCGCAATGGTCAGCCGGCGCGGATTATTGCCAAGATGAATGCGATTACAGACACGCAGGTGATTCGCGCCCTCTATGAGGCGTCCCAAGCAGGGGTGGACATTGATTTGATTATTCGCGGTATGTGCTGTCTACGCCCCGGCGTACCGGGCGTGAGCGATCGCATTCGGGTGATTAGTATCATTGGCCGCTTTTTAGAGCACTCCCGGATTTTCTACTTTGGCAACAATGGGGACCCAGAGTATTACATCGGCAGTGCCGACTGGCGATCGCGCAACCTAGACCGCCGCGTTGAAGCCATTACCCCCATTGAAGATCCAGCGATTCAACTGGAACTCAAAGAACGACTGGAAATTATGTTGGCAGACAATCGCCAAGCCTGGGAACTGCAACCCGATGGCACCTACCGCCAACGGCAGCCAGCACCTGGAGAAGCCGAGCGCGGTACCCACAGTGTTTTAATGGCTCGCACCCTCAAGGACGTTCAAGGGAGTCACTAGATACTCCCCGATACCCCTTAGCCATAGCCCGGAACTCTGGACTCGTTTGCAGAAGTTCTTGGTAGCTCCCTACAGCCGCCACTTGGCCATTGGCCATGAGGTACAGGCGATGGCACTCCATAACGGTGCTCAGGCGGTGGGCAATCATAATGATGGTCTTTTCGCCACTGAGAGCTTGAATTGCATCCATGACCCCGGCTTCCGTTTGGTTATCAAGGGCCGCTGTGGCTTCATCCATCACCAGCACAGAAGGGTTATGATAGAGAGCCCGAGCAATGCCAATTCGTTGTCGCTGCCCCCCCGAAAGGCGGATCCCCCGCTCCCCAACCACCGTATCTAGACCTTGGGGCAGGGAATCGACAAAGGAAGCTAGCTGCGCAGCTTTGACTGCCGCCCATAAAGCCTCCTCATCAATAGCCTCATCCGGGAGGCCAAAGGCAATGTTGTGACGCAGGGTATCATCCGATAGATAAATTGCTTGGGGAATATAGCCAATTTGCCGTTGCCATTGGCCAAGGTTGTCATAAATGCTTACGCCATCAACGCGAATATCGCCCTGGGCAGGGCTGAGCAACCCCAAAATCAAGTCAACAATGGTCGTCTTCCCTGCTCCCGACGCCCCCACAAACCCCACCATTTCCCCCCGTTTAATCCTAAGGGACACCCCTTGAATTGCGGGTTGAGTTGCATTCGGGTAGGTATAGTGCACATCAATGAGTTCTAAGCAATCTTGAAAAATAGGCTTTTTTGGGCAGTCCAGAGGCTCAGAGAGCTGAAGCGTTCGCGCTTCCAAAACATCGTCATAAACCAGATCCACACTAGCAGAATAGTAGATCATGAAATTGAGGCTATTCATCAAGCGCGTCGCCGAGGGCAAGAGGCGAAATGCAGCGGCAGCAAACAGGGAGATCAAGGGCAACACCTGGGCCACATTACCTTGCTGCAGCAGGTTTAGGATAATAATCAGAATAATGCTGAGAACTGCTAAGCTTTCAAAGTAGAGACGGGGTAACTGCTGAATAAATAGCAAGAATAAGTTGGCTTTGCGATCTTCAGTCATGTTTTCAGCATGGGTCTTAAGGAATTGAGCCTCTCGGCCAAGTAACTTCACCTCCTTGATGCCGCCTAAACTTTCATTAATGCTTTGAATCACTTTTTGGGCATAATGAAGGCGACGCTGACCCACCGTCTTAAGTTGACGCCGAAAGACTTGAAAGAAAATAAAAGAAAGTATTGAAATTAAACCGATAACCAGAATTGAGATAAAGGGATTGGTCAAGATAACAACTGAAAATATAGCGAAAACAATCAAGGATTCTGAAAAAAAGTTTAATAAGGGTAATAGGTACACGTTGAAAACATTATTTATTTCACTATTTACATTCTGGATCAATGTAGCGGTATTATTTTGCAAGTGAAAGGTGTAAGGTTTGTAGAGGTAGCCCTGCAGGAGTAAAGTTGCAAACTTGCGGTTCTTACTATTTAAGAACTGCAACTGAAGGTAACTACTCAAGGCAAGAAACAAATTCTTGCAGAGATACAGAAGGCCAAAGGCTGCACTCAGTATCAGAAGCCACTGAGTTTGTTCTGTGTTTGTGAGGGAAGTTTGACGCCAAAAGAGCAGGGTGTTCAATCGCTCGGGTTTTTCCACAACTGCTATAAAGGGCAGCACTAACCCTACCCCTAGCGCTTCCCAAAGGCTGCCAAGCACCATCAGCAAACCAATGCCGACGACTTGCCAGCGATCGCCCCGATCCAGTAGTTGCCAAATTTTGCCAAGGGAGCGCAATGCAGGATGCTTTAGCATTTTATTTGTTTAGGCCTAACTGTCAGGTCCCGCATCATTATATTCCCAGAAGTCGTGCTAAACTCTTCGAAGCGTACCGGCTCCTTGAGTGCTTGTTCCAAGGTCGGAAAGCGTTCAACGATGGAGTATCACCATGCCACGTATTCATGCCAACGCCCGAACGACACCCCGAATTCGCCGTGAAATCCAACAAGCACCGGCTTCGATCAGTCATCGCGAGCTTGCCAGACGTTACGGGATCCACCGGCACACGGTAGCGAAATGGCGTAAGCGCGCAACCGTTGAAGACAAAAGCACCCGCCCGCACCGCCTGCAAACGACGCTTACGGAAGCGCAAGAGCTTGTGATCGTTGAGGTGCGTAAGCTCCTTTTGCTGCCTCTTGATGACCTTCTCGTTCTTGCCCGGACGTTCCTCAACCCCAATCTGAGCCGCTCAGCGCTGGATCGCTGCCTGCGTCGCCACGGAGTCTCGAACCTCAGGATACTGCAAAAGGAACGCGAAAGCCTCGAAGGCAGTCCCAAAAGCACCACGCGGCAGTTCAAAGCGTACGCACCTGGGTTCATCCACATCGACGTCAAATACCTGCCACAAATGCCGGATGAGGAGCAGCGCCGCTACCTCTTTGTCGCGATTGATCGGGCAACGCGCTGGGTCTATTTGGCAATCCACGAGGAGAAGAGCGCAGAATCGGCAACGCGCTTTCTTGCAAATGTCCTTGCCAACGCTCCTTTCGTGGTGCGTACGGTGCTGACTGATAACGGCAAGGAGTTTACCGACCGTTTCTCCTCCGCAGGCGAACGCCAACCCACGGGACACCATCCGTTTGATCAGCTCTGTCGTGAAAAGCGCATCACCCATCGGCTCATCCAACCCCGCCATCCGCAAACCAACGGGATGGTGGAACGCTTCAACGGCCGCATTGCGGAGATTCTGCGCGCTGAACGCTTTGTCTCGGCAGCCGACTTGCAAGAGACGCTCACGCGATACCTTTGGGCGTACAATCACCGCATTCCCCAACGCGTTTTGGGCCACATGACTCCCATTGAGAAACTGCGATGGTGGCAAACTGAGCGACCAGACCTCTTCGTTTCAAGGGTAGATAATGTCACGGGTCTTGACACCTAACAACGCCTCTATCCTAGACCAGTTATGCCCAAGTAGTGCTTCCTAAATCTGGGGGAATGTCTTGCCAGCGACCTTGACCAACGGCCCGAACCGCTTCCCGCAAATCCATCGCTTTGGTATAGAGCGCCTTGCCAACGATCGCTCCCACTAAACCATGGGGTGTCAGAGCAAAAAGACTGAGAATATCATTGAGGGAACTCACACCACCAGAGGCAATCACGGGGCGATTAGTGACTGCCAACAGCTGCCGCAGTGCTGGAATATTCGGCCCTTGGAGGGTGCCATCCCGCTGAATATCGGTGTAAACAAACCCCGCCACCCCCATTGCTGCCATGTTTTGGGCGAGATCGGTTGCCAAAATTTTTGAAGTTTCCAGCCAACCCCGTGTTGCCACATAGCCATCGCGAGCATCCAGCCCTACCCAAATTCGTCCGGGGTATTCTGCCGCTAAACTGGCCACTAGCTTTGGATTCTCAAGAGCCACGGTACCCAAAATGGCACGATTGACGCCTTGGAGAAAGAGATCAGCAACTGCTTGGCGCGATCGCAAGCCGCCACCAACCTGTACCGGAATTTCTAGGGATGCGACAATTTTGCCAATCAGGTCGTAGTTGCGCGGCTCTCCTGTTTTGGCGGCATCTAGGTCAACCAAATGTAAGCGAGGGGCGCCCAAGCGTTGCCAATAAAGGGCGACTTTTAGAGGATCGTCATGAAAGACATTGACCTTATCATAGTTGCCCTGCACTAGACGCACACATTTGCCGTCAAGTAAATCAATGGCGGGAATCACATCCATTGGCGTCGGAAATCCTTATTGAAAAATTAAAAATTTAAGCGTAACTCCCATCCTAGCAGTCCCAAGGGGTGAAGCGCATGAGTGGATTCATAAAAGAGGTTGACAGTGAGCAAACCTGTAACCCCTTCTGAGTTAAGCCAAGTATGGAGAAAAAGCTGGATATTTCCATTGCCACCCCTAACAAGCAGTTTCAAAGACTGAAGGACGCAATTGATTCGGTAGAGGCAAGCTAGAGCAATGTATCGGTGGAGGCAAGCGCAATTGGGTGAGCGGGATGAGATGGTAGAAGTCACATTACAGGAGATTCCTCGGCAGCAAGCTAAAAGGGATGCAAGAGTGTGGGGGTTCTTCGCTGCGCTTTTGGTGGCTACCCTTAGGGTGCTGACAAAACCCCTCTTCCCCACAATGATGTTTTCAGAGCGGACGATGGGACTCGAACCCACGACGTTCAGCTTGGGAAGCTGACATTCTACCACTGAATTACGTCCGCAGTCTTGCAATCTATAATCTTAGCACAAACTCTCCGTCTGGCGATGGTGTTCGACCGTAATGACGGTATGCACATTTCCACGGGGGGCAAAGTCCCCTTTAATCTTCATGTAGAGGGGGTCACAGGCGGCCACGAGATCATCGAGAACTTGATTCACAGCTTCTTCGTGGGAAATGTAGCGATCGCGATAACTGTTGATGTACAGCTTAATGGCCTTTAGTTCCACCACCTTTTCATGGGGAATATAGCTGACATAGAGGGTCGCAAAGTCAGGATAGCCTGAAAATGGACACTTACAGGTAAACTCCGGCAGGGTAATCTCAATCGTGTATTGCCGACCGGGACGCGGGTTGGGAAATGTAATCAGTTGGCCTTCTTGAATGGCGCGTTCGCCGTACTTCATTTCTGATACTTGCATGGTTTACTTCCAAGAGGTTGAGAATGAATAAGAAATTCCCTCTAGACCATAACTAAAGTTTACCAAGATTTAAGTTCTTAGCCCCTCAACGCCAACGTTGCAGGGGGACAATAGGGTAGAGAGGTTGTTGAGGCAAGCGTCCTATGGAACGGTATCAGCCAAATGGAACCCCTCTCTCGGAGGCCGATAAGGCAGAACTAGGAAAACTAAAGCAACTCCTAGAGCGAGCGATCGCTGACGGGGTACTGACTCCTGAGGAAATGGGGCAGATCAAGCAACAAATTCAGGCCGACGGCAAAGTTACCTATGAAGAGCTAGAGCTTTACCGCCAGTTTGTGGAGGAGAAAATCCACCAAGGGCTGTTGGTGCGGGAAATCTGCTAATACCTTAGACTTTGTAGGGAATGTTGGTCTCCTGAAAGGAGTGGGCTGGATCCAATCCCATGAGGATGACAGTGTCAATGACATGGATAATACCGTTCTCTGCTTCTATGTCGGCAGCAAGAACCGTAGCGTTTTTCACTTCAAGGGGATTATCACCATGAATAGGAATGGTGGAACCTTCGAGGGAAGTGACGATGCCCATCCTTTTCAGGTCTGTCGCTTTGTAGGCACCAGCAACCACATGGTACTTGAGAATCCGCCCTAACTGGGGAGGATTTTGCACAAGGGAGGTAATGGTGCCATCGGGCAACTTGGCAAAGGCGTCATCATTGGGGGCAAACACCGTAAAAGGTCCCGGCGACTGTAGGGCTTCCACCAGATTGGCCACCTTTACCGCAGTGACCAGTGTGGAAAAGCCGGGAGTATTCACTGCAATATCAACGATGGTTGCCATAAAAGCGCGCCCCAAAACTGCGATGAGAATGGACAACAATGGTTTGCGATCGCCCCCTCGATCAAGAAAATGGGAACTATAACAAACGCTAGAATTAGCATACTGAACCCGTGTCCTAGGCGCTAGCGATCGCTGGCGTTAGCCAGATAGGGAAATTTAATTATGGTAATCGCGTCCGTTAATCCCACAACGGCTGAGGTCTTAAAAACCTTTTCTCCCTTAGGGGCTGAGGAAGTAGACAGAGCCATTGCCCAAGCGGCGACGACCTTTGAGACCTATCGCCTGACATCCTTTGAACAGCGTGCCCAGTGGCTAGAAAACACCGCCAATCTCCTGCAACAGCAGCGGGAGACTCTTGCTCGCCTTATGACCCTTGAGATGGGCAAACCAATTGCAGAGGCACGGGCTGAAATTGACAAATGTGCGTGGGTTTGTCGTTACTATGCCGAGCAAGGGGCAGCTTTCCTGGAGCCTGAATTCATTCCCACGGAGGCAAGCTACAGTGCGATTCATTACCAGCCCCTTGGCATTATTTTGGCGGTGATGCCCTGGAATTTTCCCTTTTGGCAGGTGTTTCGTTTTGCGGCACCGGCCTTAATGGCGGGGAATGTGGCCCTGCTCAAGCATGCTTCTAATGTGCCTCAGTGCGCACTGGCGATCGCCCAGATCTTCAGGCAAGCGGGCTTTCCTGAGGGAGTCTTTCAAACCCTGCTGATTCCCGGCAGTGCCGTTGCTGATCTGGTGGCAGATCCGCGTATTAAGGCGGCTACCCTCACGGGCAGCGAGGCAGCGGGCACAAGTCTAGCCCAAGCAGCGGGTCAGCACCTCAAGAAAACAGTTCTCGAACTGGGGGGGAGTGATCCTTTTATTGTGATGCCCAGCGCGAATATCTCCCAAGCGATCGCCACCGCCGTTCAAGCGCGCATGATTAACAATGGCCAATCCTGCATTGCCGCAAAACGCTTTATTGTCCATGAGGCTGTCTATGACACCTTTGCCGAGGGCATAAAAGCCGCCTTCGAGTCATGGGTGATTGGCGATCCCTTGGAACCTACCACCCAACTCGGCCCCCTAGCTACCGCCGCCATCCGCGATGAACTCCACGCTCAAGTTGAACTTGCCCTGGGTCATGGTGCCAAGGCGTTTTACCGCCGCTCTCTGGATCTACCGACCCAGTGTCGCCAGGGGTATTTCTTTGGGCCAACAATTTTGACGGAGGTAACTCCCAATAACCCCGTATTTACCCAAGAGCTATTTGGGCCTGTGGCAATGCTCTTTCGGGTATCGTCCCTGACGGCGGCAATTGAACTGGCCAATGCCACACCCTTTGGTTTAGGTGCCAGTGCTTGGACACAGGACAGCGATGAAGCAGAGATCCTAGTGCGGGATCTCGAAGCGGGGGCTGTCTTTATTAACGCCATGGTCAAGTCTGATCCGCGTTTACCCTTTGGCGGGATTAAGACATCTGGCTATGGCCGCGAACTGGGACGCGCAGGACTCTTGGAGTTTGTTAATATCAAAACAGTGTGCCGAGCGAATACTCACAGTTGAACGAGGTTATCATCAATCAACTGAATTGATTTGGTTAATGCAGTGATATACCAAATCTCTTGTAAAGCATCTCTCTTAATTTTTTACTACTGGGTGCAATCCATTAATTAATCTTCGAATTCATCCTCTAAGCATTCACCGATCTCGTTGCCAAAGTGAGATAGAGAAGCTTTATCTTGATTGACATCCTCCCCCCGCTAAAGCAGGGGGATTCCCAAAATCACTTTTGGGACTTTCTGCTTCTTCGCAGTTGCCCTCCAGACGTATGCCTATCAGGTCTTACACCCGCTCCACAGACTGTAACCGTGTGTCCCACGGCCAAAATATTCCGAGCGGCATTTATATCCCGATCATGGTGCGCCCCACACTTAGGACAGTCCCATTCTCGGACGCTCAATGGCAACCGCTCAACAATGTGACCACACTGTCCACAGCGTTTAGAACTGGGAAACCATCGGTCAATCTTCACCAGTGTCCGACCATACCACTGGGCCTTGTATTCCAATTGCCGTACCAGTTCACCCCATCCAGCATCACTGATGGATCGGGCAAGCTGACGGTTCTTGACCATATTCTTCACAGCCAACGACTCGATTATGATCGTTTGGTTTTCACGTATCAATCGAGTCGTCAACTGGTGCAAATGGTCTTTTCTGGAATCAGAGATTTTCTGGTGAATCTTGGCAACTTTCAACCGCGCCTTATCCCAATTGCGAGAGCCTTTTTGTTTGCGACTCAAAGACCGCTGCGCCTTACGGAGTCGTTTGTAGTAGCGGTTAAAGTGCTTGGGGTTGGCAATCTTTTCCCCCGTACTCAGGGTAATGAGACTGCTAATCCCTACGTCCAAACCAACCGACGGGTCGACGGGCTGCAGTGTCAACTCTCTGGGGTCATCAAACCTCAGATTGATGTACCACTGTCCAGCAGGGTTAAGCCTGATGGTCACCGTGGATGGTTCAACACCATCTGGAAGCCGTCTCGACCAGGGAATATTCAGCGGTTCGTTGCACTTTGCCAAGAATACTTTTCCGTCTTTCCACCTAAAAGCAGACTTGGTGAATTCTGCGCTACCGCCATTGCGTTTCTTTTTGAAGTTGGGATATTTTGCCCGACCTGCAAAAAAGTTAGTGAAAGCAGATTGCAGATGTCTCAATGCCTGCTGCAAGGGGACACAGCTAACCTCATTCAAAAACTGAAGGTCATCTTGCTTCTTCCACTGAGTAAGCAAGGCAGAGGTTTGAACGTAGTCAAGTCTCTCTTTTCGTTCATACCAGGCTTCTGTTCTCGCTGCCAGTGCTCGATTATAAACCAACCGAACACAGCCCAATGTTCTCCGAAGCAGGGATTCCTGCTCGGTCGTTGGGTAGAAGCGGTAACTGAAAGCCTTTTGCATGCTTTAAATTATAGCGATTATTCTGTGAGTAACACAACTATACTTGGCAGTCACAGACTATCGCTCCTATCCCTCCCCTCCCTAAAGGAGGGGGTCTCTCGGAGGTAAAGATGAGAATTGAGTGATGGCGTGCTTTCTTCATAAAGTGTCACCTTTATTTAACCCTAGTTAGATACTGTAAAATTTGTTAAAAGTAATGTCAAAAATTTTACATTACTTATACATTACTGATGTGCTTAAGTCTCTAGGGGTCGCTAGTGTTATCAGTTGTTGAGTACAGGGTAAAATTTCCATTCGCGATCGCCCTTTAGTTCTAAAACATAGGTGTGGTACTGCATCAGGCTCTCGCGGTGACCAACACTGATGTAGTTGCGGGTGATGCGCTGAATATGCTCATAGACGCGTTTTTCATTTGCTAAGTCAAGGGCACTAGTGGCTTCATCCAAAATGGCGTAGGGGCGCTGATTCAGCAGCAGGCGGGCGATCGCCAGTCGTTGTTGCTCCCCAAGAGACAGCACATCATCCCACGCCAATTCCACGTCGAGTCCGCCCACGCGATCGGGCAAATGGGCCAAGTTCACTTCATCAAGGGCACGCAAAAGAATGTCATCAGGGGTCTGGCGATCGCCACCGGGATAGAGCAGTTGGGTGCGCAGCGTACCCAGCACCATGTAGGGGCGTTGGGGCAAAAAGAGCACTTCATCCACCGCTGGCCGCATAATGCGACCCTTGCCACTTTGCCAGAGTCCAGCGATCGCCCGCAGCAGCGAACTTTTACCCACACCACTAGGTCCCATGATCACAACACTTTCGCCCGCCTCAAGGGCAAATGTGACATCTTCCACCAGTCGCCGTGCCAAATTCGGTGTATCTACGCTCACGTGTTCTAAGGCAATGTAGGGCTTCTCCACCAATTCAATTTGCGATTGAGGTGGTACGGGGGGAGTCGTCAGCGCCTCATCAAACTCTGCCAAACGCTCAATGCCCGCAATAAAGCCCGTGAGGTTCGTAAACTGGTTAACAATGATTGAGAGTGCCCCCAGTACCTGAGAGAAGGCAAAACTAGCTTGGCTAATGGAACCAAAATCAATCTCGCCGGCAAAGTAGCGGGGAGCAACCACCGCCGCCGGCACAATAATCACAAAGTAGTTATAGGCTGTCGTGAAAAAATCAAGATTTCGCTGCCAGCCAATCAATAAGTTAAAGTTCCGCAGCACTTCAAGAAAGCGTTGACGCACTTGCACGGACTCTTGGCCTTCACCGCGATAAAAGGCAATAGACTCGGCATTATCGCGCACATGGACAAGGCCATAGCGAAAGTCCGCTTCCCGGCGCAGTTGGTTAAAATTCAGCCAAATCAGGCGTTGCCCAATTAAAACGGTGACGATAGTGCCGACAATGGCATAGCCAATCAATGTCAGTGTTAGGGTTTGTGAGATAGTCCAGAGAATGCCACTAAAGGCAATAAGGTCAATAATTTCGCCAAGAATGATCAACAAAAACTGGAGCGAGGTTTGCGTAAATGAGCGGACATCCTCAGTGATCCGTTGATCAGGGTTATCAATTTCCCCTTGGTTTTCAATGGTGTAGTAAGCCCGATTTTGGAAATAGCGATCCAAAAAATGACGGGTGAGCCAATCCCGCCAGCGCAACCCTAGATATTCGCGCACGTAGCGATAAATGACAACAATCGGCGTCCCCACCACAAAAACGCCAGCATACACGAAGAGGAATCGCCAGTAGGTTTCGGCATTTTTCTCCGCCAGTGCCGTCTGGAAGAAGCGCCCAACAAAGCTAATAATCACGTTGAGGCCGCTCACGGAGAGGGAAAGCATCAGCAATAGCCCCAAGAGTGCCCACGCTTGCCAGCGAAGCAGGAGGGGTTGCCGCAGCAGCGCAAAGACCCCCAGGGGAACAATCACTGTCCCTAGCAGGAGACTGCGGCTAAGGGGCTGTGCCCACAGAGATTGAATCATCTCCATGAGACCGCCGGCAATTTGTCCCATCAGTTCGGGGGCAAGGGCATTCAGGCCAAAGGTGATAGCTGCCGTGAGGCCAAAGAGGAAGCCAAACATGAGGGCAATCACCAGAAAAAGCAGCAGGATAAAGATCACACTGCTGCCCCAGCGATCGCGGGGGAAAAAATAGGGTTGGGCAATCCGCAGAAACTGCCCCCAGACACGGGCATCAAAGCGATGGGTCGGCTGCGACATTGGCTAGTTCCTCGACAGCGGCAAGGGGCTACAGGCTTACTATTGTAGTGGCGGTGGCGATGGAGGAGAACGGATGCGCCAGCAGAAAATGGCACCGACCACATCTCACATCTTGCCGTGGCTTTATTGGGGACTTTGGCCAATTCACCGTCTATTTTTGCCCCTCTACTTTTCGCAAATAACCATTGTGGGTCGTGAGCATTTACCCAGGGAGGGTCGGTTTGTGCTTGCTCCCAAGCACTGTAGTCGTTGGGATCCCGTCATTTTGCCCTTGGTGTGGCCCTATCCGCTGCGCTTTATGACAAATGCCATTGAGTTTGGCGGCGTGCAGGGCTGGTTTATTCGCCGCCTTGGTGCCTTTGCGGTCAATCTGGATCGTCCTCAACCCAGTAGTTTGCGCCATGCCCTCGACATTCTCAAGGCTGGTCAGCCCTTGGTGATCTTTCCTGAGGGTGGAATTGTCCGGGATCAAGTGATTCGTCCCCTGAGACCTGGTCTTGCCCGCCTTGTCTTGCAGCTCGATCGCCCCCTACCGATTTTTCCCGTCGGTATTGCCTATCATCCCCAGCCACAGTTCCGTGCTCGGGTGGCGCTGTGGATTGGATCACCCCTGTGGACAGACCCTGGGCAAGAGCGCAACCGCAAGCAACAGGCTCAAGAATTCACCCAGCGGCTGGAAGCAGCCTTGCATGCAGCCGTGCTAGCGGCTCGCAAATGTGCCCAATCCTAGGGCTAATGGGTAACCCATTGCACAATTGGCCTCGGTCAAGGGAATTTTGTAGAATAAAGGCAAGGTTGAATTCAACCATCAAAAGCTTCAATCCTGAGATCTTCTAACCTTTGAGGGAGCGATCGCCCGCCAGTCTGATCAACTTAAATTTCATTAAGTTAGAAAGTTAAAAAAATTTGCGAAACGACCACCAATCCTAAAAGTTGATTAAGACAGCGGGCAAATTGTTCTTTTGCCTTTATGCTGAAATTACAGTTTTACCGGAAGTTTAGCACTTTACCGCTTTTTTCCCCAAGGAGGGAAGACGCTCAAAAGCCTGTAGGATAGAGGTACTGCCTAGGGTGTCGGCCAGACTTCGAGAGCCATTCAACACTGAGTTTTTGTTAACTGGGATACTTTTTTAAGAGTGATCAAGATTCTAACGAATTCTTGGGTAGGTGCCCGGCAACTCCATAAAAGCTATCTAAACTAATCCGTTGTCACCGAGGTTCTAATGATGGTTTCGATATTCCCTGAAAAACAACCCAAAAGACAAAAGGTGACAGGTTATATTCATTCGGTTGAAACCTGTGGCACGGTTGATGGTCCCGGTATCCGCTACGTCATTTTCACCCAAGGGTGTCCGCTGCGCTGCCTGTACTGCCACAATCCTGACTGCCGTGAACCCCATCAGGGGAAGCTCGTCACCGTGGATGAGCTGATTGCCGACATTCAGCACTATCAGTCCTATTTGCGCCAAGGAGGCGTGACAGCCAGTGGTGGGGAACCCCTGATGCAACCGGAGTTTGTCCGCGAAATTTTTGAGCGTTGCCACGAGTTGGGATTGCACACTGCCCTAGATACCTCAGGTTATGTCCTTCTCGAGGCGGCGAAGCCGGTGGTGGCGGTCACCGACTTAGTCTTGCTGGACATCAAGTCCTTTCTGCCGCAGACCTATCGGCGGGTTACCGGTGTCACGATTACCCCTACCTTGGAGTTGGCCAAGTACCTTGATGAGATTCACAAACCGACCTGGATCCGCTTTGTTTTGGTACCGGGGCTGACGGATGATCCCGAAAATATGCGGGGGTTGGCGCAATTTGTGGCTAATCTCCGCAATGTTGAGAAGGTGGAGGTGTTGCCTTTTCACAAGATGGGGGAATACAAATGGCGGCAGATAGGGTTGCCCTATGAACTCTTTGATACCCCAGCCGCTAGTCCAGAGGATGTGCAGCGGGCGATCGCCCTCTTTCGGGAATATGACCTCAATGTTCAATAACTTGCCAATTTGAGAAATTGCTTTTCTAAGGAGTCGTCCATGAATGCCCCAACCTTGACCAGTGACCCCCCCGTTCAAAGCCTTGCCGATCTGGAAGGGCTGATTGAGCGCGTCCAACGGGCGCAGAGTCAGTACGCCCAATTTACCCAAGAGCAAGTGGATCACATTTTCCACGAAGCAGCCATGGCGGCCAACCAAGCCCGGATTCCCCTGGCCAAACAAGCCGTAGCCGAAACGGGCATGGGGGTTGTCGAAGATAAAGTTATTAAAAATCACTTTGCTTCGGAATACATCTACAACAAGTACAAAAATGAGAAAACCTGCGGCGTCATTGAGGATGACCCCATCTTTGGTATCCAAAAAATTGCTGAACCGGTGGGGATCATTGCCGGTGTGGTGCCGGTCACGAACCCCACTTCAACGACCATCTTTAAGGCACTGATTGCCCTGAAGACTCGCAATGGCATTATCTTTTCGCCCCACCCCCGGGCAAAGGCCTGTACGGTTGCAGCGGCCAAGGTAGTGTTGGATGCAGCGGTCGCTGCCGGCGCACCCCCCGATATTATTGGCTGGATTGATGAGCCGACGATTGAACTCTCCCAAGCCCTGATGCAGCACCCGCAGATCAAGCTGATTTTGGCCACGGGGGGACCAGGTATGGTCAAGGCAGCCTATTCCTCTGGCCATCCGGCGATCGGGGTCGGGGCCGGGAATACCCCCGTGCTCATTGATGCCACAGCCGATATTCCCACGGCAGTGAGTTCGATTCTCCTCAGTAAGGCCTTTGACAATGGCATGATCTGTGCCTCGGAGCAGGCAGTGATTGTTGTGGATGAGATTTATGACGCACTTAAAGCTGAGTTTCAACGGCGAGGGGCCTACCTTCTCTCCCCTGAGGAACGGCAGCAGGTGGCACAACTACTGCTGAAGGATGGTCGCCTCAATGCCGCCATTGTTGGTCAATCGGCCGCCACCATTGCCGCAATGGCCAATATCCAAGTACCGCCAGAAACCCGGGTACTCATTGGCGAGGTGAGTGAAGTGGGGCCGCAGGAGCCATTTTCCTATGAGAAACTCTGTCCGGTATTGGCGTTATATCGGGCACCCCAGTTCCATAAAGGGGTGGAGATTGCGGCCCAGTTGGTGAATTTTGGGGGCAAGGGGCATACATCTGTGCTCTATACCGATCCCCGCAATCAAGATGATATTGCCTATTTCAAATACCGCATGCAAACGGCGCGGGTTCTGATTAACACCCCTTCTTCCCAGGGGGCAATTGGCGATCTCTACAACTTCAAGTTAGATCCGTCGCTAACCCTTGGTTGTGGTACGTGGGGCGGCAACGTCACATCGGAAAATGTTGGTCCCCGTCACTTGCTGAATATTAAAACGGTGAGCGATCGCCGGGAAAATATGCTTTGGTTTCGGGTGCCGCCCAAGATCTACTTCAAACCCGGCTGTTTGCCCATTGCCCTGCGGGAGCTGGCGGGGAAAAAACGCGCCTTCCTCGTGACGGATAAACCCCTCTTTGACTTGGGGATCACTGAACCGATTGTCCATACCCTCGAAGAACTGGGCATCAAGTATGACATCTTCCATGAAGTGGAACCAGATCCAACCCTCAGTACCGTTAACCGCGGTCTAGGGTTGCTGCGGCAATATCAGCCGGATGTGATTGTTGCTGTGGGGGGTGGCTCACCTATGGATGCAGCCAAGGTGATGTGGCTGTTGTATGAGCATCCGGAGGTGGAGTTTGACGGCCTTGCGATGCGCTTCATGGATATTCGCAAGCGGGTGTATCAACTGCCTCCCTTGGGTCAAAAGGCAATCCTGGTGGCTATTCCCACCACCTCGGGGACGGGTTCAGAGGTGACCCCCTTTGCCGTGGTTACCGACGATCGCGTGGGGATTAAATATCCCTTGGCAGACTATGCCCTTACGCCAACGATGGCGATTGTGGATCCCGACTTGGTGCTGCACATGCCCAAGAAACTGACGGCCTACGGTGGCATTGATGCGCTGACCCATGCCCTGGAGGCCTATGTGTCGGTGCTCTCGACGGAGTTTACGGAGGGACTGGCTCTAGAGGCCATTAAACTGCTCTTTACCTACCTACCCCGTGCCTATCGCTTGGGGGCGGCGGATCCGGAGGCACGGGAGAAGGTCCACTATGCGGCGACGATCGCTGGCATGGCCTTTGCGAATGCCTTCTTGGGGGTCTGCCACTCGCTGGCCCACAAACTAGGCTCCACCTTCCACGTGCCCCACGGCTTGGCGAATGCACTCATGATTTCCCATGTGATTCGCTACAATGCCACGGATGCTCCCCTGAAGCAGGCGATTTTCCCGCAGTACAAGTATCCCCAAGCGAAGGAGCGCTATGCCCAAATTGCCGACTTCCTCGAATTGGGGGGCACGACCCCAGAGGAAAAAGTGGAGCGTCTCATTGCGGCAATTGAGGATTTGAAAGCCCAATTAGAAATTCCCGCCACGATTAAGGAGGCCCTCAACAGTGAGGATCAAGCGTTCTATGAGCAGGTGGAGAGCATGGCCGAACTGGCCTTTGACGATCAGTGCACGGGGGCCAATCCCCGCTATCCGCTGATCCAAGACCTCAAGGAGTTGTATATCCTGGCCTATATGGGGTGTCGGCGGGATGCGGCAGCCTACTATGGGGGGGAGGCAACGGGGAGTTGATGTGGCGTTATATTCCCCCCTTTGCAGCTCCAGCGAAGGTGCAAATGGCGGTGGATTCCTGGCTCTGGCAGCGGAGCGATCGCCCCTGTCTGCGGTTTTATACCTGGTCACCGCCCGCGATTTCCCTGGGCTACCGTCAAGGGCAAATTCCGGAGCAGTGGCAACACCTGCACTGGCAGGGACAACCGGTGGAGCTGGTGCGGCGACCTACTGGGGGGCGCGCGGTTTTACATCAAGGGGATCTGACCTACTCTTTGGTGGTGTGGGGGTTGGGGCAACGGCGCCGGCAGGTCTATGCCGATCTGTGTCAATTTCTCAAGGGGGGATTTGAGCGCCTAGGGTGGCCACTGCAGTTGGGAGAGGGAGGCTATGGCGCCAACGCACCCATCAATTGCTTTGCCCAGGCAACGGTGGCCGATTTAGTTTTACCGACTGGCGAGAAGGTCATTGGCAGTGCCCAAGCCTGGCGGGGCGATCGCGTCCTGCAGCACGGTTCGATTGTCCTTACCCCTGATCCCAATCTATGGCAGGAAGTATTTGGCAGCGTTCCCCATCGGCAGTCCCTTCCCCCTTTGGCGGTGGTGCAAGAGGCCCTTTTGGAGGCCTTTGAGGCGCAGTGGCAGGTGAGCCTGACCCCAGAACCCTTGAGCGATCGCGAGTGGCAAGAGATTAAGAGAATTTTGAACTGAGCTAGGCTATGATTGGCTTATTGTCTTGAGTATGGCCATGGCTCGCTGGCTGAGTGCACTTGTTTTAGCCCTTATTCTTTTGATCACAGGTTGTGCCTCCCCCCCACCCTCGCCCTACGAGCAGGTGCAGCAGGAGAGCACCCAGCGCAATGCCCCAGCGGCAGTCAGTCGCCAAGCCACCCAAGGCAGTGAATTGAATCGCTTCTTTCCGCCGGAAGGGAATGGCTTTGAGCGTATCTTTGTCCAAGAAAAAAAGGGCTTTGCCGAGGCTAAGCTGAAGAAAGATGGCAAGGAGTTGGCGATGCTGGCCATCTCCGATACCATTAGCACCCCTGAGGCGGCAGCCAAGTTTCAAAGCACTACGATGCAGATTGCCGGCTATCCAGCCGTAGAGGTGGGGACAACGCAAACGGCAATTCTGGTGGCTAACCGCTATCAGGTGAAGGTGCTCTCCCGCGATCCCAGTTTTACCGCCAGCGATCGCAAGGAATGGATTGAAAAATTTGATCTTGCTGGTTTAGCCCAACTTGCCCCCTAAGGAGATGACCGTGAGCGAACCTATCTACAAAATCGTTGATCAACTCCCCACTGGGGGTATCACCGTTATGGCTCTTCAGTCCTTGGATTTCATCCTCCCGGGGCAGTGGCAAAATATCGTTGGTTTTGAGAACACGATTCGCCATGTGACGGGGGAAACGGATCCTGCCCTGATCCGCCAAATTGGCGATCGCGCCGTGCGGCTCTTTAATGACAAGTCCCAAGGTTATCAGCGGGCACTGTGGCTCTATCAAACCGTGGACAATACCGATGCCCTCCTAGGGGCGGCCGCCCTTGCCAACAAAGTGGGTGAGAAAATTTCATTCTTCGGTTTCCTCGACAAAATCACCCCCAAACCAGAGCGGGCGCAGTCCCTTGACCTCAGCCTTAAGCTGATTGTGGAAATTCTCGCCTTTTGTCAAATCAATGGCATTCCTGGTGACAGCCTTAGTGACTTCCTGCGGGCCCTTGCCGACTACAGTGGCGAATCCCTGATGCGGATGGCCGCCCTCATCTGCTTTGATGGTCTGATTCCCCTCGGGCCTGACTTTCTCCTCAAGTGCTTGGGGACACTGCAAAGCTTGCAACCCAATGACTTGCAGGAAAACCCCACCTTCAAAGCCATCAGTGCTGTGGTGCCGGGGGGCAGTCCCAGCGGTCAATTGGGGTTTGTTATTCAGAGCTTTAATGCAGTGCAGGGGTGGATGAGCCAATTTGTGAGCAGCCATGAGTTAACGCCGCAAAAGGTGATCAATCGTCTGCAAAGCTTTATTGAACTCTCCAAAGATAACCTCGACTACTTGGGTGCCTTTTTAGACATGAGCACCAACTACTACTACCACACTGGGGTGCAAACCTTGGCACGCCGCTTGATTGAGCGAGCCGTTGCCGAGATTTAACTTCGAGATTAAACTTTAGGACATTTCCAGCATGCGTTGGATGGGCTTGAGGGCCGCAAGGCGCAGGTCCTCGGGCAGCTCAATTTGGGGCTTGCGATCGCGCATACACAAATAGAGCTTTTCTAGGGTATTCAGACGCATAAAGGGGCACTCATTACAATTGCAGGTCTGATCCTGAGGCGGTGCAGGAATAAAGGTTTTCTGAGGGTTGCGCCGCTGCATCTGGTGGAGAATCCCCGGCTCAGTGACAACGATAAACGTGTCACAATCTTCAGTTTGGCTGTAGTTGAGCAGGGCGGTTGTTGAACCAATGAAATTGGCATGGCGCAGCACCGCCTCTTCGCATTCGGGGTGGGCAATGACCTGAGCGTTGGGGTAGGTGGCCTTGAGTTCGAGGATACGTCGCTCTGAGAAGGTTTCATGGACAATACAACTGCCCTCCCAAAGCACCATTTGCCGACCCGTTTGCGCCATCACGTAGCGGCCAAGGTTGCGATCGGGGGCAAAAATCAAGGGTTGATCCGGCGGCAACTGCTGGACAATTTTCACCGCATTCGAACTGGTGCAGATAATGTCACTGAGGGCCTTAATTTCGGCAGAGCAGTTGATGTAGGAAATCACCCAATGGTCAGGATACTGCGCCTTAAAAGCAGCAAAGGCATCTGCAGGACAACTATCTGCTAAAGAACAGCCCGCCGCCAAATCGGGCAGCAGTACTAACTTATCGGGGTTGAGGATCTTGGCGGTTTCCGCCATGAAATGCACCCCTGCAAAGACAATGACGTCAGCATTAGTACTGGCCGCCTGCCGTGAGAGCCCCAAGGAATCACCAATGTAATCGGCCACATCCTGAATGGCCGGGTCTTGGTAGTAGTGCGCCAGAATGACCGCGTTCAGTTCCCGCTTCAGGTCCTGGATAGCGGCCACCAGATCAAGGGGAAGGGGGGGTTGGGGGGCAGCAAGGGTAGCAAACACAGTGTGTCCGTTTCCTCATCAATTGATTAGCCTCAGTGTCCCTCTATTATAGTGACTTTTACCAAAATTGCTATCACTGGCAACCACCTGTTGGACAAGGGCACGGGCACCATAGCTGACGCCGGCAGTGCCTTCCCCCGGATGCACGGAATCTCCCACTAACCACAGGTGGGGAATGGGGGTGCGGCTTGCCAAGCCAAAGGGGCCAAAGGTACTCAGGCGTTGACTGATGCCACCGACAATGCCATCTATTCGTGCCGTGTAGCGCCAGAAGGTGCGGGGAGTGGCCGCTTCGCAGTGGACAATGTACTCAGGCCGCAGATCAAAGAATTCCCCTAGGCGTTCCAGAGCTGTTTGGGTATATTGTGCCTTGGTGGCGGTGTAATCTAAGTCGGGCTGCCGCCAGAAATTCGGTTCAGTAAAACTGGAGGCAATCAGGGTACGATAGCCCTGGGGAGCACGGCCATCCTGGGGTTGACTCACAGAAACAAAGAGGGAGTTGTTTTCGCCAATTGGCCCCTGAGGATCGTAGAGAAATTGCAGGTGGGGTGGACAGACTTCCGGAATGGCGGCCTCCTTCACTCCCAGATAGAGGACAAAGGCACCGGAGGCCGGAGGCAGTCTTTTTAGGCGGCGGGCATAGCCAGGGGGAAGGGCATCGCCAAGGAGTTGGGGCAGGTTTTGGGCAGGGACATTGGCCACAATGTGATCGGCTTCAACGCGCTCCAAGGTTTTTGTTTTTAGGTTTTCCACCTGGACGGCGACGGCACGCCCTCCCTCGACTGCAATGTCATGCACCCGATGACGGGTGTAGATTTGGCCGCCATCCCGCCGCAAGGCATTGGCTAGCAAATCACTGAGAACCTGCATACTGCCGTGGAGATGGTAAAGACCGTGGGGCTCCTGGGAAAGGCAGAGGGCGGTGGCCGCATAGAGCAATGCTGTTTCACTGGCGTCCACTTGGGAGTAGAGCTTGAGTTGCAGATCCAGAAATTGCCGCAGCCGGCGATCGCTCCCCAGACCACAGAGATTCAGCCAATCGGTTACCGTCATTAGACTGAAGGGCACCGTGAGGAGGGTATCGGGACGGAGGGCTTGCACCAGTTGCCACAGATCAAAGCCATTGCGGGGGGGCAAAATTGGCTGCCGCTGCTGAAATCGCCAACTAATGGCAAAAAGTTGTTCAAGGCCTTGCCAAAATCGCTCACTGCCGGGAAAGTGGCGTTGACGTTCTAGTCGCCAGCGATCGCGATCGCGCCAAACATGAATGGGCGTTGTTTCCTGCGGCAGATACACCGCACAGGCGGGGTCACAGGGGGTTGCGGGCGGCAGAGGCATCTCCAATTCAGCAAAAATCTGGGCATGGATCCCCCCCGGCTCCAGACCCGCCACTTGGGTGGCACCCACATCAAAGGTAAAGCCACGCCGCTGAAAGGTTGAAGCACAGCCGCCTAATTGGGCCGCCTGTTCAAATAGTTGAACGCGGTAGCCCCGTCGGGCCAACAAGGCTGCTGTCGTCAGACCACCAATGCCGCCGCCAATGACGACCACATGCTTTGCCATTGTTATTCCTAAGTCAATGAGCAGTACTTAGCACTGTAGCCACGGGAAGCCAGGGCTGACAAGGAAAAGGGGGATCAACTAGCGCCGCCGCAACTGAAGCTGCTCATAGACCTGCCGCAAAGACACCCGATGATAGGCCAAGGCAACCAGGGTGTGGTAAAACAAGTCTGCTACCTCGCTGGCGATCGCCTCTGGATCATCGTCTTTGCAGGCCATGACAACTTCTGCCGTTTCTTCTCCCAGCTTCTTGAGAATTTTGTTATCCCCGGCAGTGAATAGGCTAGACGTGTAGGACTGCAACTGCGGGAAATCCCGCCGCTGGCAAACAATGTTATACACCTGTGAGAGAGTGTCGGCAGGCGGTGGCTCAATCGATTCCCCCTTGGCACCATGGCGGTGAAAACAACTACGCTCGCCTGTGTGGCAGGCAATGTGCCCCACCTGCTCTACAGTGAGCAATAGCGCATCACTATCGCAGTCATAGCGGATACTTTTTACCCACTGCACATGGCCAGAGGTTTCCCCCTTCGGCCACAATTCTTGGCGCGATCGACTCCAAAACCACGTGCGACCAGTCTCAAGGGTTTTCTGTAGCGATTCTCGATTCATCCACGCCAGCATCAGTACAGTGCCGTCCAAATAGTCTTGGACAATGGCTGGCACTAAACCCCGTTCATCGTAACGAATCTCATCTAGGGGGAGGCTAAGGGCAGTGGCGGGCATCAATCCTTGGCAGTTCTTCAGAGGGTGACCCGGAGATCACGCCTATCGCAAGCATCCCGTATTGCTGCTTCCTTCCGGACCTGACAAGGTTGAGGCGTTGCGATCGCATGATTCCGAGCCAACTTGGATCATAGCACAGGTCATCCAAGCCCATAAATCGCCCTATTAGGAATCTTTATTCCTAGTTTCTTAAAGAAAGTTTATATTAAAGAGGTAACAGCGTAAGATTTGGTAATGCCTATGACCCTTGCTGCACTGATGGTGACGCAGGCTGAGACTCTCCGTGGTCTCTTTCGGACGTTGACGGCAACCAGTTGTCCCTATCGCTATAACTTTCATCTCCACACGATTTGTTCGGATGGCCAGCTAACACCGCAGCAAGTGGCGCAACAGGCAATGATCCACGGTCTGAAAGGTTTTGCCATTACCGATCACCACGCCCTCGAGGGTTACTTTCAGGCGCGAACATACGTAGAAGCCTATCCAGGAACGGACCGCCCCCAGGTTTACACGGGTATTGAAATTACCGCCCAACTGCTTGATACCGAAGTACATATCCTTGGCTATGGCTTTGACCCCCATGCCCCAATCCTGCATCGCTATGCCATGGGCAGCGCCCCCGAAGGCGAATGGGCCCAGGCGGAGCGGGTGATTGCGGCTCTCCATGAGGCGGGCGGCTTGGCAATTTTGGCGCACCCGGCTCGCTATCGTCTACCTGCTGAACAATTGATTCCTGCTGCCGTAGCCCGGGGAATTGATGGGGTAGAAACCTACTATTGCTACGGCAATCCTGAGCCGTGGGAATCGACACCAGAAACTACCGCTTTGGTACACAGGCTGGCCGTTGAACACCAGCTTCTAGAGACCTGCGGCACGGATACCCACGGCCAAGATATTCTTGTGCGCCGATGACGGGGACTGAAATTCTGATCACCCTGGGGGCGATCGCCATCAGTTGGCTGGTGCTTCGTGGGTTAATCAAGGTACTCAAGGTAACGGTGGGTACCGCAATTCAAATTGCCCTGATTGTCTTTCTATTGCAAATCTTTTTTGGGATTGGTCCCGATCGCCTGTGGGAGCAGCTACAGCTTCTATGGTCACAGGTTATTCGCCATCTGCCAAATCTGCCAAGCCCTGCTTTGCCATCTTCCCAATAGGCAAGAAGAGTCAACGACCTACGGCGGCTAATTCTAAGGGGGGGCGATCGCGAGCCTTTTTGTGATTGCAGTCAGAATCGAGTCCTTCCTATGAAAGTGATCCTTCAATGACCAACAAGAGAAATCTAGACATTCTAGGCAGCCAGCCACGCCTCCCACATCAACACATTCCACAAATGGTATGCCCAGTTCCGCCGACCTAAAAGATGCTCCTGCCACTTTTGCCGCACTAGCTCTGGATTGAGAAAAGCTTCGCGCTTGAGCCGTTCTTCAGAGAGCAGATCCTCCGCCCATTCCCTTAGCGGTCCACGCAACCACTGATCGAGGGGGATGCCAAAACCCATCTTGGGCCGTTCAATTAGTTCCTTGGGCACGTAGCGATAGAGTACCTGGCGCAGCAGCCATTTGCTTTGCCCCCTCCTGATCTTGAAATAATGGGGCAGCTGCCAAGCAAATTCCACGATGCGGTGGTCTAGGAGCGGCACGCGAGTTTCCAGACTCACCCCCATCGCCGCACGATCCACCTTCACCAAGATATCATCCGGTAGGTAGGTGATGCTGTCGAGATACATCATGCGTGCCTCAAAGTCGGCGCCCTCCAGCACAGTCGCTGGCTCGGTCAGAGCTGTTCTAGGCTCTTCGGTACCAATCACTAGGGAAGTCGGATCATGCCAATGGGAAACAAAGCGCAGATAAATGTCTTCTGGTCGTCTGGTTACAAATAGGGCAGCTGCCTTGTGCAGCTTATCGCCGGGGAGGCGAAAGCGCAAGCGTTCTGGGAGCACCGGAGCTAAGAGAGCAAATACACGATTCCATGTCTGAGGCGAAATTGCCAGCACACCTTGCTCTGCGAGCTTGCGCATAGGTAACGGAATCCATGCGAGCCGCTGCCATAGGGAATGTGTCAAAAAATAACGGGTGTACCCCCCAAAGAGCTCATCACCCCCATCGCCGGAAAGGCTTACCGTCACCTGCTGCCGCGCCAGCTGAGCTAGCAAAAAGGTGGGAATCTGTGAGGAATCAGCGAACGGTTCATCATATAGGGAGGGCAACTTTGGGATGACTGCCATGGCCTCTTGGGGCGTTACATAAAGCTCAGTGTGGTTTGTTCTCAGATGGCAAGCCACAGCCTTGGCATGTTTGGCCTCGTTGTAGTCCTGCTCGTGAAAACCAATGGTGAAGGTCTTGACTGCTCGGCTTGACTGCGCCTGCATCAGCGCCACCACGGTGCTGGAATCAATTCCACCCGAAAGAAACGCTCCTAGGGGCACGTCCGCCATCATCTGGCCGGCGATGCTTTGCCTAAGGAGCCGCTCCAATTCCTCTACTGCATCAGCCTCACGACCTGTGAAGGGATTAGCGAGCCCCCTCTCTGCCACATCCCGCACTGACCAGTAGGGCTTGATGTTGCCTCTACTGCCCACAGCTAGCGGCTCACCACCATGGCTAGCTGCCCTAAACTGCACAAAGCAACCTGGGGGTAGCTTCCAGATGTTTTCGTAGATGCTCCACGGTGCGGGTATGTAGTCGTACCGCATGAAAAGAGCTAGCGATCGCCGCTCAATGGCATTGTCAAACCCTGGATATGCCCGCAATGCCTTGAGCTCGGAGCCAAATACTAGTGCGTCGCGCACCCAGCCATAGTAGAGCGGCTTTTCGCCCATGCGATCGCGCGCCAGTGTGAGCGTACGCGTTTCCCGATCCCAGAGGGCTATGGCAAACATTCCCACGACGCGCTTGAGTGTCTTTTCAATACCCAATGCTGCGAATGCTGCGAGCAATGTCTCTGTATCGGAATGACCACGCCACACTGGTGCCGTTCCGCCTGCGCCGACTTTCGAGAGCTCCTCGCGCAATTCCAGATGGTTATAAATCTCCCCGTTAAAGGCGATCACGTAACGCCCCGTGGCAGACACCATGGGCTGGTGGCCGGCAGGGGATAAATCGAGGATAGCGAGCCTGCGATGTCCCAGTGCAATGCCCACTTCTGTATCTACCCATACGCCAACATCATCCGGCCCGCGGTGGACGAGCGTATCCGCCATGCGCTGAATGGTAGCGCTTACCTCATCTGTGGGACAACCGCAAGGTTGCCAGAAACCGGTCAGACCACACATCAGTCAGTTTTGATAAACCTCATCATCACAAAGATCTGGTCATGGCTGTTTAAAACGTGCGCCCAGATGCTCTCGCAACCTCAAAATATCATATCTACAATTCGTGGCGCCCATACCTGCAATGAGTAGTTGTCCTCCACATGCCGGCGGCCAGCCTCGCCCATATGTTTTCGAAACCGCCAATTCAGTATCAGTTCCGCCAATGACTGAAGCTACTCTTCTTGTGCCACAGGGAGAAAACTATTATAGCCTGGTGTAACAATATCAACGTTTACGCCGACTGGGGACGCCACAACCGGTAGACAAGCTGCCTGATACTGAATCAGCTTATAGCCGCATTTGACGCGCTCCCCTGGTGCGTCAGGTAAAAGCATGATCCAATGTCTAACGCAGCCAGTTCGGAGGCTTCTGTTTTTTCAGCCCAAGGGCAAGGTTCAAATGGCGTATCCACGAGTTGGCCACGACGCGCCCCAATAGCCACACAGCGAATAGGATAGTGGGTACTTATAGCTATTCCAATAAAGAATGAGACATTAGGGTGCGACGCGAAAGCTAGCCAGATGATTGTCCCACTAGCCCAACAAGCTAGAACGGGACCGGTTGTGCCCCCAACCGTAGCCTAGGGAGGCATGCGTGACTGGTAACGGTCAGGTATGAAGCCCTCCCGACAACGTAGCCCGAACCGCAAGGTTGAAGCCGAATCCGTGAGGAGGAAGCAACTTCACCAGCGTCAGGTGATAGGGAGCTAGGCTTGAGGGTATGGTGAACGTAAGTGAAGTGACGCCAGAAGCCTCGTTACTCTCAGCAGGCCAAAGACGCTGACAGGCCTGGGCCAAAATGGCAAGTGGACGGCTACACCTCTCCTAATTAGGTGTACGGGGACATTAGCTCCACCGGGGTAAAGTCACCACCTAACCCCTCGCGTCATCTGGTTGGAACGCGGTAAGCCCGTACTTCCGCCTTGATAGGCCAAGCACAAGGCAAGTGGACTGCGAGGAACACCCATGGAAGTGCGGGTAGAGGAGACGGGAAAAAGCGAATGCTAGCCTGTAATGGGTTAGATAGGGATTGAGAATGCTGGCAGGACATTCAACATCATCCCACTCGAAAGAGGGCAGACTTCCCGTCGGTTCCCCATTACGAGAAAATCTATAGAACCTCCCTAATGGTGACAAAGCAAATGGCGGTGACCTTGAGTCACTGGTGCGGTCACCAACCCTCCCACCAAGGGTAGGCAGGCTGTAGATGAGTATCGTAAAGGTTGTACACACAACCGGTTCCTCTTAAATGAGGGGTTTTGGGGGGCCTGAGCCGGATGCGAGGAAACTTGCACGTCCGGTTCTTAGGGGGCTAGGGGGCAGTAATGCCCCCCTGCTACCCGACTGGCCTTGCGTTCGTCCTCGATGATTGGCGGAGCCAGTGTCCTCAATATTGTGGTGGGCCTGCTGCGCATGAAGGCGGCGGCAGTGCTGCTGCAAGACATGTTGGGGACAGCATTCGGCATCACCGGTTTGGGCGTGGGCAATGTCCAGATCACTCCAGATCACTGCTGCGAACGCGGAAGATGGGAGTGAAGCCGTTGGCACTCTTTGCGGCACGCTGGGGCTTGCAGTCCTCAACGCTCTTTTTTAGGGAGCTTCAGCGAGTGTATTGCGGTGCTCGTAATGATCCGAATCAGGCGGGTGACGTGGTCTGGCTCGCTGTTGGGGTCGTGCTGACGATTGCAGTTGGCTCTCAAGCAGCGCTGCTGACGAGTCTGCGGGGGGTAGGCATCTGGTTCGGATCAATGTCAGCGCGGGCATGTTTGGCTCAATTTGTTGAGATCAGCAAGCTTTGGCTCTGGGGCAAGCGGGGGCTTTTGACCATGGTTTTGGTCGCTCCTGCGGCAACCTTCTTTCTGGTACTTCTCTAGGTTCGCCAGCTCGGGCTGCTATTCGAGCATCTAGTCATGCGCGCCCTTGTCCAGAGCAAACTTGGCACCGACAGTCTCGGTCAGTTCCAAGCCGCTTGGGCGATCGACACGACCTACATCAGTTTTATTTTATCCTTAGTGCCATGAGTACAGACTATTATCTGCGTCTGACAGCAGTAATCAGTGATCACGGTGAGGGTCGGCGCCTACTCAGTCTAGTCAATCAACACACCGAGGTTGGTCTTCTTCTCTGTATCCCGGTTTTGGTGCTGATGCTAGGCCTAGCACGCTGGGTGATTGGACTCCTCTACTCGAACGCCTTCGGCCCAGGAGCTGGAGTCCTTCGCTGGCACCTTTTGAGCTTGGGCGACATACTAAAAGTGTAATGAGTTGGCCGGTTAGTTATGTAATTCAATTCTCACACAGGAGGCTGGAAAGAACTTTGTATTCATCGAACCGCTAGGCATCAGGGTCTTGGTCTTTAACGTTGCTCTTGGATTGCCCGCTTCGGCGGTGTTTGGGGGGCGAGTTGCCTTTCTTGCAATTTATGTTGGAATTTATACCACCTGCTTTCCTAGTCTATATTTCTTTCTTATTTCTTAGTTATGATGGTCCCTCGAACTTTCTTTGCCTTCCTGTGGTCCCGCGCTGTGGCAGCACAGACTAGCCTTGTTATTGCTGGTGCTGTTGCATTCGAGCTGACATCGCGCTGGTCTGAGGCCGCAAGTGTGGTATTGGCTGTGAAAATGACATTTCTCCTTACCCATAGGGACTTATCTACCTCGCTGATAAGATCGAAACCAGGGCCAGACTCGACGTCTTCACCAACTGGGGAAGAATGCTTTGCGTATGGATGATACAGCAATAATCCGCACCTATGGCAAAAAGAACCTCCCGGACGGCACGACAGATCGTCCCTTGGTCACCTTTGCTGTCTTCGCTTACAACCAGGAGAAATACATTCGCGAGGCAGTCGAGGACGCCTTCGCACAGACCTACTCGCCCCTCGAGATCATCCTATCGGACGACTGTTCGAGCGACGGCACCTTTGAGATCATGAAACAGATGGCGTGTGAGTATAGGGGGCCACATCGGGTACTGGTGCGTCAGAGTGAACTCAATTTCGGCACAGCCCTTCATGTATCAGCTGTTGCCAAAATGGCGTGCGGCGAGCTTCTGGTGGTTGCTGCCGGAGATGATGTTTCATTCCCACATCGAGTAGAGATGCTTGTTGAGAAATGGCTGAAATCGAACAAAGAGCCCGTGCTTCTTCATAGCGCTATGATCCAAGTTTCGGAGGAATGTCCAGAAGCACGAAGGACTTTGTACATAAAAGATGACAATAAGGTAAACCTGGAATGCTATCTCTCGGGTAACCCTCTCCCTTTTCTCCCGCCAACATTTGCTTACTCGAAGATACTTTTTAGTCAATTTCCACCAATGATTGGGGGAAGTATTATCGAAGATGGGCCTCTAGATACTGTCGTCACGAGATTGATGCCCAAATGGCGATACAACGGATGTGCACAGCAGCAAGGAAAGAAGCCGTATTTTTGGCGTATCGCGTGGCAATACCTCGCCAACGCTTGAGATGCAAAAAAGCATTCTCAACCAGATGACGAAGCCGATACAACTGCTTGTCGCATTCACGTCGCTGTCTGCGATGTCTGCGCGAAGGGATGACAGGCTGCATCCCATGCTCTTTGGCTTGGGCGATGAGGGCATCACTGTCGTAGCCTTTGTCCGCCAACAGGTACTTTGCATCGATTCCTTCGATCAAGGTTGCAGCTTGGCGACAATCCGCAGTGGTACCTGCTGTGATAACCATTCGCAGCGGCATACCATGCGCATCCACGGCCAGATGTATCTTGGTATTGAGCCCCCTTTTGTACGGCCCATGTCTTGGTTGCCGCCTTTGGCCCCTGTGGCATGAGGGTGGACTTTGACATGAGTAGCATCGATGATCAACCATTCGTAATCGGGCTCGTCGATCAACTGCTCAAGGACCTTTTCCCACACGCCTTTGTCTCGCCAGCGGCAGAACCTTCGATGCACGTTCTTCCAATCTCCGTACTCCGGGGGTAAATCCCGCCAAGGGGCGCCGGTGCGCAGTATCCAGAACACCGCATTGATGAACTGCCGGTTGTCTTTCGCCACACCCCCCCAGCTCCCTCGGCGTCCAGGTAGATGCGGTTCCAACCGCTCCCAAACCCGGTCGGAAATATCGTGGCGACGGTAGTCAGGTGTCCTCATGGCACGGTCCTATAATACAGTCCAGACACACGCTCAGTATCTCATAAACTCGTGACGGCACTATCTAATGTTTCGTGCCCTTTTAATGGGGCCAATTGCCGGCGTTGAAGAACCCTTGGTTCTGGGCAGAGTGCTGAAACGATCGTCTGGCCGAGGCTACCGAATCTCAAATCACGAAAGATGGAACCTATTTGTACTTAGTCGGATTATATCTTCAGTAACAAAGTTAAGAGATTTAGTCCATGTAAGTGCCATAGATGATGATCTAAAAGTTCGTTTGGAAAAAAACTTGATAAGGACTGTTCGCGCGCTTGCATCATCGATTGTGCTTCCATCGAAAGCACATGGTAAAGTTTATCGTGCCTTTAAATTTATTTACCTTTTATTTCGGTACCCGTACCGGGCCAAGATTCTTCACCGCATTGCGAATAGCTTGATGCTAGCGGTTTTTCTTGAGCGGGATTCGATCCGGCGGATGCGCCGTTTCCTCTCGAAAAAACCGGCGTTACCCGAAAAGTTGGAAAAGGAGAGTTTGTATGACGCGTAGAAGTCTGAGGGATGGCAAGCCGCAGGCTGAACCCGGTCGAAAGGGTCAGAGTCTGCGACGAGGGCTAAAGAAGCTGCTTCCAACACCACTATGGAGAGTTGCAGGTCGAGCGTATCGATACGCAGGGCGCATTGGGGTCTGGGCTCATGTCGGCATGCGTATACGCGGCAGTGATCCCGAAAGTGCACGTATCCTGCGCCGAGCCCTACTACAAGCCCCACTGTCGGCGTTGCGTGATCTGGACGAATGGCAATTCCCGATGGTGGATGAGGAATGCACTGTCATAGCCAAGGGTGTGGGAAGGTTTCGCATTCGTGGTCGTACAGACGATCTCTTCCACGCCCTTCCCGGGCAGGAGCCGGCGGTCGAACGTGCTGTCCGGTTCTTGCTGAAGCCAGGAGACACCTTTATTGACGCAGGCGCCAACATCAGGTTCTACACTGTGCTGGCGAGCCAACTTGTCGGCCCTCGCGGCAAGGTGATTGCCATCGAAATAATGCCGGAGACCGCGGCCGTTCTGCGGGATAATATTGCACTCAACGGCGCGAGCAATGTCCGGGTGGTGGAAGCGGCACTCTCCGAGGTGTCGGGGCATAGCGCAACCGCGACCGCGCCGCCGGGCAAGCTTGGGCAAGCGCGGCTTGGTACTCCTTCAGTGACGGGGGCGGTTCCGGTTATGACAACAACGCTGAAGGACATTCTTGCTGATGTCGCCTGCGTTAGTCTGATGAAGCTTGATGTTGAGGGCATGGAGATTCCGGCCGTTAGGGGCGCGGGCGATTCCTTGCGACGGATCAGGGCGATCATTTTCGAAGTCTTGGGCCCCGAGACTGACGCGACCTCTCTCCTGGAAAGCCACGGCTATCGGGTGACAGCGCTGGATGACCGCAACAGGCTGGCCCGTCTTGAGGAGGTGTGAGATTGGCACGCATCTCCCTTCTCCTGCCCGACCTGCGTGGTGGCGGAGCCGAGCGGCTAGGCCTTGTCCTTGCTGAGGAATTCGTGCGGCTGGGCCATGAGGTTGAGTTCGTTCTCATGCGTGCCGAAGGGGAGCTTCTGGCCGAGGCGCGGCGTGGCTACCCGATTGTGGACCTTAATGCGCCTCGGGCGCGGAACGTCGTGCCGGTCCTTGCCCGCTATCTGCGCACACGCCGTCCTGATGCCCTGATCGCAGCGATGTGGCCATTGACTGCCCTCGCGCCGATTGCCGCGCTTATTGCCGGTTTTCGGGGAAAGGTGCTAGTCAGCGAGCATTCCATCCTCTCGCAGCAATACGCATCGTGGGGCAAACTTCACTCCTTTGCCCTGCAATTCTCGACTTGCGTGGGCTATCGGCTCGCCTCGGTTCGCGTGGGCGTGTCGCATGGAGCCTGCGCCGATATGGCCGCCTTGTCGCGAATGGCTCTAGACTGCTTTGAAACAATCTACAACCCTGTTCGTCTAGCGAAACAGCCCTCACCAGAGGTGCTGCAGGCTGTCGATGCACTGTGGGAAACTGGGCGGCCGCGCATCCTGAGTGTTGGCGCTCTGAAACCGGTGAAAAACCACGCCCTTCTGTTGCGCGCCTTTGCCATGCTGCCACGTTCCGAGGCAAAGCTGATGCTCCTCGGGAAGGGTCAGAACGAGGCTGCCTTGCGCGCTTTGGCCGCCGAGCTCGGGATTGCAGACCGGGTGATCTTCGCTGGCTTCCACCCCGATCCTGCACCCTTCTACGCCACGGCGGATCTGTTCGTCCTGTCCTCCGATTATGAAGGCTTTGGCAACGTGATCGTCGAGGCCCTGTCCTTCGGCCTGCCGGTCGTTTCCACCGACTGCCCCTCGGGTCCGGCGGAAATCCTTGCGGAGGGGCGGTTCGGCCGCCTTGTTCCGGTAGGGGATGCGCCGGCGCTGGCCCGGGCCATGGATGCAGTCCTCGATTCCCCTGTGGATCGCGATGCCCTGCGGCAACGCGCGGCCGATTTCGCGCCTGAGATCGCAGCGCGCAAGTATCTGGACCTCTTGAGTTTTGCATGACTTCCGTTCTCTACCTCACCTGCAACGGCCTTCTCGAGCCCTTGGGGCAGAGCCAGATCATCGCCTATCTGCGCGGGCTGTCAGGCGATTACGCGATCACGCTCTACACCCATGAAAAGCCGGAGGATCTGGCCGACAACGCTGCGCTTGAACGTGCCCGTGTCGACTGTATGCATTATGGCATCCGGTGGGAGATGCGCCGCTTTCGCCGCAAGCCGAAGCTGATTGCCTCGGCCATGAGGCTGCTGGCCATGTTTCTGTTCGCCCTGCGGGAGGTGCGGGCGGGCCGGGTCGGGCTCATCCATACGCGCTCCTACCTTCCGGCTGCGGTGGCATGGGCGGTATGGCGGCTAAGGGGAACGCCGTTCATCTTCGACATGCGGGCCCTATGGCCGGAGGAGCTGATCACGGCCGGCCGGCTTCGGCGTGGTTCGCTACTGCATCGTGTGATCGCCATGATCGAACGCCTCTGTCTACGCGACGCAGCTGCGGTGGTGTCACTTACCCATGCCGCCGTCGCATATCTGCGCACGGTCTACCCTGCAGAGCTTTCGAGTCAGGAGATTGCCGTCATTCCCACCTGCGCCGATCTGGATCGATTCTCTCCACCACCTGATGGACCGCCGGTGGGGCCAATGGTGCATGGGTGTATCGGCACGCTGTTGAGTGGTTGGTTCCGCATCGACTGGCTTACGGCATGGATCGCAACTGTCGCCGAATGTGACCCAGCGGCGCGCTTTTCGATCATTTCGCGCGATCATCCGGCGCGCATTCGCACCGCGCTCGATCCGCAAGGGTTGTTGGGAGATCGGCTCGAGATTGGCAGCCGCAGACCGGAAGAGATGCCGGACGCCGTCCGCCAGCATCATCTATCGGTGATGTTTTACGCGGGAGGTGCGGTTTCCGAGCTGGGGCGATCGCCCACCCGCCTGGCTGAAGTCCTGGGGACTGGTCTTCCCGTGGTGGCGAACGAGGGTGTGGGGGATGTGGCGCGAATCGTGCGCGACAATCGGGTCGGCGTGGTTCTCGACGATCCGTCGCCCGAGGCAGTCCGCCGCGCGCTCGATGAGCTCAAGGCGCTGATGGCCGACTCCGATCTTTCGGCGCGCTGCCGCCGAACAGCCGAAGAGCTTTTCTCGCTTGAAGTCGGAACTGTGGCTTATGACCGCCTCTATCGCCGCATTTTCGGGACAGAGGGTACCTGACATGTGTGCTCTGACCGGGATCCTTGCCGGCAGCGGCCCCCACCACTCTGACCTCGCGTCCATAGCTATAGCTAGGCGCATGGTGGAAGCGCTTTATCACCGCGGACCCGACGATGGCGAGGTGTGGACTGAGGAGGGCATCGCGCTTGACCACTGGCGGCTCTCAATCCTAGATCTCTCGCTGGCCGGGGCGCAGCCCATGGTCTCGCCCTCGAGGCAGTTTGTGATTGCGTACAACGGCGAGATTTACAACCATTTCGAGCTGCGCCGTGAGCTTGAGAATGCAGGTGCTGTTTCTGTCTGGCGCGGGGATTCAGATACAGAAACGCTTCTAGTCAGCATAGAACACTGGGGCCTTGAGGAGACGCTTACCTGAGCTACCGGTATGTTTGCCCTCGCCCTTTGGGACCGGCTGGCGCGGTTGCTTTTCCTTGCCCGCGATCGCATCGGTGAACAGCCGCTCTACTGGGGCTGGGCCGGGCGCGACCTGGTGTTTGGCTCGGAGCTGAAGGCGCTGCGTCGCTATCCAGACTTTCCGCGCGAGATCTACCGCGAGGCGCTGGGGCTGTATGTCCGGTATGCCTATGTGCCCGCACCGTGGAGCATCCACCCTGGGGTCTTCAAGCTCGAGCCCAGCTGCATCCTTGAACTTTCTGGGCCGGTGACCGCAGCGCCGCCGACTGCTCCATTGCGCCCGGGCGGTTCCTTTGAGGGGCTGTCGATTCGGCGCTACTGGTCGCTTGCCCATCTGGTCGCGCAGGGCGCGCAGGAGCGCTTCACAGATGAGGGGGAGGTGATCGCCGCAGTCGAGGCAGCCCTCGAAACTGCCGTTAGCCGCCAGCTCATCCCCGACGTCCAGCTGGGCGCCTTTCTATCCGGCGGGATCGACAGCTCGCTGGTCGTGGCGCTGATGCGGAAGGTGACAGACGTCCCGGTGTAGACCTTCACCATCGGCTTCGAGGATCCGGCCTTCGACGAAAGCCCCCATGCCGAGGCCGGAGTCCGCCATCTGAGGACCGAGCACACGACGCTAACCGTGACCAAGTCCGAGGCGCGCGAGGTGATCCCGAATCTGCCCGACGTGTACGACGAGCCCTTCGTAGATCCCCACTCACCTCGTGTGCCGCGCAGCCCGCCGCCACGTTACGGTGGCGCTGTCGGGTGATGGTGGCGACGAGCTTTTCGGCGGCTACAACCGGTATTTCTGGGGGCCGCGGATCTCGGATAAGCTGGTGTGGATGCCGTGTGGTTTGCGCCATGTGCTTGGGCGCGGGATATATGCAGTTCCCATTGAGCTTTGGGACCGGCTGAACCACTTCGCTCTGCCTTCCCGTCGGGTTGCGCTTCTTGGAGACAAGGTACATCGGCTTGGCGATCGGCTGCGGACTGTGCGGGATTACAAGGATATTTACCGTTTCCTGGTGACCTTGTGGCTGGGTTCCGGATGATACTCAGTGAGGTGGGGCATCCGAAGTGCTCGCTCGACGATCCGACCCCTGCGCTTCTCGATCCCGACCCCGCCACCTGGATGATGTTCCAGGACATGCGCAGCTACCTACCCGAAGACATTTTACGCAAGGTGGACCGGGCAGCGATGGGCATCAGCCTCGAGACGCGCACGCCCTTCCTCGACCCCGGCGTGCTCAAGGCTTCGATGCAGGTACCGACGGCCATGAAAATCCGAAACGGCCAAGGCAAGTGGATCCTACGCCAGATGCTGTATCGGTACATACCCCGCGAACTAATCGAGCGGCCAAAGGCCGGTTTCGCTATTCCAATCGATGAATGGCTGCGCAGACCGCTACGTCCTTGGGCCGAGGATTTGTTATCAGAAAATGCGCTGGGGCGTGCTGGCTTGATTAAGCCTGCTCCTGTTCAGGGAGCTTGGCAGGAACACTGTTCACGACGACGCGATTGGACGTACCAGCTGTGGGTTATACTAATGTTACAAGCTTGGAAAGAGAACTTAAATGGATAATGTAGACACAAAGACTGTTCAGTCCTTTGGAGATGAATGGTTGCATTTCGATCAATCTATCCTTGACAAAACGGAATATGGACGACTCTTTGAGAGCTATTTCCGAATCTTCCCATGGGATAGTCTGCCTCAAAATTCATGGGGTTTTGATATGGGATGTGGATCTGGCCGCTGGGCAAGGGGTGTAGCCGCCAAAGTTGGGCACCTCACTTGCATAGATCCTTCCTCAAAGGCGCTGGCTGCAGCAAAACGTAATCTGGCCGTCTTTCACAATATTAGCTTTATAAATGCGAGCACCTCCGACATGCCGCTTGAACCAAACAGTCAGGATTTCGGGTATTCACTTGGGGTGCTTCACCATCTCCCAGATACTACTCGCGCTCAGAAGTGTTGAAAAAGAGTTTAAGAGACTAGAAAAAAAAGAAGAAATGTTGTATTTTTCCTCAAAAGCAGAAAAAACAATCAGTCTATTACGATATCTTTTGCAACTCTTGTCAAGTGTATTGTCAATCCGCTCAGCCCGTGTGACTACCCCGTCCTCAACTCTCAATTATTCCTCAAAATCTGGTTGATCTACATTCTTGACCAAGGGTTAACCAGCATAGTAGCATTATTTTATCCCTTGAATAATTCAGGGATTAGGGTGGACATATCCACTTTTTCAAAGTTAACAGAACAATGAAAGTGCTCATTCTAACGAGGTACGAATCGCTTGGGGCGAGTAGCCGTGTACGGTTTATGCAGTATCTGCCGCTTCTGCAGGAGGCTGGTATCGAAGCCTTGATATGTCCCCTGTTGAATGACGGGTACATTCAATCCCTTTACTCAGGGTCTAGACCTCTGGTTAATATATTGAGTCGATATTGGAAAAGAATCCTTGATCTATTGAGGATCGGGAGATTTGACATTTTATGGATTGAGAAAGAGCTATTCCCCTGGTTACCCGATTGGATCGAAAAAATGTTTTTACAATCGGCTCCTCCTTTTATTTTAGATTTTGATGATGCGATTTTTCATAATTACGATCAATCTCGATCAATTCTGGTAAATAAATTGTTGGGAAGAAAGATAGACTCGCTGATGAAGTGTGCCGATCTGGTCATGGCTGGCAATCCGTACATTGCAACGCGCGCTATCGACGCTGGGGCAAAAAAAGTCGTCGTCGTGCCGACAGTAGTTGACCTTAAGCGGTATGACATAACTGTAGTTCATCATGACAAGGCTGTTGTGACAATTGGCTGGATAGGGTCCCCTTCTACGGCCAATTACTTGCACATAGTGCAGGAACCCTTGCGGGAACTAAGTACCCGCTATTCTATTCGCTGTGTGGCTATTGGGGCGCGTCGTGAACAACTCTTGGGTACGCCATTTGAACCTCGCCCTTGGGCTGAAAAAACAGAGGCCTCCGAACTGGCTGCGTTAGACATTGGCATCATGCCTTTACCTGACGCGCCATGGGAGCGCGGCAAATGCGGGTACAAGCTAATTCAGTACATGGCCTGCGGTTTGCCAGTGGTTGCTTCACCGGTTGGTGTGAACTGTGAGATTGTCGAGCACGGTGTCAACGGGTTTCTCGCCAGTACCGATGCGGAGTGGCGGCACGCGATTGAGACTTTGATTAACGATGCCGATCTACGCTCTCGCATGGGGGCAGCCGGGCGCCGCAAAGTAGAACATGAATACTCATTACAGGTGTGGGGAGACAGGGTGGCAGAATTGTTTCTTGATGTGGCCAAAAGTTGAGCGGGGCTTGGGCTGGATGGTAGTTTAGAGACAGACGCAGTACAGCAGGTCGCTTTCTAAAGCCCTACCGCTAATCAAGGCCTGTCTCTTAAGCATTTTTTTCATTCTGTCATTCAAATGCTCTACTCAAATTTTTCAGGTGAGTCGTGCCACTATCCATCACCAGCTAAGGGGGACAACTGAGCGCGCACCCTTGTTCCCCGTTGTTCTTGGACACTCGATTGGCAGTCCTTAGCGGCAGACGTTGTAGTCCATTCCGATCCGGGTTTAATCGGTGCGCTGAAGCGAGCGCGGATCTATGCATGGTCAAATGGTTCTATTGCAGAAGTGTTGCAAGATAGATTAAGAGGCTAGAAAAAAGGGAACAAATGTCATATTCTTCCCTTAGAAGAAGGAAGAATACAAATTTACTACGTCATCTTTTGCAACTCTTGTCAAGTCTATTCTCAAATTAAGGTAGACATCTTCACTTTTTCGAAAGCCAACAAAACTCAGGACATCAGCTTATTCGAAGGTATTTACACTCACTTGATGTCTCAAGCAAAAAGAGACATCATTCTTCCATTCTGATGGTGTTTCCTATCGATTCAACTGTCATTAGCCTGACGAGTGAACTCTTTTTTCTATCAATATCATCAAGTGAAGTTAATTACAGGATTTATTTAACAGAGAATATTCTGGGTAAAGCGGTGATTTCTTTTTGGGGAGAGACATGACCTGAGCTTTCAAGAGGAGATTCTAGGAATGATCTCTGAGAATGCTGTTGTGGTAATGGATAGAGGGTTTGCAAGTTGGAAATTTTTAGAGCAACTGAGTGAGAGGAACTGTTTATTTGTTGTACGTCTCAAAAATAATATGAGAATGAAGTTCAATGATCATAGATATCGAGTAGTTGAATTTTATGACGAGAATCAAAGGGAGTTTTGTCTTGCGACGAATCTAAAGCATCTGAGTGATGAGGAAGTGAGTCAACTATATCGGCATCGGTGGGCGATTGAGAATCTATGGAAATTTCTGAAGATGCATTTATCCTTAGACAGGCTGATTGCAAAGAGCTTGAAGGGAATGGTGAATCAGATTTATATGTTTCTAATTGTATATTTAATTTTAGAGCTAGTGGATGTACCTAAATACTTTGGGAGGAAGCTATTAGATAAATTGCGATATCTGCAACTCGAACTCAGTCGTGGGTGCTCGGTAGTGCATTGGTGCTTTGATTGGCAGCCAGAGCAACTCATCACTTAGAATGTTAAGTTTTGTTTCGGGATTCAACACTTCTCGGCTCAAACTATGGCAATGGGCACGACCTAGGCACCCAAACCAACCTACCAGATGGATTAGGAACAAATACTTCACAAGGTAGGCAATAAGAATTGGGTGTTCAGCACTCTATTGAAGGCCAAGAAAAACAACCTGACGGCCATATACCTCATCAAAGCGTCAGGCAGACCCATACAACGCCATGTCAAAATCAAAAGTGAAGCTAATCCATTCCTGCCCAAATGGGAAGAGTACTTCCAGAACCATCGGAAAAACTAAAGAACCACTGAACGAGTATCGAAGAACCAAACGGCTTGTCTGGAAACGATAAGGCGGAATCTGTCCAGTTTGTGGCGAGCCAATCACACAGGACACCCCTGTGGAAACTCATCACAGCCTACCCCGCCACAAGGGTGGGACAGATGAACTGGACAACCTCGTCTTAATCCACACACACTGCCACAAACAGGTGCATAGTCGCAGTTGTCAACACAGCCGGCTCCTGTCACAAGAGGCTTTGTAGAGGCTTAAGCCGGATGCGGGGAAACTCGCACGTCCGGTTCCTAGAGGGACAAGATGGCAGTAATGTCTCCTTGCTACTCGACTGAGGGAGGCGATCGCCCCGGGTTTGATCCAGCCACTCAAAAATCCAATCCAACTGCTCCAACGTCATCAGACCATACTGCCAAAGAATAATTGGCAACGAAGCCCGTTGCTGCTGCCATTGGCGCACAGCCATAGCAATGCTCTGCGGGGGCAATGCCAGTTCCTGTTCAAGATAGTGGAACAGTTGAGGAGAGTAGAGCATTGCAGGTAACAGTGGTTGATTAACAGGGATAACGGTGTATTTAGGGGTTTAGACATGCAGTATAGCAACGGGATTCTCAGGATAGGGCGAATTTAACAAAAGCGGCACATCACCTGAGAAGACCCTGGGGCTGATTGCAATGTTTCGCAGCATACCCTTAAGATAATTAAAAAAGATGCCCAATTTGTAAATTTTTATTACGATGCTTCAGCAACTTCAGCGCTGGTTTTGCCAAATTGCTTTAGGGATGGTGCTTGTCAGCCTCTGCTGGCTGGGGGCGATCGCCCCTGCCCATGGCTTCAACAATCCAGAGTTGTTACCCGCTGAGCCAACCAATGTCGTTGACTTAGCAGAAATTCTGACACCCGTTCAAAAAAAACACCTTGACAGCGAACTAGCAGAATTTGAAGCACAGACGGGCTGGAAATTGCGTGTCCTCACCCAGTACGATCGCACCCCCGGCTTGGCAGTGCGAGATTTTTGGGACTTAGATGATCGCAGTATTCTCCTAGTGGCCGACACGCGGGGCGGCAATCTCTTGAACTTTAATGTTGGTGACACCGCCTACCGCGTCCTCCAGCGCACCTTTTGGGTGGAATTGCAAACCCGCTTTGGCAACCAATACTTTGTCCGCGATAATGGCGAGGATCAGGCAATCCTACAATCTCTCCATGCCATTGAAACCTGCCTTGCCCAGGGCGGCTGCCGTGCTGTGCCGGGATTGCCCCAAGAGCAATGGATCCTTACCCTCGCCACCTCGATCTTTGGCGGTATCATTTTGGGATTTGTCGCTCGTCCCCGCCGTGCCGATGAAAAAGTAGCTTGGAAATGGATTCTTCTCTTTTCGCCGCTGTGGGGGATGCTGTTCTTTGCCTTTGGCCTTGGCCCTGTTGTGGTGCGCACCCAAGAATGGCTACCCGTTCTGCGCAATGTGGCCGGTTTTGCCCTAGGTGCCATTGTTGCCTTTTTGATTCCTGCACCCAGTGGCCCACCCCTCGTACCTGAGGAATAGGCACCTTTAAGCATCTGGATTGGAAAATCGCCTAGGATTGGGGTTAGCTACACGATAACCTTGGTGAGGGAGCCCATCCTGTGCCATGAACAGTCATTATTCCTCGCGTCATATTGTTGGCATTGTCAAAGGCCCTGGCGACAGCGGTAGTGAATACGTCTTTATTACTGCTGATCCCCAGCCTGTGCGAATCGGTGAATTTGTCTATTACGAGTTGAGCCATTCCCCCAGTGTGACCTCGAAGTCCCCTGCTGGTGCTGTTCACCAAGTCCTGGGTAAAATTACTGGCTGCCGTCTGATTGAGCATCTGCCGGATCGCATGTTTGCCGATTACGAACTGAATCCCGGTGCTGTGGCTGCTCTAATTGGTTTTACCTGTGAACCGGCGGAACTCTATGAGATGACCGTAGAAGTGATCGGCGAATTTCATAGGGCCTTTGGCTTTAATAATTTGCGGCGGCTGCCCCTACCCGGTGCCAAGGTCTATTTAGCGGAAGATCACCTGCTACAGGAGGTCCTCAACAAGAAAAAGCCAGCGATGCCGGGGGCTGCTCATATCGGGTGGCTATTGTTGCGCGAGGAGGGCGCTGTTCCCATTGCCCTTGATGTCAAAGAACTGGTGAGTACCCATGTGGCCATCCTTGCAGGGACAGGGTCAGGAAAATCCTATACCGCAGGTGTGTTGGTGGAGGAATTGCTGTCCCCCAAAAATCGGGCAGCGGTGCTGATCCTTGACCCCCATGGGGAATACGACACCTTGACCCAAATGAGGGGACACCCCGCTTTTCAAGGGGAAGATGGCTATCAACCCCAGGTGAAGATCATTAGACCAGAAAACGTTAAAATTCGGGTCTCCTCCCTTGAGTTTTACGATATTCTCACCCTGCTTCCCCCAATGAGCGATCGCCAGCAGGCCATTCTCAAAAAAGCCTATGATGAAGTACGCCGCCGCTCTCGCAAGCACGATGGCCATTGGAGTACCCAAGAGTTGATTGCAGCGGTCTATGAGGTGGATCGCGTTGAAGATGAAGAGGGCAATGTCAAGCAGGGGTCCTCTGCCGATGCTTTGGCTTGGAAGCTGGAAAAAATGCAGCGCTCCGACTATTTCCATGCCTATGAGCACCTACCGCCGAAGCAGTTATTCACCCCCGGCCAAGTGACCATTCTGCAAATGAATGAGATTCCCCTTGAGGAGCAGCAGGTCATTGCCACCGCAATTTTGCGCCAGGCTAACCATGCCCGCATGAATACCCAAAAAGGCCAGGTCTATGAAGGCGATGAGCAATACCTACCTTACCCAGTTTTTATTTTGATTGAGGAGGCCCATCGCTTTGCCCCTGCCCATGAACCCTCGCAATGTAAGCGGGTGCTGCGCACGATTCTCAGTGAAGGCCGTAAATTTGGCCTAGGGGTGGGACTGATTACTCAGCGTCCGGGCAAACTGGATAGCGATGTTCTCTCCCAGTGTATGAGCCAGTTTATTCTGCGGATTGTCAACCCCGTAGATCAAGAGAGCCTGAAGCATGGCGTCGAAGCGGCTGGTCGAGATTTGCTCAGAGAACTGCCCGCCCTCAGTAAGGGGCAAGTGATTATTGCTGGGCCCTGTGTGAATACCCCCGTCCTCTGCCGGGTGCGGCAACGCTTGACGACTCACGGGGGTGACACGCTGGATGCCCCTGCCCTGTGGCAAGAGTATTTTGCTGAAGACAAACAGTTGGATCGTCAGGTGGCGACGGCAGACCCAGCACCCCGTCCTAAACCGCAAACCGTTGGCCGGAGGTCGCTCGAATAGCTAATAACTACCTGTTTTGACATCCCCCCTGGCTTGAAGGCCAAAGAGTCCTACGGCGCTCAAGCGTGCATTAACCGCTCCTGAGTCGCTTCGGCGGGTTCCTGGGCCGAGTGCGCAACCGCTGCTCGTATTTTCCCCGGCGTTACTTCCGACGTGTCCCGCCGTCGATCAGCGTGGTTGCTGCTGATAAATACATTACGGCACGACACCTCGTCCGCGCTATCCTTCCTCGCCCTGAGCGGCGGGGCTTGTCGTGCGTTTTGGTCAACTCCAAGAAAATGTGCTAACCTAAAAGTAGCTCTACCCAAGGGGCTGAAACGGCTTCGACGTCCTAGTGAAAGTTGGGCTGTGATGCAGGTCGAGAGTGGACTATCTCTCGTTAATCCAGAGTCCAAGCCAAAAGTAACTGCGAACAACATCGTTCCTTTCGCTCGTAAAGCTGCTGCGGTAGCCTAAGACCTCTAAACAGGTTCGAGCACTCGTTGTCCGACTCCGTTAAGGGCAGCGGGTTAACCCCAACGGATGCGCTAGACAGTTCTCTCTGGTGGGCTGTTTAGCAAAGACTCGACCAGAGCATCCTACTGTTCGGGATAAGGAACAGTCCCCGCCTGAGGGTCAAAAAGGCTAAGCCTGTGAAAGAGCAGTCGATGAATAGCTAGGGCGGACACGGGTTCGACTCCCGTCAGCTCCATTATTTCCCATTCAAAAAATTCAAAATCCCTTGGGCGATCGCCCGTGCCATTTGGGTTCGCCATGCCGGATTCTGGAAATTGGCAGCATCCTCCGCACCCGTGACAAATCCTGTCTCGACAAGGGCAGAGTCCATTGAGGTATTGCGGATGACGTAGAATCGGGCTGATCGTACCCCGCGATCGCGAATGTTCAAGGAGCTGAGAATACTCTTGTGAATGGCAGTTGCGAGGCGGCTGGAGCGTCCGGGGGCAAAGTAGGTTTCCAATCCATTGACATCGGGGCGAGCCAGACTAATGGCATTGGCGTGAATACTTACAAAGGCATTTGCCCGTGCCCGTTCGGCAATGGCTACCCGAGGAGCTAAGTCTAAATCAATATCGGTAGTGCGGGTCATTATCACCTGCACACCTTGTTGTTGCAAAAATTGCGAAACTTGCAGGCTGATATCAAGAACAATATCCTTCTCACGAATGCCACCAATACCAATGGCACCGGGATCGCTTGCGCCATGTCCAGGATCAACAACCACCACAAAACGACCCCGGGGTACGGCCTGAGGGGGGGGCTGGGTTGTGGCTGTGGGAGGGATATCGATGGGTGTTGGGACACTCGGGGGCGAGTCATTCACCCCTTGAATTTGCACCACAAAGGATTCCCCAGAGAGAGGACGAGGTCCAAGGATGCGAAAGTTGGGCGCTGGGGTCAGGAGAATAGAAACCGTTTGATGATCCTCTTGGCGAAACTCAATATTGCTCAGGGGGCTACCGGTGACAACGCGAGGTTTGCGCAGGTTACTGTCCAACTGTGCTTGCCGTAGGCGAATGCGATAGCGATTGCCTTCCCAGCCCACGCTATAGAAAACGGTACGATCCCCCTGAATCAGCAACTCTCGTCCCCCCAAGTCAACGCGTTGGATGGTTGTGATCGGGGTTTGGGCACGGGCCGCAGGAATCACACTAGGTCGTGGGGGGGGCGGCGGTGTCATTCCCGTGGTTGAGGGCACAATCACGAAGCCATCATTACGGGGAATCACTTGCCAATCGGCATCTTGGGCATCAATATCGAGGGTGATTTGGACTTGGCGGTTGCTCTGGGCACGGATTTCGGCACGGATGGGATCCCGACCAAAGCGGCGCAGTTCCAAGCGCCGAGGACTAAAGTTGCGAATGAGTTCACTATTGCTAAGAAGGATTTCAATGCGATCGCGCCGGGGACGGCGAATGGTGTAACTTTCTTCGGACAAGGGGCGATCGGCAAACACGAGAAAACCCGTCCCATCGGCCCGCCAACTGCGAATTTGCAGGGGCTCTGTGGGCGTTATCGCAGGGGTGGAAGAGGAAGACGCTGGGGCCAGCGTTGGTAGCGAAACGGTTTGCTGCTGGGGTGGGGGCAGTTGCACCAACCAGTTATTGGCTGTGACTCCTCGAAAGCGCACCTGCTGCGGGTCAATTGTAAAACCCGCCGCATATTCAACCACAATCCGCGTGGTTTGGGGGTCAAACTGGGCAACCCGCACTTGGCGAATGGCACCACTGTAGTTTTGACTCATTTGGGGGCTGCCGAGAACGACACCAGGCAAATCAATGACAAGACGGGTCGGGTTATAGACCAACTCAGCACGGGGCTGAACAGGGCGTTCGGTGCGAATTTCCAGTTGATTCGTGGCAGGGTTGAGGCGCCACAATTGCAGATCCCTGGCTGTAGCCGGCTGAGCGATAACCCACGCGGCGGTAGGTGCCCATAGACAACTCACCACAGCGCGAAATTGCCAAGAATGCCACAGTTGCTCCATTCCCTTTCCTCCACCAGCGATGCGCAATCCCACGGTTCAGTTGGTTCGCCAACCCACGCCCTCAAACGTGCTCAGCATACTTGATCGGGGATAGGTGTGTGAACTGGCACACCCTGCGATTTGGTTTTGCGCGATCGCCCCCCATCAAATTCAAATTTCAGCCTAGTTGCTTCAAGCTCACTTAGACGCACACCGTCCTCAATAAGTTCTGCAATCAGTTCTGCCGTTGCATGATCCAGCGTACCTGTCCGTAACTTCCCAGGGAAAGTGTGTTCGGAGCAATGGATGCCCAGTGGTCGCACCCACGATCGCCTGACGTGGATCGTTATGCCAATGGTTGGCTTTACAGTCAGTGCCCTGACCCGCGATTGGGTGTGGGGGGCCATTGCCAGTAGCAGCTTTGGCATTGGCGGCTTTCTCCTCAGCCCTGATCTAGATACGGTCTCATTACCCTACTACCGTTGGGGCTGGCTACGGATAATTTGGTTGCCCTATCAAAAGATGTTTTGCCACCGCTCCCTTTGGACCCATGGTCCTGTAGTGGGAACCCTCATTCGTTTGCTGTATCTCAGTTTTTGGCTGGGGTTAGGCCTGGGACTGATTGCTGGCGTAGCCGCCTGCACGGGTCATCTAAGGGGACTACAGGAATGGCTGCATCACTGGTGGCGAGTAGATTGGCGCTGGGGACTGGCGATCGCCCTTGGCCTAGAGCTATCGGCACTGCTCCATGTCACAAGCGATTGGGTAGTTTCCCAGTGGCAACGCTGGCACCGCTAATGGGGGTGTGTAGGGCAAGGAGGTGCACTCATCGAGCGATCGAGCCAACCCACTGCCTGTTGCAGATGTGCCAGTGCCTCAGCATCATTTTCCTTGAGAAGGTAGATCACAGCGGCAGCCGCTTGTTCGAGGGCACGGGCACGGCGATTTCCTTTGAGGCGATGCCAATCTTCGGGAGCAATCCTAACCGCATCAAGGAGAGCGGTAGCCAGTTCTTGTGCACCGAGAGTTGTTTGCGCCATGACTTAAAGGGTATCCAAAGGGACAACTATCCTCTAGTTTAAGTCGTTGGCGAGTGCCCCTCACGTGACCGGAAATGGAACCTTAGCCTTGAAGGGTGACGTCTAAAATGAAGGCAGGTGCATCCCGCCAAGGAGAGATCGTGATGGTCGCAAAAGTCACCCGCTCCCGTCCCACATTGATTGTGCTGGCCGTTATTGGCCTTGCCTCGGCTACTACAGCGGCATGGCTAACCTTGAATCCTCCTCGGCCGGGAGATCCAGTTCCCAATTCGGCGCAAGTTGCTCAGCAGCAGGAAACTCAAATCTTTTGGGTTAAAAATGAAGGGGACACCCTCATCCTAGTGCCCTCAACAGTACGGATAAATACCCCGGCAACACGGCCAGAACTCTTTATTCAATCGCGGCTGGAGCGGCTTTTGGCGGGGCCGGCTAATCAGGATGTCACCACCGGCATTCCGGAAAATACCCGTGTCAATTGGGTAGAAGTCAAAGCCGATGGCATCCATGTCGATCTCTCCCCAGAGTTTACCAAGGGCGGGGGGAGTGCCTCAATGCAAGCGCGCTTAGGGCAGGTCTTGTACACAGCAACGGCGAGTGATCCCAAGGCACCGGTTTGGATTTCCATTGGTGGTGAACCGCTCCGTGTCCTAGGGGGTGAGGGGCTAGAGGTGACGCAACCCATGACGCGTCAAAACTTTCAAAGGGCCTTTGCCCTCCGCATCCAGTAGTGCCAAGCCAGCCCAAGAAGAAGGAGACCGCACCCCGATACCCAGACTTGGACTTCGACCCAAAAGGCCAGCCCGAGACAGCCAATTAAACCTGCAACCGCAAGCCAGCGGGGAAATTGTGGCTCCTGCAGTTGCAGTGCGGCAAGATTGGTAATGGCGTAGTAAATCAGCACGCTAAAGGCACTAAAGGACCATGTCGTTTGCACATTGCCAAGGAGGATCAATAGGGCAATCCCCCCACTCACAGCGAGAATGGCAGCGACAGGTTGTTTTCCTTGGGGTGGAATCTGAGCTAAAGTTGGTGGTAAATCTCGTCGTCGCGCCATTGCCAACACTACACGGGAGAGGCCAAGCAATAGATTGAGCAAAATCCCCACCAGGGCAGCGATCGCCCCCAAAGCCATAAGAGGGGGTAGCCAAGGTACGCCAAAGCGACTCGCCACCACTGCTAGGGAGGCAGCAGTAGTGAGGTTTCCTGAATGATGACTGCCGAGGACAACCCAAGCGACACTCAGGTACAGCAGCAGCGCAATGACAATGGTGAGCACAATAGCCCGGGGAATGGTTTGCCGGGGGGTTTTAACCTCCTCCGCCAGCACAGCGATACGGGCATAGCCTGCATAGGCAACAAAGAGGAGTGCCGTTGCCTGAAGAAGATGTTTGAGTGATAGGGGTTGCGATGTTGCCAGCCAAGGTGATCCTCCCCGCTGTTGGAGATGGCCAATCCCCACAAAGAGCAATAGACTGGTGAACGTGACAAGGAGAATCCCCAGATTCACTTGAGTCGATCGGCGGATCCCCAAAAGCACCACGCCGGTCAAGACCGCCAGTAGCCCCAGAGCAGCCATAACTTGCCAGCGTCCGCTGCTGTCTTCTAGGCCCAACCATTGGTAGAGATAGGCCACAGACCCAAGGGCGGCAGTGGCTGCGGAAGCCGATTTGGCCACTAAAAACATCCACCCTGCTGTAAAGCCGAAAGGGGGAGAAAGGTAGTGATACCCATACTCGTAAGTACCCCCACTCACAGGATGGGAGGCAGCTAATTGGGCACTACTGAGGCCGTTACACAAAGCGATCGCTGCTGCTAGGATTAGGGCTATCAACACCCAAGCGCCGGCGAGGTCGGTAGCGATGCCTAAACTGACCAATGAAATCGGATACAAGCCCCGTCCTTTTAGGACTTTTGATTTCTCATGTATTCCTTAAGCACCTCTAACAGTGCTCCTCCAACAGATGCCGCAAAATAACTAGGGCTCCAAAGTGATTCTTCATGGGGTTTTGGTAGTGCAGCTTTTCCATATCGACGACTAGATACACCTTTAAGCGCATTTACAATCTGCGAAACAGAAAGTTTAGGAGGGTACTCAATTAGCGCATGGACATGGTCTTCTTCGCCGTTAAATTCAAGAATCTGGAAATCCATCTTCTTAGCGACTTCTCGAAACGATTTCTCGATCAGCTCTAATCCCTCAGCGCTAAGGACTGGCCGGCGATACTTAGTCACGCATACCAAATGAATCTTTAGGTCCGTAACACTGTGTCTCCCTTTACGAAGATGACTTGACATTGCCTGTAGACCAACCTATAATCTAGCTACAGACCAATTATAGCACAACCAATGAAAGCTAGATATAGATATCGTTTCTATCCCACAGACCAACAACGACAACGCCTAGCTCAGTTGTTTGGCTGTGTCCGTGTGGTATGGAACGACGCACTGGCAATTTGTAAACAATCTGATTCATTGCCAAAAACTAGTGAATTGCAAAAGCTAGTAATTACCCAAGGGAAGAAAACACCAGAGCGGCAATGGTTGTCTGATGTTTCTAATGTCCCGTTACAGCAGTCCGTTGCCGATTTAGGAGTTGCCTATAAAAACTTCTTCGATTCAATTAAAGGTCGGCGAAAAGGCAAGAAGATCAACCCTCCTAGATTTAAAAAGAAGACAGAAAGACAATCCGCCAGATTTACTACCTATGGTTTTTCAATTAAAGGCGAAGAAGTTTATCTAGCGAAGATTGGTAATGTCAGACCAATTTGGTCAAGAAAGCTTCCTTCTAAACCAAGCTCAGTTACGGTGATTAAAGATGCTGCAAATCGATATTTTCTCAGTTTTGTCGTCGAGATCGACCCAGTTCATCAACCTGCAAGTAATCCTTCTATCGGCATTGATTTGGGAATTAAAGCGTTTGCTACTTTAAGTACGGGCGAAAAGATTGATGGCCCTGATTATTCCAAGTTAGACAAAAAGATCAGGCGAAAACAACGCAAACTGGCCCGTCAAGTTAAAGGAAGCCAACGGCGGGAGAAAACAAGACTGCAAATCGCTAAGCTTCATAGTCGGATTTCAGACATTCGCAGGGATTTCTTGCATAAAGTGTCTACCCGCGTGGTTATCGAGAACCAAGTGATCGCGCTGGAAGACTTAAATGTCTCTGGAATGGTGAAGAACCGCAAACTCGCTAGAGCAATTAGCTTGCAAGGTTGGCGAGAATTCAGGGTTTTAGTTGAGGCTAAGTGCAACAAACTAAACCGTGATTTTATTGTCATTGACCGATGGGAGCCAACCAGTCAGACTTGCTCAAAATGCGGTTTTAAATGGGGCAAAGTCGATCTATCCGTTCGCTCTGTCGTATGTCTAAATTGTGGTGCAGAGCACGATAGAGACGAAAATGCCGCAAGAAACATAGAAAAAGTCGGGATAGGGCATTGCCACGACTATAAATGGACGCAGAGGGGGAGTAAGACTACTTCGGTAGCATCACCCAGTGAAGCGTCAAGAATCATCGCACTTTAGGGCGGTGAGTATGTCAAATCTACTACCGCAGTAATGCCGTCCTCTTAGAAATTGAACGGGAGTATCCCGACGGTAATGTTCTGCTTGTTTCCCACAAGGCTACCATTCGGATTATGCTCTGTGGTCTTCTTGGGATTGATGTGGGACGGTTTCGCGATCTCATTGCTGCCCCAGTGGCCAGTGTCAGTATTGTGGAATATACCTCCCGTGGACCACTGCTCCTTGCCCTGGCGGAGCGATCGCACCTAAGTCCAGAACTGCGGCACCTGCCGGGCACCTAACCTACACGGTCATAATATCCTTTTCTTTCTCGGCAAGGAGGGCATCAATTTTGCCGATGTATTTGTCGGTGAGCTTTTGCACTTTCTCTTGCAAATCCTTGACTTCATCTTCAGTGAGCTCTCCGGCTTTACCCGCCTTTTTGATGTGATCAATGGCATCGCGGCGGATGTTGCGAATGGCCACTTTGCCCCCTTCAGCAATTTTGGCGGCGGTTTTCACGAGTTCTTTGCGTCGCTCCGTGGTCAACGGCGGAATGTTGAGGCGGACGCTAGAGCCATCATTGTTGGGCGTCAACCCCAAGTCAGAGAGTTGAATGGCTTTTTCAATGCTGGCCAATGTGGAGCGATCGTAGGGCTGAATCAAAATCGTCGTTGCATCGGGGGTGGAGACATTGGCCAAGGACCGCAGGGGAGTTTCAGTGCCGTAGTAGTCCACCATCACCCGGTCTAATAACGCCGCGTTGGCGCGACCCGTGCGAATGCTATTGAAGTCATGCTGGGTTGCTTCAACCGATTTTTGCATCCGCTCTTCGACATCAGCTAATTTCACAGGAGCCTCCAACCATCGTACCAATGGGTTCCCCAGTCAAGGCGCGGTAGATGTTACCGGCTGTTTCTAAGCTAAACACAATAATGGGGATATCATTATCTTTACACAGGGCGATCGCTGTACTGTCCATCACCGCCAAGTTATGGGTGAGGGCATGGGTGTAGGTGAGACTGCGGTAGCGACGCGCATTCGGATGGGTATGGGGATCCGCGTCATAGACGCCATCGACCTTAGTGGCTTTGAAGATCACTTCAGCATCAATCTCGGCAGCCCGCAGGGCAGCGGTTGTGTCCGTGGTAAAAAAGGGATTGCCTGACCCTGCCCCAAAGATCACCACCCTTCCCTTTTCTAGGTGACGAATGGCACGGCGGCGAATATAGGGTTCGGCCACCTCCTGCATGGCGATCGCCGTTTGCACTCGTGTGGGTACATTCATCTGTTCAAGGGCATCCTGAAGGGTCATGGCATTCATAACGGTAGCAATCATGCCAATGTAGTCTGCAGTTGCCCGGTCCATGCCAGCAGCGGCCCCTTTCATACCGCGAAAGATATTGCCACCCCCCACTACAATGGCAGTTTGAACTCCCGCTTGCACCACCTGAGCAATTTCACTGGCAAAGGATTGAACTACCTTCGGATCAATACCATAGTTCAGGTTGCCCATGAGGGCTTCACCGCTCAGTTTGAGCAATACGCGGCGATATTTAGGACTCATTGCGAGGATTCTTGCACTCCAATACGTTCCCCATCAACGATAGCAGGTTAGACGCGCCCGGTTGGACTCGAACCAACGACCAATCGCTTAGAAGGCGAGTGCTCTATTCCGCTGAGCTACGGGCGCATTTTTCAATATTTTCCCACAACGCATAAGCTGAAGATAATATCTGGCTAGTTAGGACGATTCCGATGGATCTCACTTCTCCTCCTTCTCGTTTGCTTTTGGTCTGCGCTGACAACCACCTGTCGCAACGCATGGGGCAAGACCTTCAGGCAGCGGGTTACGATCCAGTGATTGCGACAACAGAAAAAGAATGTTACTTGGCCTGTACCGAATGGCAGCCTGCCTTGATGATCATGGATCGCTATTTAGGACGGCTCAACGGTATGGAGTTATGCCAGCGGCTGCGTCAGCAGGGGATCAGTCTGCCGATTCTACTGATGTTGGACAGCGATCGCCTCGAAGATCGGGTCGCTGTACTGGAGTCAGGGGCTGATGATTATCTATTGCTGCCCTACAGTCCCAAGTCTTTTCTCCAGATGATTCAGCTCTACCTGAAGCCACCGGTGACCCAAAGTGAGGTGTTGCGATTTGATAATTTGACCCTCGATTTACTGACGCGGCGAGCAGAGCGCAATGGGCGGATAATCGACCTTACCATGAAGGAGTATGAACTGCTGAAATTTCTCATGGAGCACCCCCGCGAAGTCCTTACCCGTGAGCAAATTTTAGAAAATGTCTGGGGCTATGACTTTTTGGGTGAATCCAACGTCATTGAAGTCTATATTCGTTATCTGCGGTTGAAGATTGAACCCGATGGTGAAAAACGGTTGATTCACACAGTGCGAGGAGTGGGCTATGTTCTCCGTGAAGCCTAAGTTACGCTGGCTGCTTCTGGGATGGGTGACCTTGGGGTTCCTGCTGGGGTGTCAAAACCTCAGCCAAGGGAATCCGGCAACCCCACCTCCAATGGTTCGCGGCATTCCGCAATATCTACCCATTACGGCCAAGGCACGCATTCACGATACCTGGATTCAATTGGAAGTGGCGCGATCGCCCGCCCAGCAGCAGTTGGGCTTGATGTTTCGTCCGCAATTGCCGAGGGATCGCGGCATGCTGTTTCCGCTGTCTCCGCCCCAGGTGGCCAGCTTCTGGATGAAAAATTGCCTTATCCCCCTCGACTTAGTTTTTCTCAGGAACGGGAAGGTGGTGGCGATCGCCCCCGAAGTCCCCCCTTGTTCAACTCTCCCTTGCCCCACCTATGAGTCTGGGGTTCCTGTGGATGCTGTTCTTGAGCTCGCCGGCGGTCGTGCTGCAGAATTGAGACTCAAGGTCAATGATCCTGTAGAGATACAGTACTTGGAGCCTTGAATGACGGTCAGGGGTACTTCGCTCCCAAATACGATTCCAAAGCAGAAGTGTTGAAAGAGAGTTTAAGAAGCGAGAAAAAAGGGAAGAAATGTCGGTCGGGTAGCAGGGGGGCATTGCTGCCCCCTAGCCCCCTAGGAACCGGACGTGCAAGTTTCCCTGCATCCGGCTCGAGCCCCCCAGGACCCCTCATTTAAGAGGAACCGGTTGTGCATGCAACCTTTACGATACTCATCTACAGCCTCTCTACCTTTTGAGCAGGTTGGTGACCGCACCAGTGACTCAAGATCACCGCCATTTGCTTTGTCACCATTAGGGAGGTTCTGTGAGTTTTCTCGTAACTGGGGACCAGTGGGAAGTCTGCCCTCTTTCGAGTGGGATGATGTTGGATGTCCTGCCACCATCCTCAATCCCTATCCAATCCATTACAGATTGGCATTCGCTTTTTCCCACCTCCTTTACCCGCACTTCCATGGGTGTTCCCCGCGGTCCACTTGCCTTGTTCTTAGCCTATCAAGGCGAAAGTACGGGCTTACCACGTTCCGTTTAGATGACATATGAGGGGTTAGGTGGTGACTCTGCCCCGACGGAGCTATCGTCCCCCCTCACTGAAGAACAAACAGTGAGTCCTGTCCGTTTGCCATTTTGGCCCAGGCCTATCAGCGTCTTTGGCCTGTCTAAGATCACGAGGCTTCTAGCGTCACTTCACTTACGTTCACCATACCCTCAAGCCTAGCTCCCTATCACCTGACACTGGTGAAGTTGCTTCCTCCTCACGGATTCGGCTTCAACCTTACGGTTCAGGCTACGTTGTCGGGAGGGCTTCATACCTGACCGTTGCCAGTCACGCATGCCTCCCTAGGCTACAGCTGGGGGAACAGCTGGTCTCATTCTAACCTTTCGGGTTAGCGAGACAATCATCTGGTTAGCTCCACGTCGCAACAGAAGAACCTAGCCATCATTGCCGCAGAACGGGAAGCGGCTGAAAAACGGGTACTGGAGCAAAATGTTGTGGAAATTGATGTCTTTCGGCGGCAGCGTCAAGCGGAAATTGCCCAACAGGCAGCGGAACTGGAGGCGGAAGCAATTCGCACCCTTGCGGCGGCCAACCGCGATAAAGCCCTTGCTGAGGCGGCAGGAGTGGAGGCCATGCTCGCGGCCCAAAATGTGATTAGCAATGCTAACTTGATAGCTCAAGTGATAAGAGCCCTCTGGCCAGAACTGGCACCCCAACTGCCGCAAGTGCTCCAAGCCCTTGCCCCCCAACCGGGGGTGATTGGCGATGCCAAAATTTATACCTTTGCCAATGGAGGCGGCACCGCTGATTTGAATAAACTGCTCCTGTCCACTAGTGGGTTGGCCCTGATCAATGCCCTTTTTGAGGAGGGGAAACTTGGCCAATTGCTAGCACAAATTCAATCTGTTCTCCAAGACCGTACGTCGAATTCCTAAAACGCGACTGCATACCCCTAGCTGCCGGAATGGATAACCCTTCAGTAGGGCTAGGGGGCAGAGGCATGCATAAAGGATTTATTGAATCCGTCTCTATTTTCAAAATTCATAGAACTTTGTCAATGGGGAAAATATAAAATAAAGATTAAGGAGCACCAAAGGTCAGTGTTAGTATTCTCCTGAACAGATTTAGAAATGTTAAGATTCTTAATATATGTCATCTAGCTTTGCAAACGCTGTTAAAGCACCGTTGGCTTGGCCGCGATCTTTAGCAGGGGCGATCGCCCATCCTATAGAGAAAACGATATTCCTGGGCCTTGGACGAATCACTGCTGTCAACCTTGAGAACGAGCGATAGGGACTATGGACACCTCAAAAGATTTAGTGCGCACTTACCTACGGGAGATTGGCCGTGTGCCATTGCTCACCCACGAACAGGAAGTGATCTACGGAAAACAGGTGCAGCAACTTGCCGCCATGAACGAGATTCGCGAAAAGCTGGCGGCAGAACTCAACCGTGAACCCACCCGTGCTGAATGGGCTGCCGCCGCCAACATCAGTGAAGGGGAGTTGGAGACCATTATCGAGAATGGCGAGCGCGCCAAACGGAAAATGGTGGAAGCCAACCTACGGCTGGTGGTTTCGGTGGCCAAAAAGTACATTAAGCGCAATGTGGATCTGCTCGATCTCATCCAAGAGGGAACCATCGGGATGCAGCGGGGAGTAGAAAAATTTGACCCCACTAAGGGGTATCGCTTCTCGACCTATGCCTACTGGTGGATTCGCCAAGCCATCACACGGGCGATCGCTGAAAAGGGGCGGACGATTCGCCTCCCTATCCACATCACCGAAAAGCTGAACAAGATTAAAAAAGCCCAGCGACAACTGTCCCAACGCCTGGGTCGCGCCGCCACGATTAACGAACTGGCCGCAGAGCTGGAGTTAACTCCTGCCCAAGTGCGGGAATACCTCGAACGGGCGCGGCAGCCCCTCTCCCTTGATGTCCGTGTCGGCGATAATCAGGACACGGAGTTGGGGGAATTGCTGGAGGATTCCTCCATTTCACCCGAGGAGTTTGCAACTCAATCCCTGTTGCGCAGTGACCTCGAACGGCTAATGGCGGAGCTGACGCCACAGCAACGCCACGTCCTCTCCCTACGCTTTGGTCTAGAGAATGGTCAACCCCTCACCCTTGCCAAAGTGGGCGAACTGCTCAACATTAGTCGTGAGCGGGTGCGGCAAATTGAGCGGGAGGCCCTCAGCAAACTCCGCAAACGCCGGGGCGATATTCACGAGTACCTTGCTAGCTAGCCCATGCTCACTGACGAACAGTACCGCCAAAAAATGCAGCAGCGCAAAGCCGTGCAGGCCCAACGCCTCGCGGAGCGCACCCGTGAAAAAGGTCTCATTATTGTCCATACGGGCAACGGTAAGGGCAAAACCACAGCGGCCCTTGGCATGGTGCTGCGTTCCCTGGGGCATGGCTACCGAGTGGCCATTATTCAGTTCATTAAGGGGGCGTGGGAGCCCGCGGAAAAAACCGTCCTTGGCCATTGGTCAGACCAATTGGCCTTCCATGCGATGGGGGAGGGCTTTACGTGGGAAACCCAAGACCGGCAGCGGGATATTGCCTGTGCCCAAGCGGCTTGGGAGCTGGCTCTCAGCTACATCACAAACCCGGCGTACCGGCTGGTGCTGCTGGATGAAATTAACGTTGCCCTCCAGCTGGACTACTTAAATGTGGCAGAGGTGCTCGAGGGGCTTGCCCGCAAGCCAGAAATGACCCATGTGATTCTCACCGGGCGCGGTGCTCCCCAGGCCCTGATTGACACTGCGGATTTGGTGACAGAAATGACCCTTGTCAAGCATCCCTTTCGTGAGCAGGGGGTCAAGGCACAGCCGGGGATTGAATTCTAAAGCAGCAGTTCCCCGGAGAAGATGGTAACCGCCTGACCCAATAGCAGCAGGCGATCGCCCCCTTGGGGTTGCATTCTAATCACGCCGCCCCGGGCTGAAGCTTGATAGGCCACTAGTTCCCGTTGACCGAGCTTGGCTTGCCAGTAGGGATAAAGACTACAGTGGGCAGAGCCCGTGACGGGATCCTCTGGGATGCCCAATTGGGGGGCAAAAAAGCGAGAGATGATGTCATATTCATAGTTCTCGCTACGGGCGGTTACAATCAGTCCCCGGCAAGGCAGGCGGGCAATCTGGTCAAAATCGGGTTTCAACTGTGCTACCGCATCGGCAGCGGCCAGTTCCACCAGCAGATCACTCCCCGCTTGTCCCATAAACAGGGGCGTTGTGCCCAGTGCTGTAATGATTGAAGCTTGCACCTGTTGATCCTCAAGGGGCGTTACGGGTTGCTGCGGAAAATCAAGGGCAATCCAATCCCCAAGGCGCTGGGCACGGAGGAGACCACTGGGGGTGTGAAATTCTAGATCCTCTACCACCCCCTCATGCTGCCAGAGGACGTGCGCCGTTGCCAGGGTGGCATGACCACAGAGAGCCACTTCTGCCACAGGGGTAAACCAGCGCAGGTGAAAGCCCCTGGCCAGCGGTACGACAAAAGCCGTTTCTGAAAGGTTCATTTCACGGGCGATCGCCGCCAAGGTCCGATCCTCAAAAAACGTCCTTAGGACACATACGGCCGCCGGGTTCCCCCGAAAGGGTTCTTGGGTAAAGGCATCAACTTGGTACAGTGGTAGCGGCATTCGACCCCCGAAAACCGTAAAATCAATCCTGTAGATCGAGCAGAGGACATACTGCGTGGAACGGACATTTCTAGCCATTAAGCCCGATGGCGTTCAGCGTGGGCTAGTGGGGACGATTATCCAACGATTTGAACAAAAAGGCTACACACTGGTCGGCCTCAAACTGATGCGCGTCAGCCGCGAACTTGCGGAGCAGCACTACGGCGAACACAAAGACAAGCCCTTCTTTCCGGGGTTAGTGAATTTCATTACCTCTGGGCCGGTGGTGGCTATGGTCTGGGAAGGACGGGGGGTGATTGCGAATGCCCGCAAACTCATTGGTGCCACCAACCCCCTCAATGCTGAACCGGGAACCCTACGGGGCGATTTTGCGGTAGATGTGGGCCGGAATGTGATTCACGGCTCCGACAGTCCCGAAAATGCGGAACGGGAAATCAATCTCTGGTTCCAAACCCAGGAACTCGTGCCTTGGGAGCCGGCCCTTACCTCTTGGGTGTATGAGATGTAGGCTTATGGGCTGATTTGGAAAGGGTTGGGGGGGTGTGTGGCTCCTCCACCTCCCGCTTGGAAAAGCCCCACGTAAAGCAAAGGGCAATCAGGCTAATCATCACCCAGTCAGAGGGAACCAATTGCGGATTGATGACACGAATCAACAGCCGCAGACCCACCAGCGTCACTGTGAAATAGCCGGCATCCTCAAGCCGAGGAAATTCTTTGAGCCAACGAATAAATAGCTCCGCCATAAAGCGCAGCATTATCACCCCAATCGTGCCGCCGAGTAATACCAGCCAACGCTCATCCGACAGGGCGATCGCTGTTGTCACGCTATCGAGGGAAAAGGCCAAATCCGCTAAGGCCAGCAGGGGGACGGCCTGCCAAAAAGAACGAATCACCCGCTCGTGTTCATGCTCTGGCTCAGTCGTAAAGAAAAAGTACTTCGCCGATAACCACAGCAGATAAAGGGCCCCCGCCAACTCAAACTGCCAGAACTGCAAGACCCAAGTTGCTGTGAGGATGAGCCCAATCCGAAAAATGTAGGAAATGGCGAGTCCCAGATTGAGTGCCCGCCGCTGTTCATCTAAATTTTCAATGCCTCGTACCAGGGCAGCGAGGGCGATCGCATTGTCCGCTGAGAGCACTGCTTCCAATGCCAACAACACCACCAGTAACAACAGGGTATCGAGTCCCCAATTGGGCGAGAGTTCCAATAGTTCATCAATCATCGGGCGAGGGAAGTTCTCCAGATTTTTGGCTGCTTATCCTTATCGTCGCACACTAGCGGTACAGCCTTTTTCCCAAGGATGGCACCCCTCACATCAGTATTGGATGCAGTATTGGCAAGCCAAGGAGTCCCTTTGTCACAGCCAGTGCCCTAGCCCTGAGGTAGGATACGGCGGCTAAACTGCTGAATCTCCTCGCGAATGCCTCGTGGCAATTGGTTTTGTTTGGCAAGGGCCTGCTGGAAGTATTGCCGCGCCTGCGATCGCTGGCCACTGGCGGCTAAAATTTGGGCTTTGAGATAGAGCAGTTCTGGATTGTTGGGCGCAAGTGCCAAGGCTTGATCAACGGCGTTTAAGGCTTGGGGCCATTGCTTGCGATCGCGATAGGCCAAGGCTAACCCCCGATATCTGAGGTAATCAGGAGCAGCGTAGGTTTGCAGGGTTTGAATGGCCCGCTCCATGCTGACAAAGCTGACATTACTGGCAATACCCCACTCCATAAAGCCACGGATAAGATTCAATTCCGGATCGCGAGGATTAAGAGCTTCGGCTCGACCCACATGATCGAGAACCTGCTGTACTCGCAATAGAGCGGCTGGTGTACCCATTACAGGACCAGATCCCGCATCGGAGATTTCATAGCCAGCCATCAGGAAGTGACCGACTGCTTGGTAAAGGTTACCCCGCAGGGGATCGCGGCGCGTGAGGGCTTGGGCAGCGCGGAGGGTTTCCTCAGCATAGCGTTTGTACCCTGCCCAGTCTTCATTGAGATAGGCAATGGCGGCAGCCAACGTCAGCGTTAGGGGTTCCTGGCGATCGCGCTCTAGGGCAGCGGGGAGTAACTCCTTACCCTTGACATAGTTGCCATCGCGAAAGAGGGCAACAAAGACGGCTTCCGTGGCATCGGAAATGGGTCGCGCCTGGGAGCCGCTGCGGAACGGATCTCCGGCAAGGGCAGCGGTACTCAGTACCCAGGGAGCGATCGCTCCACTAAGATAGAGAGCAAAATGTTGCCATAGACGCCATTGACGTTTTTGCACGGTCGTTACCTCCGGAGTCTGCATTTTGTTTTCGGTTCGCCATCTCAGCTACCACCCTGCCGCCACCCCTCAACCCATTTTGCGGGACATTCATTTAGACTTGGGTATGGCTGAACTGGGATTGATTATCGGACCCAGTGGATCCGGCAAGACCACCCTACTAGAGATTTTAGCCGGCTTGGCTACCCCGAGTCGGGGAATCATCCGATGGCAGGATCAGGTTCTCACACCGGATCATTTACAACAGTTGGCCGGATTGGTTTTTCAGTTCCCAGATCGCTACTTCTGCGGCAGCACCATTCTTGAAGAGCTGCGCTTTGGCCACCCGGAAATCCCCTACGAGAATTTTTACCGCGCTCTTGCCGATGTTGGCCTCGATCACTTGCCTTTGCACACCCGCCCTGAATCCCTCAGTGGTGGGCAGCAGCGTCGCCTTGCTCTCGCTGTGCAACTGGTGCGCCAACCCTACCTGCTCTTGCTCGACGAACCCACAGCGGGTCTAGATTGGTCCATGCGCCGCCAATTGGTCCAGGTGCTGGGCCGCCTTAAGAAACACTGGAGTCTTCTGGTGGTGACCCATGAGGCCACCGAACTGCAGGAGATTAGCGATCGCAGGTGGCGATTGGAAAACGGTTGTCTAGTGCCACTGACTTCCCATCAGTCAAGTCCTGTAATAAGTTTTAATACTTAGGTAGCAAAACTTTGCAATTTGTTACCACAGGGGCGCAAAGTCGCTCCACAGCTTGATTTTCTGCTACAACCACAAAAGGTACAGCCCTTCTTGCAACGATGGCAGACCCACAACCCTGTGCAGGTCGATAGGGGATAGTACCTCCTCGATGTCCTCCATCGTTTTCGCAAAAGGGCCTATATCCCACTTGGGGTTTCGTCTCGATCGTTAACAAGGAGTTTGAACGCATGTTCACCCACGTCAAGTCCACGATTCGGCATATCGCGCCAGCGGCGTTAAATGGGCGATCGCTGTTGCGAGTGGTGTATGTGGTACTTGAAGCCCAATACCAGAGCGCGCTGTCGGCAGCGGTTCGCAGCATTAACGATAGCCATCCACAGGTAGCCATTGAAATCAGTGGCTATCTCCTTGAGGAACTGCGCAATCCTGAAAACTATGCCGCCTTCTGTGAAGACGTGGCGCGGGCGAATGTGTTTATTGCCTCCCTCATTTTTATTGAGGACTTGGCGGATAAGGTGGTGGAGGCCGTTCAGCCCTATCGCGATCGCCTCGATGTAGCGGTTGTCTTCCCCTCCCTGCCGCAGGTGATGCGCCTCAACAAAATGGGCAGCTTTTCCTTAGCTCAGATTGGCCAATCTAAGAGCGTGATTGCCAATTTCATGAAAAAGCGCAAGGAGAAGTCAGGTGCCGGCTTCCAAGATGCCATGCTCAAACTCCTGCGAACCCTGCCCCAAGTCCTGAAGTATCTCCCCATTGACAAGGCACAGGATGCCCGCAACTTCATGCTCAGCTTCCAGTACTGGCTGGGGGGCTCGCCGGAGAACCTCGAAAACTTTCTCCTGATGCTGGCGGATCGCTATGTCTTCAGGGGGCAATACAGCAGCACTCTCAACTACCAAGAACCCGTCACCTACCCCGACACAGGCATTTGGCATCCCCTAGCACCTCAAATGTTTGAGGATCTCAAAGAGTACCTCAACTGGTTCAACAGTCGTCGCGATATTGGTGCCGATCTCAAAGATCCCCTGGTGCCGACCATTGGCTTGCTGTTGCAGCGCACCCACCTTGTCACCGGTGACGATGCCCACTATGTGGCCATTGTCCAAGAGTTTGAATCCCAGGGAGCGCGAGTGATTCCCGTCTTCTCCGGCGGTCTAGACTTCTCAACACCCCTGGAAAAATTTTTCTACGATCCCCTGCACAGCGATAAACCCCTTGTGGATGTGGTGGTTTCCCTAACAGGCTTTGCCCTCGTGGGAGGCCCCGCCAAGCAGGATCATCCCAAAGCCGTAGCGGCACTGAAAAAGCTCAACCGTCCCTACATGGTGGCACTGCCCTTGGTATTTCAAACCACCGAGGAATGGGAGGATAGCGATCTGGGCTTGCACCCGATTCAAGTGGCACTGCAAATTGCCCTACCGGAACTGGATGGTGCCATTGAGCCCATTATTCTCTCGGGTCGCGATGGCATGACTGGTAAGGCGATCGCCCTCCAAGATCGCGTCGAAATGATTGTGCAGCGAGCCTTGAAGTGGGCCAATCTGCGCCGCAAACCCAAGGTAGAAAAGAAAGTTGCCATTACCATCTTTAGCTTCCCACCCGACAAGGGCAACATTGGTACGGCTGCCTACTTGGATGTCTTTGGCTCCATCTACAAAGTCATGGAAGCCCTAAAAAACAATGGCTATGATGTGCAGGACATGCCGGAGAGTCCCGAAGCCCTGATGCAGGAAATTCTCCACGACGCCCGCGCCCAAGTGGGCAGTCCTGAACTCAACATTGCCTATCGCATGAGCGTGCCCGAATACGAGCGCCTCACCCCCTACGCCAAGCGCCTTGAAGAAAACTGGGGCAAACCGCCGGGACACCTCAACAGCGACGGCCAAAACCTGCTCATCTACGGCAAAATCTACGGCAACATCTTTATCGGCGTGCAGCCCACCTTTGGCTACGAGGGAGATCCGATGCGGCTGCTCTTTTCTCGCTCCGCCAGTCCCCACCATGGCTTTGCTGCCTACTACACCTTCCTCAACCATATTTGGCAGGCGGACGCGGTCCTTCACTTTGGCACCCATGGCTCCCTGGAGTTTATGCCCGGCAAACAGATGGGGATGTCCGGCGAGTGTTACCCTGATAATCTCATTGGTTGTATTCCCAACCTCTACTACTACGCCGCCAACAACCCCTCCGAGGCCACTATTGCTAAGCGCCGCAGCTACGCCAACACAATTAGCTACCTCACACCGCCGGCGGAAAATGCTGGTCTCTACAAAGGGCTACGGGAACTCAGCGATCTCATTGGTTCCTACCAAAGCCTCAAAGAGAGCGGTCGGGGTGTCCAGATTGTCAACACGATCATGGACAAGTGCCGTATGGTCAATCTCGATCAGGATGTCCCTCTCCCCGACAAGGACGCGGCGGATCTCAGCGCCGAGGAGCGCGATACCCTCGTGGGCAAGGTCTATATCAAGCTGATGGAGATTGAAAGTCGCCTCCTGCCCTGTGGCCTGCACGTGATTGGTAAACCACCAACAACGGAAGAAGCAGTGGCCACCTTGGTGAATATTGCCAGCTTGGATCGCCCTGAAGACGGCATTAAGAGTTTGCCCCGGCTCATTGCCGAGAGCCTCGGGCGCGATATTGACGAGATTTATCAAAATAGCGATCGCGGGGTCCTGGCGGATGTCGAACTGCTGCGCCGGATTAACGAAGCGACCCGTACTGCTGTCAGTGCCCTCGTCCAAGCCCAAGCCGATGCCGATGGTCGTGTGTCGCGGGTGTCGAAGCTGAATTTCTTTAACATGGGGCGCAAAGAGCCGTGGATTGAATCTCTCCATGGTGCAGGTTATACCCACGTGGATGCCGCTGCTCTCAAACCCCTCATGGAATATCTCGAATTCTGTTTGCAGCAGATTGTTGCTGACAATGAACTGGGAGCACTGTTGCAAGCCCTTGAGGGTGAGTACATTCTCCCGGGTCCCGGTGGCGATCCAATTCGCAATCCTGAGGTTTTGCCGACCGGCAAAAATATCCACGCCCTGGATCCCCAAGCCATTCCCACCGCCGCTGCGGTGCAGTCTGCCAAAGTGGTGGTCGATCGCCTCCTGGCACGGCAAACAGCAGAAAACAACAACCAATGGCCAGAAACCATTGCCATGGTGCTCTGGGGCACAGATAATATCAAAACCTATGGCGAGTCCCTTGCCCAAGTGCTGTGGCTAGTGGGGGCACGTCCTTTACCCGACTCCTTGGGGCGCGTCAACAAGGTGGAACTCATCCCCCTCGAGGAGCTGGGGCGGCCACGCATTGATGTGGTCGTCAACTGTTCGGGTGTCTTCCGTGATCTCTTTATTAACCAGATGGCGCTGATTGACCGTGCCATCAAAATGGCTGCCGAAGCCGATGAGCCCCTTGAGCTAAACTTTATCCGCAAGCACGCACTGCAACAGGCCTCAGAACTAGGGATTGACCTGCGCCAAGCGGCCACACGGGTCTTTACCAATGCCTCTGGTTCCTACGCGGCCAATGTTAACCTAGCGGTGGAAAATAGCTCCTGGGAACAGGAGTCAGAACTTCAAGATATGTATCTCTCCCGCAAGTCCTTTGCCTTCTCGGCGGATTCTCCGGGGACGATGCAGCAGGCCCGGGAACTCTTTGAAACGGCGCTCAAAACCGTGGATGTGACATTCCAAAACCTCGACTCCTCAGAAATTAGCCTCACGGATGTCAGCCACTACTTTGACTCCGATCCCACCAAGCTGGTGGCAGCCCTGCGGGGGGATGGCAAGCAACCCAAGGCCTATATTGCCGATACCACCACCGCCAATGCCCAAGTGCGAACCCTCTCGGAAACCGTTCGCCTCGACAGCCGTACCAAGCTCCTGAATCCCAAGTGGTACGAAGGGATGCTTGCCCACGGCTACGAAGGGGTGCGCGAGATTTCGAAGCGGCTGGTCAACACCATGGGCTGGTCGGCCACCGCAGGGGCTGTGGATAACTGGGTCTATGAGGAGGCCAATGCCACGTTTATTCTCGATGAGCAAATGCGGCAACGGCTTCTGAATACCAACCCCCACTCCTTCCGTAAGATGGTGAGCACCTTCCTGGAACTCCATGGGCGCGGCTACTGGGAGACCAGTGAGGCCAACCTGGAACTGCTACGGCAACTCTATCAAGAGGTGGAGGACAAGATTGAAGGGGTTGAGTAAACAACGTTAACACCATGGGGGGAAGCTCCCCCCCTTTTTATTTGGGCCCAGGTGTGAGGGAACCCTCCCTATCGACCGAGGGTCAGACCGCGCAGGACCTTTGAGAGTTGACATGTCGAAAACACTCTCAGTAGTTGGCCTATCCCCCTTGATGGGTTTGACCACCCTTTCCTTGGCGGCTACAACCACCGCTTCAATGAATGTCAATGGGGAGCTGGATGGTGGGTGTCAGCGGGTAGATGTGGTGCCGAGTCCCCCTAGCCAACCCGTCTATGGGGTACCCCCTCCTCAAAGCAACCAGTGTATGGGGTACCGCTAGGAGAGGTCAGTGTTCCGCCAGCCTGGCCGCGATCGCGCCATCATCTTTACCTCCGAGAGACCCCCTCCTTTAGGGAGGGGAGGGATAGGAGCGATAGTCTGTGACTGCCAAGTATAGTTGTGCTACTCACAGAATAATCGCTATAATTTAAACCATGCAAAAGGCTTTCAGTTACCGCTTCTACCCAACGACCGAGCAGGAATCCCTGCTTCGGAAAACATTGGGCTGTGTTCGGTTGGTTTATAATCGAGCGCTGGCAGCGAGAACAGAAGCCTGGTATGAACGAAAAGAGAGACTTGACTATGTTCAAACCTCTGCCTTGCTTACTCAGTGGAAGAAGCAAGATGACCTTCAGTTTTTGAATGAGGTTAGCTGTGTTCCCTTGCAGCAGGCATTGAGACATCTGCAATCTGCTTTCACTAACTTTTTTGCAGGTCGGGCAAAATATCCCAACTTCAAAAAGAAACGCAATGGCGGTAGCGCAGAATTCACCAAGTCTGCTTTTAGGTGGAAAGACGGAAAAGTATTCTTGGCAAAGTGCAACGAACCGCTGAATATTCCCTGGTCGAGACGGCTTCCAGATGGTGTTGAACCATCCACGGTGACCATCAGGCTTAACCCTGCTGGACAGTGGTACATCAGTCTGAGGTTTGATGACCCCAGAGAGTTGACACTGCAGCCCGTCGACCCGTCGGTTGGTTTGGACGTAGGGATGAGCAGTCTCATTACCCTGAGTACAGGGGAAAAGATTGCCAACCCCAAGCACTTTAACCGCTACTACAAACGACTCCGTAAGGCGCAGCGGTCTTTGAGTCGCAAACAAAAAGGCTCTCGCAATTGGGATAAGGCGCGGTTGAAAGTTGCCAAGATTCACCAGAAAATCTCTGATTCCAGAAAAGACCATTTGCACCAGTTGACGACTCGATTGATACGTGAAAACCAAACGATCATAATCGAGTCGTTGGCTGTGAAGAATATGGTCAAGAACCGTCAGCTTGCCCGATCCATCAGTGATGCTGGATGGGGCGAACTGGTACGGCAATTGGAATACAAAGCCCAGTGGTATGGTCGGACACTGGTGAAGATTGACCGATGGTTTCCCAGTTCTAAACGCTGTGGACAGTGTGGTCACATTGTTGAGTGGTTGCCATTGAGTGTCCGAGAATGGGACTGTCCTAAGTGTGGGGCGCACCATGACCGGGATATAAATGCCGCTGGGAATATTTTGGCCGTGGGACACACGGTTACAGTCTGTGGAGCGGGTGTAAGACCTGATAGGCATACGTCTGGAGGGCAACTGCGAAGAAACAGAAAGTCTCAAAAGTGATTTTGGGAATCCCCCTGCTTTAGCGGGGGGAGGATGTCAACGCAAAAAGCCCCATCGCAATCAACCGCAATGAGTGATCCCCACCAATCCGAGGGGGTACTGATGAGGTTTTCAGCATTTCAGCTAGAATCGCCACCCCTTCTGCTAAGATGGATTTGCATATCGGTATTCCGACCGGCTTATCGTAGATTGATAGTAGAATGGCGACTTGGCAGCGTTTTAGGGTTTGGTTGATCTTGTTCTTACTAGCGGTAGGCCTCACTGGTCTCACCGCTTCCTGTCAATTTCAGGCTCCTCTGCCCGATGGTCGCCCTGCTCAAGTGAATCTAACCCTTTCTGGCTTCTCGGTTACCAAAAAGGCGCACGAGGCGATTATGCCCCTGTTTGCTGCCCAATGGGAACAGGAACATCAACAAAAAGTGCGCTTTCGGACGAGTTATGGTGCCTCTGGCAGTCAGTCACGGGCAGTCATTGATGGCCTAGAGGCTGATATTGTCCACTTGTCCCTTGGCTTAGATGTGGATCGCATTGTCAAGGCAGGGTTAATTGATCCCGATTGGACTAGCCGAGCCCCCAACAACAGCATTGTCACCACTTCCGTTTGTGCCCTGATCACCCGTGAGGGCAACCCCAAAAATCTGCAAACATGGCAGGACCTTACCCGTGAGGGGGTCACATTTGTCACTGCCGACCCTAAAACCTCTGGTGCGGCTCGCTGGAACTTCCTGGCACTATGGGGATCGATCACCCAAACCGGGGGAACCTTTGATCAGGCTCGCCAGTTTGTCACTGCCGCTTTTCGCCATGTCGCTGCCTTACCCCGCGATGGCCGTGAAGCCACCGATGCTTTTTTGAAACAGGGACAGGGGGATGCCTTAATCAACTATGAAAATGAAGTGATCTTGGCACGTCGCCAGGGGCAAACCCTCTCCTATGAAATTCCCCCTGTGAATATCCTGATTGAAAACCCGATCGCCCTTGTGGATAAATATGCCGATCAACATGGCACGCGGGAGGTGGCCCAGGCGTATATTGACTTTCTCTATACTCCCCAAGCCCAAGAGATCTTTGCCCAGTATGGTTTTCGACCCGTGGATGCGACCGTCCTTGCTGCCCATCGTCAGGTGTTTCCACCGGTACCCAACCTCTTTACTGTGGCCGATTTAGGGGGCTGGGAGAAAGTGCAGGCCCAATTTTTTGCCAATGGTGCCCTGTTTGATCAAATTCAGCAGGAGAATCAAGCCTGATGAGCGCTCCTCACCCTGTTTCCGCGGCCCTCTCTCCTCAGAAACCGCACTGGCAGTTCCCTTGGGTCTGGAGAATCACCGTCTTTTACTTGCTGGTGATGCTGGCTGTACCCATTGCTGCCCTCCTCAGCCGCGCCAGCAGTGCCGGGCCGCTGCATTTTTGGCAGGTGGCAACGCGGGCGATCGCCCTGTCGGCCTATGAAGTTACGTTTGTCACTGCTCTTATTGCAGCGCTGATCAATGGCGTCTTTGGTACCCTGATTGCTTGGGTGCTGGTGCGCTACTCCTTTCCGGGGAAGCGCTTCTTTGATGCCGTAGTGGATCTGCCCTTTGCCCTGCCGACGGCGGTGGCCGGTCTTACCCTAGCAACGGTATATAGCGAAAATGGTTGGCTGGGTCGCTTACTGGCCCCCTTAGGCATCAGAATTGCCTTTACCCGCTGGGGGGTGGCGGTGGCGATGCTCTTTATTTCCTTACCCTTTGTCATTCGCACGGTTCAGCCGGTCCTCACGGAAATGGAAAAGGATGTGGAGGAGGCTGCATGGTCACTGGGGGCCACCCATGGGCAGACCTTTTGGCGAGTCATTTTGCCGCCTTTGCTGCCCGCTATTCTCACGGGGGTTGCCCTAGGCTTCTCACGGGCCGTAGGGGAATTTGGCTCAATTGTGATTATTTCGTCCAACACCCCCTTTCGAGACTTGATTGCCGCGGTGCTCGTCTTTCAGAGCTTAGAGCAGTATGACTATGAGGCGGCAACCATTATTGGTACGGTGATGCTCTTGGTCTCCTTAGGGATTTTATTTCTGATTAATCTGCTGCAAACATGGGGGCGACGCTATGCGGAGCGCTAAACCCTCTCCCACTCAAGAAAAGCCGTGGTTACACGTCCTTTTGATTGTTGTTGCCCTCGGCTACTTGACCCTTGTGCTCCTGATTCCAGTGGCCAATGTGCTTTTCCAAGCCTTTCACAGGGGAGTCATGCCTTTTCTGGAAAATTTGCTGGCGCCAGATTTTCTCCATGCCCTGTGGCTGACGTTTGCCCTGGCCTTGGTGGTGGTGCCCCTAAACACAGTCTTTGGTCTCTGTGCCGCTTGGGCGATCGCCCGCCATCGTTTTCCAGGCCGTACCCTCTTACTCAGCATAATTGACTTACCTTTTTCCATTTCCCCCGTGGTTGCCGGACTGATGCTGGTACTGGTCTATGGCCGCAATGGCTGGTTCGGGGGCTGGTTGCAAGCGCTGGATATTCGCGTTATGTTCTCCTTTCCAGGGATGGTGCTGGCAACAGCCTTTGTCAGTTTGCCCTTTGTAGTGCGAGAAGTCATCCCTGTGCTGGAGGAAATCGGCACCGAGCAGGAGGAGGCCGCAAAAACCCTTGGCGCCAATGAGTGGCAAACTTTTTGGCGGGTCACTTTACCCAATATTCGCTGGGGGCTGCTCTATGGGGTCCTGTTGACCAATGCGCGGGCAATGGGGGAGTTTGGTGCTGTGGCAGTGGTCTCTGGCAATGTGGCTGGTTTGACCCAAACCCTGCCCCTCTTTGTCGAAGACGCCTATAAAAACTACAACACCGAGTCAGCCTATGCCGCAGCAGTTATTCTGGCACTCTTGGCCCTGGTCACGCTGGTGGTGAAGGAAATTTTGGAGCGCAAAACAGGGATCAAGCCCAATCCTTAGGAAGTGCCCAAAACTCGCAAAATCGAGGGCACAGCTTCAATATCTGCCATCTGGGCAATCTCAGCCATCGCTTGGCGAAACTCGCCCTCGCGCACGTGGTGGGTGACGATCACAATTTCTGCCAGCTCATTGTGGCTGCCAATTTGGACAAGGGATTCCAAGCTGACATTGTGGTTGCCAAAGCACGTGCCCAGTTTCCCCAGTACCCCCGGATGATCCTGGGCATGGACACGGGCATAGAAGCGACTATCCACCTCTGCCATAGGCAACAGGGGGACAAACTCCTCATGCTGGCAGGTGAGCAAAGGATGCGTCGCCCGTCCTTGGGGTAGCAGGGCCGCAATATTAATTAAATCGGCCACGACGGCACTAGCGGTGGCACCGGCACCGGCACCCGGACCATAGAACATCACTTGTCCTAAAGGTTCTGCCTCTAGGAGAATGGCATTATAGACGCCATTGACACCCGCCAGGGGATGATCGAGGGGCACGAGGGTGGGATGAACGCGCACCTCCAGGGGCTGACCGCTGAGTTGGCGGGCGATCGCCAGCAGTTTAATGCGAAACCCCAGTTTTTCGGCGTAGGCAATATCCACCGCTGTGATCCCACCAATGCCCTCCGCATACACTTCCTCGCGGCGAATCCGTCCTCCAAAGGCAAGGCTGGCCAAAATGGCAATTTTATCCGCTGCATCCCAACCTTCAATGTCGGCACTGGGATCAGCTTCAGCATAGCCTAGGCGCTGGGCATCGGCAAGGATGGGAGCAAAATCCCCCTGCTCCTGCTGCATGCGGGTCAAAATATAGTTGGTAGTACCGTTGAGAATGCCGCTGATACTGTGGATACGATTGGCCCCTAGGCTCTGTCTCAGGGCTTGAATCACGGGAATGCCACCGGCTACGGCAGCTTCGAGCATGACATAGACCCCTTGGGCATTGGCAGCATCAAAAATTTCGGCACCATGACGGGCAATAACGGCCTTGTTGGCGGTAACAATGTGCTTGCCATAGGCAATGGCTTTGAGGATGAGCGATCGCGCCGGTTCAATACCGCCGAGGACCTCCACCACAATGTCAATGGCTGGGTTAGTGACAATGCTTTCCAAATCCGTTGTCAAAAGCTGCCGATCAAGGGCAACGGCGCGGGGCTTATGGGGATCCCGTACGCCCACTTGAGCGATCGCCAGTTCCTTGAGCAGCGGATGGCGCCCCACTGGATCCGCCAAAATTTGCGCCACACCGCCACCGACAGTGCCCAACCCTAGTAAACCAATGTGATACATCAGACCCGTCCTATTGCACTGTTCCTATTATCGGTTGCCTCGTCCTAGTCACACACATGGCGAACGTAGGGTTCCTCCTCAGGCAAAAAGGGTTCAAAACTAGCCATTTGGGTAGCAATCAGATCAGGGGTCGCCTCGGCAATATCCCCTTGGCGAGCGCTCAAGCGACGGTGCAGCTCCTCCGGGGGGGCACTACAGAAATGAATCTCTAGGGGGACATGCAGTTTCTTGGCTAAGGCAATCACTGGTTGGCGCAGCGCCACGCGATCGTATTTCGCATCCAAAATCACCGTTTGTCCCTGAGGCAGCAACAATTCCGCATAGGCTAAGAGTTGGTCATAGGTTTTTTCGGTCATGGCATCGGAATAGAGATCCACCTCAGGAAAATCCGTACTGCGGCGATCTAGGGGTAAGTGGGCCAAGTGTTTGCGCACTGCATCGGAGCGAATTTGAATGGCTTGCTCCGCCTGGGCGAGTCGCCGTCCCCGGGTACTTTTGCCTGCTCCCGACAGGCCGCACATCATATAGAGCTTTGCTTGACGGGGTTGGGTATAGCGATAGGCAGCCCCATAGTAGGCCGCAGCAGTGGCTTGGATCTGTGCCTTTTCGGCCCCGCTAATGGCGGGATCATTGAGGGCTAAGGCGTTGACATTGCCCCGAATATAGGCCCTCACGCACAGGTACAGCGGCAAGAGCACAGCCCCCTCATAGTCACCACTCCATTCCAAGTAGGTGTTGAGGAAAAGATTGGCCAAGTCGCCACGCCTGCGAAACTCCAAATCCATCAGCAAAAAAGCGGCGTCATAGATGCCATCAATGTTGCGAAATTCTTCGTTGAACTCAATACAGTCAAAGATTTGTACTTTGCCGTTGTAAAGACAGATATTATTGAGGTGCAGGTCCCCGTGGCACTCGCGGATTTTGCCCCCTGCCTGCCGCCGCACAAACCACTCTTGACGACGACTCAAAAAGTCATCGGTAAAGGCTTGAATTGCCGCGTACTGCTCGGGGGATTGACACCGACCGACAAACTGGGCAGCCAAGGCGTGGCAGTTGTTAATCACTTGGGCGATCGCCCGCGGCGAGCCAAATTCACTAATGCGCGGACTCGTGGCAGCACAGCGGTGGAAGTGGGCTAGTTCTTTGCCAAGGGATTCAATCAGGTGGGGGGTGACTTGGTTGGCCGCAAAGAGGTGCGAAAACAGTTGCGACTGATCAAATTGCCGCATTTGCACAGCATACTCAATCACCTCAGCCCCCGCCGGTAAGTCTTGGGGATGCGCCACACAATAGCGATCGCCCACCGCCACAATGGGCACCACCGCCAAGTAGAGATCCGGCGCCAAGCGGCGATTAAGCCGCAACTCCTCCTGACAGTAAAACAGCCGCCTTTCCAGGGTCGTAAAGTTCAAAAAACCAAAGTCCGCCGGCTTTTTCACCTTATAGGCATAGTCCCCCGTCAGAAACACATAGGAAATATGCGTTTGCAGCAATTGAATGGGCGTGGTGACCGCATGGGGGTAGGCCGCAGGGGTTAATAGGGCTTCAACAAAGGCAGGCAAGGACATGGGTATTGTGGCTAACCTCGCGAACAATCATACACCAGCGTCTATCCCCTAGGGCGTAATTGACGTTTGCGCCTCTCCCTTAGAGGATGGGGATACGACCCTCCCCTGGTGTATGGAATGATGGTGCGTCGCTCTGTAACCTTACCCCAACTCCAAGCAAAAAAAGCGCTGGGAGAACCCATTACCATGCTCACGGCTTGGGATTATCTGTGGGCACGCCTGTTGGATGCGGCCGGGGTGGATGTGATCCTTGTGGGGGATTCCCTGGGGATGGTTGCCCTTGGATATCCAACCACATTGCCTGTGACCCTTGACCAGATGATTCACCATGCCCAAGCGGTGCGCCGAGGCGTTAGCCATAGTTTCCTTGTGTGTGATCTGCCCTTTTTGAGCTACCAAGAAAGCCCTGAACAGGCTCTGAGATCGGCGGGGCGCTTAATCAAAGAGGCAGAAGTGCAAGCCGTGAAAATGGAAGGTGCCTCCCCTGTGGTCCAGGCAGCAACGCGGCGCTTAGTGGAGGCTGGAATTCCAGTGCTGGGTCATGTGGGTCTATTGCCCCAACGGGTACATCAGTTGGGAGGATGGCGACAACAGGGGAATACTCCCCAAGACGCAGCAGCGATTCTAGCGGGTGCCCTTGCCCTTGCTGAAGCAGGTGTCTTTGCGGTGATTTTGGAGCATATTCCTGCGGCCTTAGCGCAGCAGATTACCGCCCAGTTGAAGATTCCCACAATTGGAATTGGCGCAGGCCCCCACTGTGATGGTCAGGTACTGGTGACAGCAGATGTTTTGGGCTTGAGTCCCCAGGTGCCCCCCTTTGCTAAGGTGTATGCCGACTTGGGAACACAGGCGATCGCCGCCATTGAAAATTACTGCCAAGCCGTCAAATCGCGGCAATTTCCCTGACTTAGATCGGCCAATGGCCACGGGGATTGAAACTACGGAGCGATCGCAATTTTTCGTAGAGTTCTTTTTCTTGGGCGCTCAGGGATTTGGGGGGCACAATTTGCACCTTGGCAAGGAGATCGCCAGCAATGCCGCCACTACTGCGCCAGCCCTTGCCCCGTAACCGGAGCGATTGCCCGGATCGCGTTCCCGCAGGCACATTCAAAACCACATTCCCCGAGGGTGTCGGCACCGTCACTTGCGCCCCCAAAGCCGCTTCATCGGGAGTGATGGGCAAATCAATCACCAGTTGATCATCCTCAAAGCGGAAGAGGGGATGGGGCGCCACCTGTACCGTGAGATATAGATCTCCCCGCTGTTGAGTGTAGGGGTTATATTGACCTTTGCCCCGCAGCCGCAACTTCGTCCCCGGCTTAATGCCAGCGGGAATCGTCACGGTCACCTGCTCATTACCAATGGCAAATGATTTTTGGCAGCCCTGAAAGGCCTCTTGAAAGCTAATTTGCATCTCCGCTTCGACATCGGCACTGCCAAATCCAGAGGTATCAAAGCCAACGGTGCTCCAAGAGCGGGTACGCCCTGTGCCTGTGGCAAATCGTCCTAGCAATTCATTGATAAAGTCTTCAAAGTTGGCAAACTGACTAAAATCAGCGCCAAAGTCGCCCACATTGACATTAAAGCCACCCGCCTCCGCTGCACTGGCCTGTTGCCAGTACTGACCAAATTGATCGTATTTGCGTCGTTTTTGCGGATCTGAAAGAACTTCGTGGGCTTCGTTAATTTCCTTAAAACGAGCTTCTGCCTCTTTATCCCCCGGATTTAAGTCCGGGTGATATTTGCGAGCAAGACGGCGAAAGGCCTGCCGAATTTCAGCCTCCGTGGCATTTTTGCTGACCCCGAGGATTTGGTAGTAATCTTTGAAGTCGGTACGCGCCATAGGAACATTCGCCTCTACGTAATCAAAAGATGAAGATTGAGTGTCAGGGCTGGCAGCAAATTAGGGCAAAAAGCTCAGTGCTATTATAGTTGAATCCCTTTATACCGTCTTGGCATGGCGACGTTTCTTCGTCCAGAACTGAGCAACTTCCGCGCCTACTCCACCCCCACCAGCGACTCCCTACCGCTAGAACTGGACTACCTCGATACCAATGAGTTTCCGTGGGACTTGCCCACTGCCCTTAAGGAGGTCTTAGCTCAGCAGTACGTCAGCACCCTCGCCAGTCATCGCTATCCCGATAGTCACCACTGGCCCCTGCGGCAGGCGATCGCCCGCTACGTCAGTGAACAGAGCCCAACTGAAATTTCCCCACACCAAATTGCGGTTGGCAACGGCTCCGATGAGCTGATTCGCTCCATACTGCTGGCCACGGCGATTGGCGGCTACGGTTCTATCCTAGTGGCAGAACCGACATTTTCCATATACGGGATCCTCGCCCAAACCCTAGGGATTCCCGTCCATCGGGCAACCCGTGATCCTGACACGTTTGCAGTGGAAATTGCCGCCGCCAATACCCTCATTGCCCAAGCGGCTCCACCGGTGCGCGTTCTCTTTATGCTGCAACCCAACTCACCGACGGGAAACCCCCTAACTGCAGCCGAGGTGGACTGGCTACGGCAGCTTCCTGAGGATATTTTAGTGGTGATTGATGAGGCCTATTTTGAGTTTTCCGGCAAGACACTGGTGGGGGACTTGGCAGCTCATCCTAACTGGTTGATTCTGCGGACCTTTTCTAAGGCCTTTCGACTGGCGGCGCATCGGGTGGGCTATGCCATTGGCAATGCAGAGGTGATTGCGGTTTTAGAAAAGGTTCGTCTGCCCTATAACCTACCTACGTTTTCTCAAGTGGCGGCGCAAGTGGTCCTTGACCATCGTCAGGCGCTGCTCGCAGAAATTCCCACGGTGCTAGCGCAGCGGGATCGGCTCTATAAATGGTTGCAGTCATGCCCCCAACTGCACGTGTGGCCGAGTGTGGCCAATTTCCTCTTTTTCCGTTTGCGGGAACCCCAACACACCCCGTCCCTGTGGGATGCCTTGAGGGATCAGGGCACCCTGGTGCGGGCGATCGCCGGCGGCATTCGGGTGACAATTGGCACACCTGCGCAGATGGAGCGCTTTTGGCAACGGCTGCAAGCCTCTTTGAACCAACAGAAGTCAACCGACAACTAATCCGACAACCGGCCATTGGGAAGAACTGTGGCCCGCAGGGTTGCCGTGGCCAAGGAAGTGTGGGTGAGTTTAGCACCTCGCAGATTGGCTCGACTAAGATTCGCCTGGCGCAGTTGCACATCTGTGAGTTCAGCATGGATCAGCCGAACCTCAATCAGCTTGGCAGCCGTCAAATCGACATTGATCAGTGTGGCATTGCTGAAATCCGAACCACTGAGATCGGCCCCTGCTAAATTCACGTCTTCTAGGGTGATACCGCGCAAATCAAGCCGCCGAAAGTCACGCCGCCCCCTGGCATAGTCCGCCAGCATCTGATCAGCTCTACTTTGATTAATAATGGCTGGGGCGTAGCGACTGAGAAAACCATGTTTATCAAAGGCGTCTGAAGATTGCCCCGAAGAAGCAGACATCACTAAAGTTAGGAGCAGGATTCGGATGATTTTTTTACTATAGCTTAAGTCTACGGCAGTGACGGTTTTTTGGACTCGGGGCCAAAGAATCTGAAGAAAGTGGCATACTGCTATAGGTAAGGAACCAATAGGGAGATAAGCTGTGGGACTGTTTGATCGCGTCAGCCGGGTGGTTCGCAGTTGGCTCAATGCGCTGGTGGGTGCTGCCGAAGATCCCGAAAAAATTCTCGAGCAGACCCTGATCGAAATGCAGGACAATCTGGTAACACTGCGGCAAGCTGTTGCCCAAGCGATCGCCTCCCAAAAGCGGTTAGAGCAACAGTTCAACCAAAATCAACAGCAGGCGGCTGAGTGGGAACGCCGGGCCAAAATTGCCCTGCAGCATGGCGATGAGCAACTGGCGCTGGAGGCCTTGAGTCGCAAAAAAACAGCCCTCAATGCAGCCATGGCTCTCAAGGGGCAGCTGGAGCAGTCTGTGACTCAAGTGGAAGCTCTCAAAAAACAAATGCAACAGCTTGAAAGCAAGATTGCTGAAGCGAGAACCCGCAAAGAAATGCTAGTGGCACGGGCACGGGCAGCCAAGGCCTCAGAGCAACTGCAACAAACCTTTAGCAGTCTGAATATCAACGCCCCCATGGCCGCCTTTGAGCGCATGGAAGAACGGGTTCAGGAACTGGAGGCTCGCTCCCAAGCGGTGGCTGAACTCAATAGCGATACCCTCGAAGCCAAATTTGCTGCCCTAGAAGCGGGCAGTGTGGAGGAGGACTTAGCGCGGCTGAAGGCAGAGTTAGCCAACCCACAACTGTCCCCCAGTAGCACCCCTGCCTACGATCCAGAGTTGGAAGCCCTGCGGCGGCAACTGGAGAAAAACTAACGATTTTCCATGGATTTGCTGCGATCGCTCCCCCTCGGGCTATACCTTGAACAACCCATCACTTGGCTGCACCGCCTTGATCCACGGGTCAAATTGGCATGGTTGATGACGTTTCTGTTGGCACCTATCTTAGCGGATGTCCCTTGGCGGTTGGGGCTAGTGGTCAGTTTAATTCTCCTGACGCTCCTAGGGGGAATTCCTGCACGGGTATGGCGGCGGCAACTGCTGTGGCTCCTCCTGCTGGGTAGTTTAATTCTGGTGATCACAGCGTTGATGCCCGATGGGATGGCTGTAACCTATCAACCCCGTCGTCCCTTGGCAGCCACGGTTCCACCCACGAGTTACCGCTATATCCTGTGGCAATTTCACACCCAAGTGGGTCAGTTTCCCATTCAGCTGCAAGTCTCCCAGCGATCGCTGGATTTAGGCATCCGCCTGAGTACGCTCCTGTTTACACTCCTCTACAGTACACATTTGTTTTTGCTCACCACTGCTCCTGAGGAAGTGACCGCTGGCTTAGAAAATCTCATGCAGCCCCTGAAACGCTTTAAGCTGCCGGTGGCCGAAATTGCCCTGACTTTGACCCTTTCACTGCGGTTTATTCCCTTGGTCTTGGAAGAAGTGCAAAACCTGAGCCGCTCGGTGCGGACTCGTGCCATTAATTGGCGACTCGTGGGCATTAAGGGCAGTATCCAGCTATGGCTCACCTTGGCGGTACGGCTGTTGGAAAATTTGCTCCTGCGGGCAGAGCAGGTGGCCTGTGCCATGCAAGTGCGGGGCTTTCAAGAACCGGGAACCTACGATAATCCGTGGCACCATCTGCGATTGCAGCGGCGAGATTGGTTGGCCTTGGGGGGTATGGGGCTATTTTGGTTAATTCGCCTGGGTTGGTTGGGGGTTGAGCACTCGTGATGGGCCCCTGTGAGCCGTGGCTTTGGCGTTCTCTGCCCCTGGGTGGGCGCACGGGTCGCGTGATTTTTCAACAGTTGTTTTTGAGGGAGCCGATTGCTGTCCTACTGGAAAGTCCAGCCCAAGCCCCCACACCCCAAGCTCGCTACTCCATTTGTGCGGGGTCACCGCGGCGCGATCGCCAGTGGGTGTTATCCCTCGGTGAAGTGCTGCCAACATTACAAACATTTCCCCAGGGAAGCACTGTGCCTGAAGCAGTCAGCCATCTGCCCTTTGCAGGCGGGTGGTTGGGATGGCTGGGGTACGAATTGGCATGGGAAATTGAAGCGCTACCCCCGCCCAAACCCGATCCGCTTCCTTTTCCAGTGGCCTTTTGGTATGAGCCTCAAGCCTTTGCTGTCTTGGATCATCAGGCGGATTGCCTGTATCTGGCGGCGTCGAGCGCGAGTCAACTGGCGGCGCTGCAACAAACTCTTGAAGAGCCTTCCCCTGAGCAGTCCCTCTTATTCCCCGATCGCCCCGGCAGGATTGAGCTAGCGGCGGGCTGGCAGCCCCATACCTACCAAGCAGCCGTTGAGCACATTCTCCGCCATATCCGCGCTGGCGATATTTTTCAGGCCAATCTGTCGGCGCGCTTTTGCCATGATGGCGGCGTTGATCCGTGGCAACAATATCTGCGGCTACAGCAGATTAACCCCTCTCCCTTTGCCAGCTTTTGGCAGACCCCTTGGGGCTACATTGTCAGTTGTTCACCGGAACGCTTGGTGCAGGTTCAGGGCGATTGGGTGCAAACACGACCCATTGCCGGTACCCGTCCCCGTGGCCAAACCCCTGCGGCCGATCGCGCCTATGCCGAGGAACTCCGTAGCAATATCAAGGAACAGGCAGAACACATTATGCTTGTGGATTTGGAGCGCAACGACTTGGGGCGGATCTGCCAATGGGGCACTGTGGTGGTGGATGAACTCCTAAGTTTGGAGTACTACAGCCATGTGATGCACCTCGTGAGCAATGTGCGCGGCAAGTTGCAGCCGGGGAGATCCCCCGTGGATGTCATCCGTGCTCTCTTTCCGGGTGGCACCATCACTGGCTGTCCCAAGGTGCGCTGCATGGAGATTTTGGCAGGTCTTGAGCCCTTTCCCCGCAATTTGTTCTACGGTTCCTGTGGCTACTGGGATCAGCGAGGGCATCTGGACTTGAATATCCTCATCCGTACCCTCTTGGTGGGGCGCGATCGCCAGACAACTTGGGGACAAGTCGGTGCCGGTATTGTGGCCGACAGCGCTCCAGAGCGGGAATGGCACGAATCCCTGAGCAAAGCCCAAGCCCTACTCCTTGCCCTCGGAACACCAACGCCCATTGCCACCCATTCCTAAACTCCCGCCCTCAGGGTCTGCCACTCAATGACCACAGCAGCAGGAACAGCAATCTCAATCCCCTGCTCCTCTAGGGGCGGACGCAGAACCAAGGGTTCACTCCTCGGCAGTTGCCAGGCGAGGGGCAACAGATCAAACTGTCCTACATTGGCAACGGTGTCTGCCTTGGGAAAGTCATCCGCGGCGGTGAGGGTTTGACCGCTGGAGGTGATTAACACCAAGGGATCGGGATGGCGAAAATGGTACTGCTCTGGAAAGCCCACCAAGCGCAACTGCAACTGGTCAGGACGAGAAAAAAGAATCACCTGCCACGTAAAGCCACGATTATCCCGCAGCGGATGCCGCGACTGCACCACCACTTGATTGGGAGCCTCTTCAATGGTGCGAATCATGGCATGGCTCCTGGGGGACACCGCCAGCCACAGGGGAATGACTAACAGGAGCAAAAGTAAACAACGTTGCCAACGGGCCATGGGAGCACCTCCTTAGGGTGAGGTTTGCAGGGCCTGCTGAATTTGGGGAATCGTGACAGCGTACATGCCCCGCAGATCGCCAACACGGAAGCCATAGGCGCGATCGCTGGGATATTTTTCCTGAATAAAGGCGGGACGGCGATTTTTAGCCCCATGGCAGGCAAGACAACTGGCTTGGACATCAATGCGACGGAAGTAGTGCACCCCTTCCTTATCGGTTTGCCAAAAGGCTTGCAGGTGGTGGTTGTTATCAAACTGATTGAGGGCTTGCACATCCAGTGCAGTGCGCGGGGCATGGTTGGGGTTGCGGTACTTGAGTGCCACCTGACGCACTTGCCAGCCATTGGCAGCGGCAATTTCCTTGGCTTGCTTGCCCACGGGGGCACAGACGGCCTTAAAGGTGTCAAGGGTCGGTTCGCTAGTCCCCCCTTCTAGGGTAGAGGCAAGGCCAATGCGCATTTGATCCAACTGTTCAATGGCCGTAACCACTTTCCCCAGTTCCTCAGGATTCGCACTGGCCAAGGGGGCTGGGGAACCCTGAATCCATAGGGATGCCATCAAGAGAGCCATGAGAAAGATGCGCACCATAGAAATGACCTCTCTATTAAATTTATTTTGTCAATGTTTGTCTGTCAAACTTTCATGATAGGTTGCTGCTCTGGAAACACCGTGGGTTGCAGGGGACGCACAAGGGAAAGACCAAAGAATAGCCGCAGTCCCCACTGTTCAAACCAAGGGACACCCAATCCCCACCGCATTTTCAGTAGGAAGTAGCGTTCAAAGGCAGCCTTCACCCAACTGACCCACAATCCTTGAAGGGCGCAGGCCAAGCGGCGGTTCTCCCCAGGGGGTTCAGGAATGACCGGAGCGGCAATATAGGCAATACCGGTATTGCCAAAGTCAGCAAAACATAGGGCATCCAGTGTCGGTACCACAGGGTCAGCCACTAATTCCCCAAGGGCAACGGCAATGTTGTGGCTCGCAGCGATCGCCATCTCCTCGGTCATTTGACCAGTTTTGGGCACTCCCACAGGCACAGGGGTCACTTCTAAAGGTGGAAGGTGAACACTGATGCCCACCCCATAGATTTCAGGATAGTTGGGATGCTGTAGGGTCGGTAGCAAGGGTAAAAACCCCTTCTCATTGCCAAGGCCAGAGGCGCGCACAAAGGGCACTCCGCGAAAAGGCGGCAAAATCATGCTGTAGCCAAAGGGAATCACCGGTCTATCCCGCAGTAGGATTCGATGCGGCTCAATGGCAGTGATCTCCGCATTGGTGATTGTTTCAATCCCCCGTTTCTCTATCAGGTTGCGGGTGAGTTGATCGCTGTTGGCCAAGCCGCCAATCCCCAAGTGGCCAACGTAGGGTTCAGGGGTAATGAAGGTGATCTTGACGCGATCGCGCAACCCATGATGCCGCAGGGCGTGCTCTGCCAAAAAGAGAAATTCATAGGCAGGCCCAAAGCAACTGGCGCCGGGAGCAGCACCCACAACTAAGTCCCTTGGCTCTTTGAGGAATTCTTGCCATGCTCGCTGGGCGGCAACTGCGTGGGCGGGAGTACACACGGAATGGCTGTGGATACCAAGGCCGGGAATGAGATCAACAGCGAGTTCTGCCCCTGTGGCAATCACCAAATAGTCGTAGTCAAGGGCTTGTTCAGGCAAGTAAATTTTCTTTTCCTGAGGAGCCAGCCGCTGAACCTTGCCTTGCACCCACCTCAACCCATGGCGCCGGCTCACTGTCTCGAGGGGCACTTGCAGCCGTTCGAGGGAATTGTGTCCGAGGGCAACCGCTACTAGTCCGGGAATAAATGTAAAGCGATCCACATCAGAAACCAAGATCACTTCATGGCGATCGCCTAAACGATGTTTCAATTCGTAGGCTGTGGGCAATCCACCAATGCCCGCGCCAAGGACAACTACCCGTGCCATGACTGTATCTCTGCAAATTTATTTAATTAACTATATACTAGTGCAAGAATATGAAATTGGCCACAGCCGTCTGTGCAAAGGAAAACCCCAGAGTTGCGCTGCAGTCATCTTGTGGCCTTGTTGCGGCAGCCATTGGGACTATACTGGAAAAAACATGAGCGGTTGGAAGCCCACAGATGAATAGTTGCGTCCTCTTTGCGGAAGTCATCCAAGGCCCAGAACTACGCTACACCCAAGAAAATCAGATGGCGGTGGCGACAATGGTAGTGCAGTTTGCTAGCCTTCGCAGTGAAGAACCACCCATGAGCTTGCGAACAGTTGCTTGGGGTAACTTAGGACAAAAAATGCATGCAGAGTGCAAGGTGGGCGATCGCCTGATTTTAGAAGGTCGGCTAAAAATGGACACCATTGACCGCCCCGAGGGCTTCAAAGAAAAACGCGCCGAGCTAGTGGTGAGCCGTTTTTACACAGTTGACGGCAACATTGTGGATCACCCTGCCCAGCCCGCCGCCACCGTACCCGTGACACCTAGGGTGGCCCCCCCACCCCCCGAATTCGAGGATATTAGCTTGGACGAAGTGCCCTTCTAAGTTTCCAGCCGCAGGGTTACCACTTCCCATGGCTTTAGGGTCATTGCGTTTCCACCGTCTGTGGGCATCTCGAGAAGGGTTTGTCGCGCTTTGATCTGCCATGGGATGAGGGTTGAGTGCAGTTCCAAGGGGCCCCCTTCCCCAGCCACGTCTGCCACGCGCAATTGCCAGCCTTCTCCATCTTCTGCTTCCTTGAGAGCAAGGCATTGAATGCCGGCCTCCGACCAATGGAGCAGATGGGCGTAGGCGGGTAAGGCTCCTGGAGAGGGGTCAAACGGCTTCGTTGCCCCGTGACCGATCGCGCTCCTGAGGGGATGATGAAACTGAGCCGCCCATTGGGGGACAGCCGCCGCCTGCCATGAGCCACTGTGGGGAAACACGCCATAGCTGAAGCAGTGCTGACAGCGATCGCTGGTCGGATCTGGCCATGTGGGCGATCGCAAGAGGGTCAAGCGCAGTTGATTGGCTTGGGCATCAAGGCCGTGCTTGCAGTCGCTGAAAAGACTCACCCCATACTCTGGCGTACTCAAATCTACCCAAGTGAGAAAGGGCACCTCCCATTTTGTTTGTTCATGGGGACTGAGGTGGGGATTAGGGAGTGTCGGGCGCACCGTAACGCCGCCGGGAGTTTCACAGGTGATCTGCTCAGCACTGATTGCCAAGGGAAAAGCCGCCTTCAGGAGAATATGTTCCTCCTGCCAGTCAATGACCGTATCAATGCGCAGCCAGGGGGTTTGATACTGCAACACATATTCCTGCTGAATCCACGAGGACTGAAAGCGCCACCTTACCCGTAGGCGTTGCTCCAGTTGATGCCACGTCACCCATTCAATGGACTCTAGGATCGCGCCCGCTAGTCGATGCCGCCCATAGTTGGGATCAATGTTCCAGGCATCCCAGTATTGCCCCTGATCACGGAAAAATTGCAGTTGATTGCCGCGATCGCCCAAACAGGGACGATGATTCAACTTGTCGTAGAGGTTCGTGATTTCCCCCGTTGCCGGATCAATCTCAACGTGGAGATAGTTATTTTCCAAGACATAGCCTAAGGGGGGGGTGGGTAAGGTCTCAGGGCGCGATCGCGGGCAGAGCCACAGCAGTGTGTAGCCAATTCCCGGCACCTCAGGGGTAGAAAACGTCAGACACCCTTGGGGCGCATTCAACTGTGCTGGTAAATCGTAGTTGCCCCGTGGACAATACACCCGCCACGAGGGGATCTCCTGCGGTAGCTGTGCCAAATCGATGTGGACAACCCCGGCGCGATCGCCCACCCCACTATTGAAAATAACCACAGGAATGGCCCCTGCCACGGGGGGGGTGCCGTAGTCTATCGACGCACACAGAGCGGTTTGGGCCGCAGCCAGTAACGTTTCTGTGGTTTTCAGAAGCTGCTGCCATGTCGGATTGACCTCAGCATAGACCTCAGGAATTGAGGAGCCGGGGAGAATGTCGTGGAACTGGTTAAAGAGCAGTTGTTGCCAACTGGTTTTGAGTTCTTCCCTGGGGTAGGCAAAAGAAGTCGTAATTGCGGCGAGGGCACACCAGCGCTCTGCTTCTTGTAGTTGCCGTTGGGCGCGATCGTGGGCAGCCTTTTGATCGCCATGACTGGTGTAGCAACCGCGGTGGAATTCTAAATACAGTTCCCCTTGCCACTGCGGGGTCGGCGGTGTTTCTTGGCTCAACTGTGCCAAATACTCTCGCACGGTGGTCCATTGCCACTGCGGTCCAATGCCGCCGAGGCGTTGCCAGCGTCGCACCCGTTCCAACATTTCTGCCGTTGGCCCACCACCATGATTGCCAACACCGGGGAGCCAGAGGCTGCGCTGCGATCCCGTTTGTTGCCACCACTGTTGGGCGTAGGTAGCCATTTTCACCGGATCAATCCCCTCGCCAATGGGTGCTGACATCAGGGCATGGATCTCAGCCCCTGCCACATCCCGCCAGACAAACCAACCGTAGGGAAAGCGGGTGGTGTCATTCCAGCGCAATTTTTGGGTGACAAAGTAGCGAATTCCCCCTTGGGCCAAGAAACTGGGCAAGCGTTCCGGAAAGCCAAAGGTATCGGGTAACCAAGCAATGGGGCTCATTTCACCAAAGACCTGCTGCACGTACTGCTGCCCATAGAGAATTTGACGGGCAATGGACTCAGCATGAATGAGATTTAGCTCCGGTTCCACCCAAAGACCCGCGGCCACATCCCACCAACCGGCGGCAACGGCGGCCTGAATTTGCCCAAAGAGTTCTGGGGCATGGGTTTGTAAATGGGCATACAAAGCTGGGGTGGAGTGGGTAAAGGTCAGCTCAGGGTAGCGTTTCTTGAGCCCCAAGACGGATTGAAAAGTGGACTGTGCCACTTGCCATGTTTCTGCGATGGGCCACAGCCAAGCCAAGTCTAAATGGGCATGGCCACATAGATGGATGGTGAACTCCCGTAAAGGGGTGGCGATCGCCAGCATGCTGTCATGCATCTGCGCCAGCAACGAATCTAAGATGGGGCGCTGCCCTTGACTGTTTAAAACCTCCTGAAGCAGCAATTCAAGGGGTTCTAGGTTGAGGGTTTCAGCAAAAATCTCCAAAATGTTCAACTCAGCGGCAACAAAGGCGGGGTCAACTCCCGTGGGCGATTCAAACCGCAGGCAGGATTTCACCAAAGCACCGTCATCGTGGCCGGGACTGATGAGATGCAACATCACCTCCCAGGTTTGGCCGGGGGTTACGGCTTCCCCTAGGCAAAGGCTCACCGAATGATCAAATAAATCCCCTTGGTGAACCGCCTGGCCATTGACATACACCGTTGCCTGATCCGCCCACCACCTCAGATCAAGGCGTAGAGTTAAACCCGCTACGCTATAGCCCTGAACCATCGCCGGTACACTGAGCCGCTGCCCCAACCACAGGGAGTGCCGACCCTTGGGCCACGTCAGATGACCTTTAGCATTCACACCATAGGGGGTCGTCCCTACATCCTTGAGGGAGGGTGAGGTGAGAGGAAACCACTGGGAATGAATCTCAATGACTGCCAATGAACGTAAATAGTCACGAGATTTCTTGATTAATTCTGTCAAGACCATAAAAATTCGTTAATTTGCCGGCGATCGGTCGAGGCCAATTGCTATGCTGGAGATGGGAGGAGCCGTTGTCATTCATTGAACCAAACTGTCAATAAAAAATTTTATTTAAGGGGAGTGACCTCATGGTAACCCGATTTGAGCCGCGGCGGGGCTTTTTGATCTCCTCAGTCTGTGGGATACTGACCACCCTCGCGATCGCCCCAGTGATGCTTGCCCAATCCCAAGGACCCCCTGCCCCCGATCAACCTGTAGAAACTGTTGTCGCGGATCCCCTCCAGAGTTCCTTCCCGCTCCCTTGGAAATGGATTGAGGACGGCCACGCTGCCGCCGTAAAAGCCAAGAAATCCCTCCGCTTCACGCAGCAGACGCCCCAGTATTTCTCTCCCGATGGCCGCTATGGGGCACAGGCCACCCTCTACTTTAGGGCTGAGCCCGAGGCGCAACGGCAGCAACTGGTGAGCGTTCTTGAAATTCGCGATCGCCAGAGTGGTCGCCGGCAGCGGATTGCAAGTCTCAAGGAAATGCCGCCGGAATTTTTGGCAGAGGTGCCCCAAGGCCAAGGTCTGATTGCGGTGCTGGTTCCTGTCGGTTGGTCAGCAACGGGCGATCGTCTTTTGGTGCGACAGGTCGCTGGGCTTTTTGCCACGGATTTAATAAGTGACAGTGCGTGGATTTGGCAGGCGGGGGTGGGTCATGTGGCCACAGTTTATCCCACTGCTGAGGAATACGACTTTGCCACCCTCCTCGGCTGGAGCACAACGGATCCCCAACGGGTGCTCTTTCAAACCCAAACGATGGGGAATCCCAAAGTGACGATTTGGGCGGTAGATACCCAAGGCAGCACCCAATTGGCCCAGGGCGATCGCCCCCGTGTCTATGGCACCACCCTACCCGCCACTGCGAATGCCCAGCCTCAGCCCTAGGGCAATTCAGAGATAGAGGGAAATGGTATCCAAAATTCCAAGGGCTGCAAGGGGAAGCCCTTACCTCAATTGGCTCAGATAGCGATCGATGAAGCCAATCATCACCGCCGGGCACTCCAGCTGGGGCGTTAGGCCCACCCCTGGAATCACATCAAAGGCACGAATCGCCTCCCGGTTTAACTGGGCCAAGCGTTGACCGACACTCAGAGGCGGAAGTTTTGCCTGCTCTCCCCAAACGATATAGGTCGGTACCGTCAAATGGGGCAAGAAGCGACTGAGGTCGCAGCAGAGATCACCCCTCACAAAAGCCAGTGCCGCCAATTCTGCCCCCGGCGACTGTGCCACTTGGGTATAGGTGGCAACCATTTCGGGGCTGATGCGGCTAGGTCGGGCAAACTGTTGATGAGCCATAAAGGATTGCACACTCAGGGGATTGGCGACACCAAGGCGATAAAAGGCTATATCCACATAGGGCTGGCGGGCAATCTGGGCAAGGGGAGTTTGGCGGTAATCTTGACCAAAATCACTCAAACCCGTGGGGCAGGTGAGAATGAGGCCACGGAAGCGTTGGGGATGGGCGATCGCCCCCTGGATGGCAAAGGCTGCCGTCAGTGAAGACGTGATCACCACCGCTGGTTCTGCCGTCAATTGGCCAAGGCACTCCAGCAAGTGATCCCCATAGGCCGCCACCGTATAGGGTTGATCGCGATGCTCAGAAGCTCCCCAACCGGGCAAATCCAAAGCAAAAAGGGAATACTCGGCTGCAAAGGCGGGATAAACCGCCGACCACTCATAGCGGCTCGAGCCACCGCCAAAGCCATGCCAAAAAAATAGGGGCGGCCGGGCATGGTTCGCCGTGCTGACATCATTCGTTACGTAGGCTACCTCACCCATCGCCGTTGTGAGGGTGCGCGATCGCAGGCAATCAAACATGGGGATTTCCTAAAGAGAAGAAACCTGCTATGATAATAAATCGCGCTGAATTAAACGGGTAGCAACGGGCTGCCCCGCCCCAGTGGAGTGCCGCCGTGAGCAAGAGTACCGAAGGCGAAAAGCCCAGTCGTGGCTTTAATCTAACTGAGTTTTTCCGCGAAACCAAGGAAGAACTCAATAAAGTGGTGTGGCCCGATCGCCAGCGCCTGATTGGCGAATCTGCGGCAGTCATTCTCATTGTTTCCCTTTCCGCTGCTGTCATCTACCTAGTGGATGAACTCTTTCGTTGGCTGGCCACACTGATTTTTTAGACAGCCAAAGATTTCTACGAGTACGCGCCTATGGTGAGTGAATTTACTGATCATGCCGATCTGGACGATCCCCTTGACGATACCGTTGAAGTGTCGGAAGGGGAGCAAGCGGGTAAGGTCAAACGGTTTTGGTATGCCGTGCAAGTAGCCTCTGGCTGCGAAAAAAAAGTGAAAAGCACCATCGAGCAGCGGCTCCATACGCTGGATGTGGCCGATCGCATCTTTCGCATTGAAATTCCCCAAACCCCCGTCATCAAAATCAAAAAAGATGGCTCGCGGCAAACCATTGAGGAAAAAGTTTTTCCCGGTTATGTGCTCGTCCAAGTGCGGGCACAGCAATCTCCCGAAACCGGCGAATGGCAAATTGATGATGAAGCTTGGCAGGTGATTAAAAACACCCCCAATGTGATTAACTTTGTCGGTGCTGAGCAGCGCCGCAGTACAGGCCGGGGACGCGGTCATGTCAAGCCTATGCCCCTGAGTCCAGCCGAAGTGGAGCGTATCTTCCGCAAAGCCCAAGAACAAGAACCGGTTCACCGCATTGATCTCAACAGTGGTGATAAGATCAAAGTTCTCAATGGTCCCTTTAAGGACTTTGAGGGCGAGGTAATTGAAGTCAGTGCTGAGCGCAGCAAACTGAAAGCATTACTCTCGATTTTTGGCCGCGAAACGCCGGTCGAACTCGAAGTCACTCAAGTGGAAAAAGTAGATTAGGACGCTAACTCACTATGGCGAAAAAGGTCGTCGCAGTTATTAAACTGGCCATTCAAGCAGGTAAAGCCAACCCTGCTCCCCCCATTGGTCCAGCCCTTGGTCAGCACGGTGTGAACATCATGATGTTCTGTAAAGAGTACAATGCGCGCACCGCCGATCAAGTGGGGATGGTGGTTCCCGTTGAAATTTCGGTCTATGAAGATCGCAGTTTCACCTTTGTTCTCAAAACGCCGCCCGCTTCCGTACTGATCCAAAAAGCTGCTGGCATTGAAAAGGGCTCCGGCGAACCCAATAAGAAAAAAGTGGGCAGCATCACCCGTGCCCAACTGCGGGAAATTGCTGAGAAGAAAATGCCGGATCTGAATGCTAACGATATTGAAGCGGCCATGCGCATTATCGAGGGCACGGCCCGCAATATGGGTGTGACCATTACCGACTAAAGCTTTTTGAGTGTGTGCCTGTTGAGTCCTTTGTTGTGTTGGGGGAGAAACGTTGTTTCGTTGGTACCCCGTGGAGGTAAATTCTGATGCGTAAACTCTCGCGACGACTGCGCGAACTCTATGCCAAGGTGGAGGATCGTCCCTACGCTCCCCTTGAGGCCCTACAACTGCTCAAGGAAACGGCCACCGCTAAATTTCCTGAATCGGCGGAGGCCCACATCCGCTTGGGCATTGATCCAAAATATACCGATCAACAATTGCGTACTACCGTGGCGCTCCCCAAGGGCACCGGTCAAACCATTCGCGTGGCGGTGATTGCCCGTGGTGAAAAAGTGACCGAAGCGAGTGCCGCCGGCGCCGATGTTGTCGGTTCAGAGGAGCTGATTGACGAAATTCAAAAGGGGCGGATGGACTTTGACCTCCTCATTGCCACCCCCGATATGATGCCCCAAGTGGCCAAAGTGGGTCGGATTCTGGGGCCACGGGGACTCATGCCATCCCCTAAAGCCGGTACGGTGACTTTTGACTTGCCCCAAGCCATTCAGGAGTTCAAAGCGGGGAAAGTGGAATTCCGCGCCGATCGCAGCGGGATTGTCCATGTGCTCTTTGGCAAAGCCAGCTTCAGCGCCGAGGACCTGCTCGTTAACCTCAAGGCACTGCAAGAAAGTATTGACCGCAACCGCCCGAGTGGTGCCAAGGGGCGCTACTGGCGCAGTGTCTATGTGGCTGCGACCATGGGGCCGAGCATTCAGGTGGACATTAACGCTCTGCGGGAGCTCAAACTGGCCGAAGCCGCCTAAGGAGGACTTGCCTATTGCCCAATCATTGACAACTCAAGACTAAAACCGAAGACCGCAGGGGTCTGGCTGAGACATAATCTTCCTGCCGAGGTTTGCGAAGTCCATCCGTTGCGATTGGGCGATCGCCCCGGCACCCTTGCTGGGGTTTTTCTTTCACTGACTAGAGGAGGTGATGCGCGTGGGACGCACGCTAGCAAACAAAAAAGAAATTGTGGCGGAGCTCAAGGAGCGCTTGAGGGAGTCACAGATGGCACTGGTGATTGACTACCAGGGTCTCAGCGATGCTGAGATGAAGGATTTGCGGCAACGCTTGCGCAAGTGCAATGCCAGTTGCAAGGTTACTAAAAATACGCTGATGGAATTGGCGGTCAAAGAAAGTGACACTTGGCAACCCATAACCCAATTCCTCAAGGGACCGTCAGCGTTCCTCTTGCTCAAGGATGACATTGGAGGCGCAATTAAGGCCTACCAAGAATTCCAAAAGGCCACGAAAAAAACCACCCTCCGCGGTGGGGTCATGGAGGGACGTGCCCTTGACGAAGCGCAAGTGAAGGCCATTGGTGATCTGCCCTCAAAAGAACAACTCATGGCGCAGATTGCCGGTGCCCTCAACGCCGTCACAGCGAAGATTGCCATTGGCATCAAGGAAGTTCCTGCTTCCTTGGCGCGGGCAACGCAGGCGATCGCCGACAAAGGTGCGGCATAGATCGATCCTGTTTTCGGTTTCCCTTGGGAAGCCACCTGTTCTTGTTTGCCAACTTTGAAACGATAGGAGTTTACAATGTCTGCTGCAACCGATGAAATTCTCGAAAAGTTGAAATCCTTGACCCTCTTGGAAGCGGCCGAGCTGGTCAAGCAAATTGAAGAGACCTTTGGCGTCAGTGCCGCTGCCCCTGTTGGTGGGATGATGGTGGCCGCGCCCGTGGCCGGTGCTGCGGCTGCTCCCGCAGAAGAAGTCGAAGAGAAAACCGCCTTCGATGTCATTCTTGAAGAAGTCCCCGCTGACAAGAAGATTGCTGTGCTCAAAGTGGTGCGCTCTTTGACTGGCTTGGGTCTCAAGGAAGCCAAGGAAGTGGTGGAATCCACACCCAAACCCGTGAAAGAAGGTGCCAGCAAAGAAGACGCCGAAGCCGCCAAGAAAGAACTCGAGGAAGCCGGCGCCAAAGTGAGCATCAAGTAATCTTTGGTATTGATTTGTTTCGAGGGTGGTGTTCTGGCCACCCTTTTTTAGTATTTGGAGAGTATAGAGACCCATGACCCATATTCGTGCCATCTATACCGATGGTGCCTGTGAAGGCAATCCCGGACCGGGGGGGTGGGGCGTGGTTATTTACTTTACCGATGGCTCTGTGCACGAGCTCGGGGGACACCACCCGGCCACGACGAATAATCGCATGGAATTACAGGCTGCGATTGAAGCTCTCAAGGCATGGCGCCAACTGGCCCCTGGGAGCGCGATCGCCCTTTACACCGACAGCGAGTATGTCCTCAGGGGAATTACTGAGTGGATTCACCACTGGAAACGGCGGGGCTGGAAAACAGCCGCCAAAAAGCCGGTTCTCAACCAAGACCTCTGGCAGGAGTTAGATGCCCTCAATGATCCCTTAGTCCAATGGCACCATGTCCGCGGCCATAGGGGAGATGTCGGCAATGAACGCTGCGATCTTATTGCCCGCCGTTTGAGTCGTGGGCAGCCAATTGCCCTAAGAACGCTGCCACCACCGCTGGGGTAATGTCGCAGGTGCGTTCAAAAACTGCACTGGCGCCCGCGGCGCGTAGGCGATCGCCATAGAGTTGCCGATCCTCAGGCTTGACATGGGGAGGAATCACTCCGAGGGCAATCCACGGCGTTGTTGCTTGTTCTTTGCGAGCATTGGCAACAGTTTGCATATCCGCCACGGTGTCCCCCACATAAAAGGCGGGAATGGTTTCTTGATCAGTGACCTGACGGTAGGCCATGCGGAGTCCTGTGGGGTCAGGCTTGCCGGGGGCATCTTCCATGGCGATCAACAGGGGCTGAGCCAGCCCCAAACGGTGTTTCAGGACATATTCTGCCGAGTCCCGCGGGGCACCACTGACAAACCCCCAGTGGATCTGCGCTTGATCGAGGGTCTGAAAATAGGCAACATCCACGAGTAGGGGCTCATCTTGGATATAGCCTGACCAATCTTTGCCACTATAGCGCTCCTCAAAAAAGATCACTAAGCGTTTGTAGTCCAAGGGCACTTGGGAACGGGGGCTTCCTTGGCGTTCAAAGTAGCGATAAATGAGTTCGCGGGCTCCTTCCCAGTCATTATTCCAGCAGCCTTCCGCCTTGAGGTCGTCAATTTCCTTTTGACTGGGACGATAGGCACCCCCCGTAAAATGCTCAACGGTATCCGCTAGGGCACGGCGATAGGAACGACTGACGTCGCGAATCACCCCATCAATATCAAAAAAGACACAGGCACAGGGGGTCCTCAACTGTAGCCCTCCAGAAACTTGTATGCAGTTGGCCTGATTGGTTATTATAAGGGATGGTCTTTTGTGAAAATAAGTTTTAGGAGGTTAGAGTTGTCCCGCTTTACCCTAAGAGTGCTTTGGTTAGAGAAAGACGTGGCGATCGCTGTCGATCAAATTGTTGGCAAAGGGACAAGCCCCCTCACCTCCTACTTCTTTTGGCCGCGCACCGATGCTTGGGAACTCCTCAAGGCGGAGTTAGAGAAGAAATCTTGGATTACGGAAGCCGAGCGCATTGAACTCCTCAACCGTGCCACCGAAATCATTAACTACTGGCAAGAGGAGGGCAAAAATCATCCCGTCAGTGAAGCACAAAAACGATTCAGTGATGTTAGTTTTGTAGGCACAGCCTAGGGTCCTCTCAATCCCAGGGTGAATGATTGCAAGTTGAGGAGAAACAAAATGGGAGTTGTTTTGTACTTTGTCATTGTTGCGGGCGCGATCGCCCTGGCGACGATTTTGTTTCACACCCTACGTACCGTGAAGCTCATTTAGCTGCATCCTACCCTCCGGGTATCTCTGTATTGAAATTCTGTATAGGGAGAGAAAATTCATGTCCCACGCTGTCACCTTAATTCGCGGCGACGGTATTGGTCCTGAGGTTGCCGCGGCAGCTCGCACCGCCATTGATGCCACAGGCGTCAAAATTGACTGGGTGGTGGTGGATGCCGGCGTGGCCATGATGGAGCGCTACGGTACCCCCTTGCCCGAAGAGGTTATCGATGCCATCAAAAGTACGAAAACTGCCATCAAAGGCCCAATTACCACCCCCGTGGGGACAGGCTTTCGTTCTGTCAATGTCGAGATCCGCAAGCGGCTCAATCTCTATGCGAACCTACGGCCTGCTAAATCCATTGTTGGGGTGAAAAGCTATTTTCAAAACATTGACCTCGTCATTGTTCGCGAGAATACCGAAGACCTCTACGCCGGGATTGAGTTTGCATACACCAGTCCCGAAGCAGCTAAAGCTCGCGCCTTTTTGAGTGATCTATCGGGCAAGCCGATTCGGGAGGATGCAGCCATTGGTGTTAAGCCCATTTCTGTCCTAGGGAGCGATCGCATCCTGGAGTTTGCCTTCAAATATGCCAAGGCTAACGGCCGCAAAAAAGTGACAGCCGTTCACAAGGCCAACATCATGAAATTTACCGATGGCCTCTTCCTTGAACGTGCCCGCGAAATTGCCAGCCGTTACCCCGATATTGTCTTTGAAGATCGCATTGTCGATAACATGTGCATGCAGTTGATGCAGAAGCCCGAACTCTACGATGTGATGGTGATGCCAAACCTCTACGGCGATATTCTGTCAGACCTTTGTGCAGGGATGATTGGTGGTCTAGGGGTGGCTCCCGGCGCCAATATTGGCGATGAATGTGCGGTTTTTGAGGCGATTCACGGTTCAGCCCCCAAATATGCAGGTCAAAACAAAGCCAATCCCACGGCCTTGATTCTCTCAGGGGTTTTGATGCTGCAACACCTGGGTGAAATGGAGGCGGCACAGCGTCTGCAAGCGGCTGTCGAAAAAGTAATTGCTGAGGGGCGCTTTGTCACCTACGATTTGGCGGCGCCGGGCAAAGAACCCGTAGGTACCCAAGAGATGGCTGCGGCGATTGCCGAGTACGCCGCCCCCTAACCCACTAGCAGATTCTCCTCGGGATATTGAACGTTAGAAGGCTGGGGATCACCGATAATTGCAGCCATTAGCAGCAGGATACCCACCCGTCCAGCATACATCGTTACAATCAAGACCAACTTGGAAAAGATGCTGAGATCACTGGTAATACCAGTGGAAAGCCCAACGGTGGCAAAGGCGGAAACCGTTTCAAAGAGGATATTGATGAAATTCTCTTCCGGGTCGGCGATCGCAATCAGAGTGGTTGAAACCAGCACCGTAAACATTGAGCCAAAGGCAACGGCGACGGCCTTCATGATCAGGGAGGGGGGCACTTGCCGGCGGTAGAGCAGTACCACCTCTTTCCCTTGGAGCGCCGACTTGGTAATCCCTGCCAGAATCCGTAACGTGGTTGTTTTAATGCCCCCTGCCGTGCCACCGGGGCTGCCGCCAATAAACATTAGGGCAATCATAATAAATAGCCCGCTATTATTGAATTCACCAATGTTGACGGTATTAAAGCCCGCTGTGCGCGCCGTAACCGACTGAAACCACGCCAAGAGGAGCTTCTGATCCCAAGAAAAAAGACCAAATCGCGCGGGCGATCGCATCTCCGTCAGGAACAGCATGACTGTTCCCAAAATGAGGAGAGTCGCTGTTGTACTTGTTACAATTTTGAAATTGAGGCTAAACGTCATCTGGCTGGCCTTGCGGATCAAGTAGGCGGGTTTGCCCCAGTAGCGCAGATGCTCCCGTAGCCAAAGGTAAAACTCAAAGATGACCTCATAGCCAATGCCACCAAAAATAATCAGTAGGGAAATCACCAAATTCAAAGGCACTGAGGTTTGATACCCCATTAAACTGTTGCTAAAGAGACTAAACCCGGCATTATTCCAAGCACTGATACTGTGAAACACCGCAAGCCACAGGGCCTGTGGATCCCTAAAGTCTTGGCGAAAAATGAGCCACAGCAAAAAGGTACCCGTCAATTCAAAGAGAAAGGTCAAGCCCAAAATTGAGCGCACCAGTTGCCGTGCCCCCTCAATGCCCCGCCGATCCAAGGCCTGCTGTAACGCTATTTTTTGCCGTAGGTTAAACTTCCGTCCTAGTAAAATAATTAAAAATGTCGTGGCCGTCATGTACCCCAGACCACCCACTTGAATCAAGAGCAGAATCACCAATTGGCCAAAGGGGGAAAAATGGGTGGCCGTATCAACAATGATGTGACCTGTGACACAAACCGCGGAAGTGGCTGTAAATAGGGCAATAACGAAGGGATTCCAATGCCCATTACTGGTGGACCAAGGCAGCCAGAGTAGGCACGTCCCCACCATGATCACTGCTAAAAATCCCAGGCAAATTGTTCGTGGAACCGTCAACATCAATGAATGCGTATGCAAAAGCCCTGAGGCTAATCTATCGCAGGATTGGATTGGCAACAATCTTTTGGTTTACGGTTCTGATCGGGATGACAGGATTTGAACCTGCGACCCTCTGCTCCCAAAGCAGATGCGCTACCAAGCTGCGCTACATCCCGGCAGTTCATTTCTATCCTACCACTGAATTCTCAGCACAATAGGACAGGGACCCTTAGAATCAAGAAAGGAGTTTTTCATTTTGTTAAGGTTGCCCTCGCTGGTATGACCGACGTCCCTGTTTCCCACATTCGCAATTTCTCGATCATTGCCCACATTGATCACGGCAAATCGACCCTTGCCGATCGCCTGCTGCAGTTGACGGGCACGGTGGATCCCCGTGAAATGAAGGAACAGTTTCTCGACAACATGGAACTGGAGCGGGAGCGGGGAATTACAATTAAGCTGCAGGCAGCCCGCATGACCTACACCAGTCGCGATGGTGAAACGTACATCTTGAATTTGATTGACACCCCCGGCCACGTGGATTTTTCCTATGAGGTGTCGCGATCGCTGGCGGCCTGTGAGGGGGCGCTGTTGGTAGTGGATGCCTCCCAAGGGGTAGAAGCGCAAACACTGGCCAATGTCTATCTGGCGTTGGAGCACAATTTAGAGATTATTCCTGTTCTCAATAAAATTGATCTGCCGGGAGCTGAACCGGATCGCGTGAAGGCGGAAATTGAAGAGATTATTGGTCTCGACTGCTCCCAAGCAGTTCTAGCCTCTGCTAAGGAGGGGATTGGCATTGAGGAGATTCTGGAATCCATTGTGCATTTGGTGCCACCCCCGCGCGATACGGTGGACCAACCCCTGCGGGCGTTGATTTTTGATAGCTACTACGATGCCTACCGCGGGGTGATTGTCTATTTTCGGGTCATGGATGGCATTGTCCGCAGGGGCGATCGCATTCGCTTGATGGCCTCCGGCAAAGAGTACGAAATTGATGAACTAGGTGTCCTTGCCCCCAACCAAAAACCCGTGGAGAGTCTCCATGCCGGGGAAGTCGGCTACCTCGCCGCCGCCATTAAAGCCGTTGGCGATGCCCGTGTCGGCGACACGATTACATTGGCACACAATCCAGCCAAAGAGCCTCTTCCGGGTTACACTGAGGCCAAACCCATGGTCTTTTGTGGTCTCTTTCCCACGGATGCGGATCAGTTTGAGGATCTGCGGGAGGCCCTGGAAAAATTGAAGCTCAACGATGCCTCGCTCCACTACGAGCCGGAAACCTCCAGTGCCATGGGCTTTGGGTTCCGCTGTGGCTTTTTGGGACTGCTGCATATGGAAATTATCCAAGAGCGGCTAGAGCGGGAATACAATCTGGATTTAATCATTACTGCTCCTTCGGTGGTTTATCGCGTCACCACGGTCAAAGGGGAAGTGCTGATGATTGATAACCCCAGCCTCCTGCCGGAACCCCAATACCGCGAAAAAATTGAGGAACCCTACGTACAACTGGAGATGATTACCCCCGAAACCTATGTGGGTACCCTCATGGAGTTGGCGCAGTCGCGACGGGGCATCTTTAAGGATATGCGCTACCTCACCCAGGGGCGGACGACCTTGGTCTATGAAATGCCCTTGGCGGAAATTGTGACGGACTTTTTCGATGAAATGAAGTCGCGATCGCGGGGCTATGCCAGTATGGAGTATCACCTCATTGGCTACCGTGCCAACGACTTAGTGAAACTGGATATCCTGATCAATAACGACCCTGTGGATTCCCTGGCGGCTATTGTCCACCGCGATAAGGCCTACCATGTGGGGCGAGCCCTTGTTAGCAAACTCAAGGATTTGATCCCACGCCACCAGTTTAAAATTCCCATTCAAGCGGCCATTGGCTCACGGGTAATTGCCAGTGAAAGCATTCCCGCTTTGCGCAAGGATGTCTTGGCCAAGTGCTATGGTGGCGACGTCACCCGCAAACGCAAGCTCCTGGAAAAACAAAAAGCGGGTAAAAAACGGATGAAGGCGATTGGGCGGGTGGATGTGCCCCAAGAGGCCTTTATGGCAGTATTGCGACTCAAGAATGAATAGGAGGCTGAGAATGTCTCAACGGTCATCGGGCAAATGGGTGGCGATCGTTACCGGTGCAATTTCCCTGCTATTGGGCATTGGCTACTTGGTGTTAGTACAGCTTTTGGATTGGCGCGGCGATTGGCAGCCGGCTCCCTTGGGACTACTGCCCTTGCTCCTGCCTTAGAACTGTTTAGAGAAGCGGGGGCAGTTCACTGTGAATGGTAAAGCGCACATGGTTGAGGGCTAAATCGCCAAGGCGTACCCCGCGATCGCGATAATTTGTGGTCTCAAAGCGAATGCCTTTGCCCACTTCCACGTGGTACCAAGGCAGTGCCATAAAGAACCGCGTTGGGTAGGGACCACGCTCCACAACATCATCGGGATTAGACTCCATGGGCACCCAGCCAACTCCCGGCACATAAAACTCCAACCAAACATGGTTATAGGTAGGCTGGAGGGGAATACCGCGCTTTTGGGGATAGGGGGGGCATTTGTAGCGACCCACCGTACGGCAGGCAATGCCATTCAATCGCGCCAAGGCAAGGAGCACCCCCACGTACTCACCACAGGACCCAGTCCCCCGTTTCAAAACTACATCAGGGGTTTCAATGGTGGGGCGCATGGCATAGCTGAGGCGATCGTACACATAGTTACGAATTTTGAGCATCTTGCGCAGGATATTGGTCTCTGTGCCCACCGCTTCCCGCGCCGCTTCTTGGACAATGGGTTGATCCATTGCCAACTCATCGTTATCGACGAGATACTGTGCTGCAAATTCCGAGGGCAGCGGTTGCGTCTCGTCAATATTGTCAAAACTAAGATGGTACTTCATGCCCCTCACTTCTAGCCAAGCACGCCAGCCAAAAAGGCGAGCTTCGTAGGGACGCAGCTCAGGAAAATCAAACACCGCCACCTGCTGATCCGCCACCGTTTCCAAGCGAAAGGGAGTACCCACGGGTTCGACCCGCAGTAGTTTTTGGCGCGGGGAATTGGCCGGCAGAGCAATCCGCCACTCTAAGTTATCTAGGTGCAAGGCATCAAGGGGAGACAGTTCCTCCACGTAGGCCATCTCAATCAGATAGCCATTGGAGAGGGTGTAATGCTGCTCCCTATGGGTGTGGTAGAGCAGCGGATGAATCAGGCAAATATCACGATAATCAATTTCGAGGGGGGCTTCGCGGTTGTTGGGGTTATCCCGCAGATAGGCTTCTTCACCGCCATAGGCCACCCACAACTGTCCTGTCGCATCAAACGTGAACGCTGTTGGCTGGGCAAAGGGGGTCAAGGCCACCCATTCAACATGGCCACTGTGGCGATCGAGACAATAAATGGATTGCTCTAGGCGATCGCTCACCCACAAATAGCCATCCTTGAGGGCTAAATTTTCACAGCCAATACCCGGGGCACTGAGGCGATACTGCTCTCGACCGGTCTCATCAAAACAGTGGATGTAACCGGATTTTTGACAGGCCACATAGATGCCTGTCTCATCCACCGCCACACCGTAAATGGGATAGCGGCACTCCAGCATCTTTTCTACATGCCAGTCAGGGAGATGACAACGATAGAGCCATGTGTCCCGACAAAACCAGAGGGTCTCGCGATAGAGACAGAGGCCATTGGCATCAAGAAATGGCTCTAGATCGTAGGGATTGAGAATCTCGCTGTGGTCATTTTCACCGTTAATGAGCAAAATAAAGCCCCGCACCCGATCCAAGGCCAAAAAGCTGGCGCCAAGGGTTGCTTGGCAAAAGGGTAAACGAGGCAATTGACGTAACCACAGGGCCTGGGGATCGACCCATGCCAGACCGGAGAGTTGGTAAGCCCCTAGGGGATAAATAGTGCGCCAGTTGTGATCCAGCGCTAGGGAGCTGAGGGTGTTCCCATAACCCTCTGCCGGTGTATCTGGCATAGGCAGCAAATACCCTACTCAACCGCCTGGGGCAATAGCTCACGCCGAGGTTGAGCTTGGATCTTCACTTGACCGGATTCATCCACATCAATGAGGGCAGTGTCGCCTTCGCGGATGCGGCCAGAGAGCATTTCCTCAGCCAAGGTGTCCTCCAAAAGGCGCATAATTGCCCGCCGCAGGGGCCGCGCTCCATAGCTGGGGTTGTAGCCCTCATCAATGAGCCGTTCCTTGAAGCGTTCGGTCACCTCCAAGGTGATGCCTTTTTCTGTGAGGCGCGAGAACACTTCCTTAAGGAGAATGTCGGCAATTTGCTTGACTTCGTCCTTCGTCAATTGACGGAAGACAATAATCTCATCAAGGCGGTTGAGGAATTCAGGGCGGAAGTATTGCTTCAGTTCCTCATTCACCAAGGAGCGAATGCGGTTGTATTGGGATTCGGCGGCATCCTCAGTGCCAAACTCAAAGCCAAGGCCCGCCGCCCCCTTCTCAATCACCTTGGAGCCAATGTTCGAGGTCATGATCAAGAGGGTATTCTTGAAGTCAACGGTACGTCCCTTGGAGTCAGTAAGACGGCCATCCTCAAGGATTTGCAGTAGCAGGTTAAAGACATCGGGGTGAGCTTTCTCGATTTCATCGAAGAGCACCACCGTATAGGGACGCCGCCGCACGGCTTCGGTGAGCTGACCGCCCTCGTTGTAGCCAACATAGCCGGGGGGCGAACCGATGAGCTTGGAGACGGTATGCCGCTCCATGTATTCGGACATATCCAAGCGGATCATCGCCTCTTCCGAGCCAAAGAAGTAGGCCGCCAAGGCTTTCGTTAACTCGGTTTTACCGACACCGGTTGGCCCCGAGAAGATAAAGCTGGCAATGGGACGATTGGGATTTTTGAGACCGACACGGGCACGGCGAATGGCGCGGGAGATCGCTTTCACCGCTTCATCTTGGCCAATGACCCGCTGGTGCAAGGTCTCCTCCATGTGCAGCAGTTTTTCCGACTCGCTTTCGGTGAGCTTGCTAACGGGCACACCCGTCCACGAGGCGACAATGTGGGCAATGTCCTCTTCGGTGACGACGGGGGTCTCCTCTTCACCGTTGGCGATTTCGGCTTTTTTCTGCTGGGCAATGGCACGGATTTGTGCTTTCAGTTCCATCTCGCGATCGCGCAGTTCACCCGCTTTGTCAAAGTTTTGGGCCCGCACGGCATCGTCTTTTTCTTTGAGCACTTGCCGCAATTCGCGATCCAGTTCCTTGGCCGCAGGGGGTAGTTGCGAGTTAATCAGGCGCACCCGTGAGCCTGCTTCGTCAATGAGGTCAATGGCCTTGTCCGGTAGATAGCGATCGCTAATGTAGCGATCGGACAGCTTCGCTGCCGCCTCAAGGGCTTCATCGGAAATTTTCAGTTTGTGGTGCTTCTCATAGCGTTCCCGCAGGCCGTAGAGGATCTCAATGGTTTCCTCAACGGAGGGCTCACCCACCATCACCGGTTGGAAGCGCCGCTCCAAGGCGGCATCCCGCTCAATGTGTTTGCGGTACTCATCCAAAGTAGTGGCACCAATGCACTGCAACTCCCCACGAGCCAGGGCGGGTTTGAGGATATTGGCTGCATCAATAGCACCCTCCGCCGCCCCAGCCCCAATTAACGTGTGCACCTCGTCAATCACCAAGATCACGTTACCGGCTTGGCGGATTTCATCCATGATCTTTTTCAGCCGCTCTTCAAATTCACCCCGGTACTTCGTGCCTGCCACCAAGAGGCCGATATCGAGGGTGACCACCCGCTTGTCTTCAAGAATGTCGGGAACATCTTTGTTGGCAATGCGCTGGGCCAGGCCTTCAGCAATCGCGGTTTTACCCACCCCCGGTTCACCGATCAGCACGGGGTTATTTTTGGTGCGACGGCCCAGAATTTGAATCACCCGCTCAATTTCTTTTTGCCGACCCACCACGGGATCTAGCTTGCCCTCAATAGCCAGCTGGGTGAGGTTGACACCAAATTCGTCCAGCGTCGGCGTTTTGGTACGTCCTTGGCTAGCGCCAGCGGTCACTTCTGCGGTTTCACCCAGCATCCGAATGACTTGGGTGCGCACTTTCGATAGATCAACACCCAAATTTTCAAGGACGCGGGCGGCCACCCCTTCCCCTTCGCGGATCAGTCCCAGCAGGAGGTGTTCAGTACCAATGTAGTTGTGACCCAGTTGACGAGCTTCTTCAAGGGAGAGTTCTAACACTCGCTTGGCACGGGGGGTAAAGGGAATCTCCACCGCGACAAAACCAGATCCACGGCCAATAATTTTTTCCACTTCGATGCGGGCATCCTTGAGGTTCACGCCCATAGAACGTAGAACCTTGGCGGCCACACCGGTACCTTCACCAATCAGTCCGAGGAGAATTTGTTCGGTACCGACAAAGTTGTGGCCGAGGCGGCGAGCCTCTTCCTGTGCCAGCATGATGACTTTAATGGCTTTTTCTGTAAAGCGTTCAAACATGACCCTTCCCCTAATGGCTCCTGCGTGCTGGTAACACTCATCTTAACACGTCCACTTTGGCGTGTTTTTGTATGCCAATTTACAGCCCTTTTTCCAAAATATGGAACAGACTTAGAAGCGTCAAATCCACCCTCAAACGGGATGAACGTCCCTTGACCTACCCTATGGCATCGTCTAGATGCAGGGCTGTACTCTTACTATAGATGTTGACGTGCGACGCGAAAGCTAGCCAGATGATTGTCCCACTAGCCCAACAAGCTAGAACGGGACCGGTTGTTCCCCCAACCGTAGCCTAGGGAGGCATGCGCGACTGGTAACGGTCAGGTATGAAGCCCTCCCGACAACGGAGCCCGAACCGAAAGGTTGAAGCCGAATCCGTGAGGAGGAAGCAACTTTGCCAGCGTCAGGCGATAGGGAGCTAGGCTTGAGGGTATGGTGAACGCAAGTGAAGTGACGCCAGAAGCCTCGTTACTATAAACAGGCCAAAGACGCCGATAGGCCTGAGCCAAAATGGCAAACGGACTGGTTTCACTGCTGTCATCTCAGTGGACGGGGACAATAGTTCCGTCGGGGTAAAGTCACCACCTAACCCCTCGCGTCATCTGGTTGGAACGCGGTAAGCCCGTATCTTCGCCTTGAACATTCAAGGCAGGCAAACCGTAAGGAATGCTGATGAGGGTGCGGGTATGGGATGCAGGAGAAAGCGAATGCTGGTCTGTAACGGACCGGATAGGGGTTGAGGAAACAATCCAACATCACCCCGCCCGAAAGGGAGCAGACTTCCTGCTGGTCTCCCTTTGCGAGATAACCTGTAGAACCTCTTGAATGGAGACAAGGCAGTGCGACGCGAAAGCTAGCCAGATGATTGTCCCACTAGCCCAACAAGCTAGAACGGGACCGGTTGTTCCCCCAACCGTAGCCTAAGGAGGCATGCGTGACTGGTAACGGTCAGGTATGAAGCCCTCCCGACAATGAAGCCCGAACCGGAAGGTTGGAGCCGAATCCGTGAGGAGGAAGCAACTTCACCAGCGTCAGGTGATAGGGAGCTAGGCTTGAGGGTATGGTGAACGCAAGTGAAGTGACGCTAGAAGCCTCGTTACTCCAAGCAGGCCAAAGATGCTGATAGGCCTGAGCCAAAATGGCAAAGCGGATTGGATTCACTGCTTGCTTTTCAGTGAACGGGGACAGCAACTCCGCCGGGGTATAGTCACCACCTAACCCCTCGTGTCATCTGGTTGGAACGCGGTAAGCCCGTATCTTCGCCTTGAACATTCAAGGCAGGCAAACCGTAAGGAATGCTGATGGGGGTGCGGGTAGAGGAGGTGGGAAAAAGCGAATGCTAGCCTGTAATGGGCTAGATAGGGATTGAGAATGCTGGCAGGACATTCAACATCATCCCACTCGAAAGAGGGCAGACTTCCCGCCGGTCCCCCCTTACGAGAAAGTCTATAGAACCTTCCTAATGGTGACAATGCAAATGGCGGTGATCTTGAGTCACTGGTGCGGTCACCAACCTGCTCAAAAGGTAGAGAGGCTGTAGATGAGTATCGTAAAGGTTGCATGCACAACCGGTTCCTCTTAAATGAGGGGTCCTGGGGGGCTCGAGCCGGATGCGGGGAAACTTGCACGTCCGGTTCCTAGGGGGCTAGGGGGCAGCGATGCCCCCCTGCTACCCGACAATGACGGTGGACCAAACCACTGGTGCGGTCACCAACCAAACGGAAACAAGCTGGCACAGCATAAACTGGACCAAAGCCAACCGTGAGGTAAAGAGGCTGCAAGTGCGTATCGCAAAGGCTGTGAAGGAAGGACGCTGGGGCAAAGTGAAAGCTTTGCAATGGCTCCTGACCCACTCGTTCTACGGCAAAGCCCTCGCCGTGAAACGGGTAACTGACAACTCAGGCAGTAGAACACCTGGTGTGGACGGGATAACCTGGTCCACACAAGAGCAGAAAACCCAAGCCATAAAGTCCCTCAGGAGAAGAGGCTATAAACCCCAACCCCTGAGGCGGGTATACATCCCGAAAGCAAACGGCAAACAGCGCCCGCTAGGAATCCCGACAATGAAGGACAGGGCAATGCAGGCACTATATGCCCTAGCCCTAGAACCAGTCGCGGAAACCACAGCGGACCGGAACTCCTATGGGTTCCGCCGAGGGCGATGTACGGCAGATGCGGCAGGACAATGCTTCCTTGCTCTGGCAAAAGCCAAGTCGGCTGAACACGTCCTTGACGCTGACATATCCGGATGCTTTGATAACATCAGCCATGAGTGGCTACTAGCCAACACTCCACTGGACAAAGGGATCTTACGGAAATGGCTTAAATCTGGGTTCGTCTGGAAACAGCAACTCTTCCCCACCCATGCTGGGACACCTCAGGGAGGGGTAATCTCCCCAGTTCTTGCCAATATAACCCTAGATGGGATGGAAGAACTGTTGGCCAAACACCTCAGAGGTCAAAAAGTCAACCTCATCCGATATGCTGACGATTTTGTCGTGACGGGAAAAGATGAGGAAACCCTGGAGAAAGCCAGAAACCTAATCCAGGAGTTCCTAAAAGAACGGGGCTTGACCCTGTCCCCCGAGAAGACAAAAATCGTCCATATTGAGGAAGGCTTCGACTTTCTCGGATGGAACATTCGCAAGTACAACGGGGTTCTTCTCATCAAACCCGCGAAGAAGAACGTGAAAGCGTTCCTCAAGAAAATCCGAGACACTCTAAGGGAACTTAGGACAGCAACCCAGGAAATCGTGATAGACACACTCAACCCAATCATTAGAGGTTGGGCCAACTATCACAAAGGACAAGTCTCTAAGGAAACCTTCAACCGAGTGGACTTCGCCACCTGGCACAAATTGTGGCGATGGGCAAGGCGCCGGCACCCAAACAAACCTGCCCAATGGGTGAAGGACAAATACTTCATCAAAAACGGAAGCAGAGACTGGGTGTTCGGTATGGTGATGAAAGACAAGAACGGGGAACTGAGGACCAAACGCCTAATCAAAACCTCTGACACCCGAATCCAACGCCACGTCAAAATCAAGGCAGACGCCAATCCGTTTCTCCCAGAGTGGGCAGAATACTTTGAGAAACGCAAGAAACTCAAAAAAGCCCCTGCTCAATATCGGCGCATCCGCCGAGAACTATGGAAGAAACAGGGTGGTATCTGTCCAGTATGCGGGGGTGAAATTGAGCAAGACATGCTCACTGACATCCACCACATATTGCCCAAACACAAGGGTGGTTCTGACGACCTGGATAATCTTGTCTTAATCCACGCCAACTGCCACAAACAGGTGCACAGCCGAGATGGTCAGCACAGCCGGTCCCTCTTGAAAGAGGGGCTTTGAGAGGCCTGAGCCGGATGCTGGGAAACTAGCACGTCCGGTTCTTAGGGGGCTAGGGGGCAGTAATGCCCCCCGCTACCCGACTCATTATTTTTGCAGGTGTGGTTGCCCGTATTTTAATTGAGATTTTGTGGGCTGTCCTGTGGCAAGATTCCATTGATGAATTGGCCAGCCTCCTTAGGCGCAAAAGGCGATAGACTACAGTTGCTGATGCCCAAATTTTTCCGCAATGGCTAATTCTTCTGAGTTTTTTGCCGTTGACCCCTCCCAGCGTGCCCTGATTTTCGACATGGATGGGGTCATCTGCCATACGATGCCCTATCACCTGGAAGCTTGGTGCATCTATGTCGATCGCACCCCTGAACTGCGGCAGCACATCAACTTGGAGCACCTGCGGCACATGGGGGGCAAACGCAACGCAGAACTCCTGCCGGAACTTTTAGGGCGATCGCTGAGCGCAGCGGAAATAGAGCGTTGGGGCGCGGGCAAAGAGGCGGTTTTTCGGGAACTGCTGGCACCCCATTTGGAACTGTTACCGGGGTTATTGCCCTTTCTCAAAAGTGCCAAGGAAAAAGGCTATCGCTTGGGCTTAGGCACCTCCGCCTGTGCCGCCAATGTGGAACTAGTGCTCTCCTGTGAAGGGGTGGGTCACTTTTTCGATACGGTGGTGATGGAGCAGGATGTGCAGCGGGGCAAGCCCGATCCAGAATGCTATCTACTAGTGGCGGAGCGGTTACAGGTGGTGCCGCAGTATTGTCTTGTCTTTGAGGATGCCGTGGCGGGGGTTATGGCAGCGGTGCAGGCAGGAATGCTCTGCTGGGGAGTGTTGACAACCCAATCGGCAATGACCCTTCAAGCCGCAGGGGCAGAGGTCTGTATTGAGGACTTTACCGATCCACGCCTTCAACGGCTATTGTCCTAGGGAATTTTCGGCGATGATGGGTACTGGCGCGTTAGGAATCCACCACATTGGGCGTTGATCTGCGCAGTTATGTCTATCTCGATTCTATCCAGCCGCAACACGCGGCCTATTTGGGGACTGTGGCCCAAGGGTTTTTGCCGTTGCCGGGGGACTGCTCCCTTTGGGTGGAGATTTCACCGGGGATTGATGTGAACCGCCTTTTGGATATTGCCCTGAAGTCTGCGGTGGTGCGGCCGGGAGTCCTATTTATTGAGCGACTCTACGGACTACTGGAGGTGCATTCGGGCAATCAGGGGGAAGTGCGGGCAGCGGGACAGGCAATTTTAGATGCCATTGGCGCTCGGGTCCAGGATTGCATGCGGCCACGGGTGATTTCGAGTCAAGTGATTCGCAACATTGATGCCCACCACACGCAACTGATTAACCGCTCCCGTCGGGGCAACATGATTCTAGCGGGACAAACCCTCTATGTCTTTGAGGTGGAACCGGCAGCCTATGCGGCACTGGCAGCTAATGAGGCTGAAAAGGCAGCCCTCATTAATATCCTGCAGATTTCTGCGGTGGGCAGCTTTGGCCGTCTCTTTTTGGGGGGCGCGGAGCGGGATATTCTGGCGGCGGAACGGGCAGTCTTGGCGGCCATGGAACGCTTACCGGGGCGCGATAGTTTTAGCGATCGCCGGGAGTAGGTGCTGCATGGGCCTTTAACTGTCTCTCAAGGTCTTTGATAAAAGGACAAGGGGGACTGTCGTGCAGTTGCAGTTGATCAAACCCTCGCCAATTAAAGTTTTGCCAGTTAAAGGGAGCTTGCTGGGCAGCCGCTAGCCACAGGAGGCGCTTGGCACGGGTCATGGCGACGTAGAGTAGGCGATATTCCTCGGCGATTTTGGCGGCTGTGGCTTTTTTGGAGGCCGTTTGCCAGTTGGGCAGGGGCTGGTGATGGCCATAGGCCCGCAGTTGCGATCGCACCACGTCTATAAAATCCACCTCAGGACTGAGGAACTTAGCATTGGCAGCAACCCAACTCTGACCGGGGAGGGTTCTTTCCTCCAAAAAGGGGACAAAAACCGCATCCCAATCTAGGCCCTTGGCGCGATGCATCGTCATAATGGTCACCTGGCCCGATCGCACTAGGCGGCTATGGAGATCTTCCATCTCCACCGCTTGAAAGCGATCCGCGGCCACCAATTCTTGCCAACGGGGATAGATACGCTCCCACAGTTGCGTCGGTTCCTGCTGGCTCAATTCCCAGATCAGGCGATCAACAGTGGCCAATTCAGCGGCGTCATAGCCCAATTCCTGAGCGCAGTAGGTGATCAAGGGAAATAGAGACAGCTCTAGGCGGGCGTTGAGGAGACAGTGGCAGTAGTGGCGTGCCTTGAGCACCGGTTCTTCGTCAGGGGGGTCTAAAGGCCCGGGGTAGAGGAAGACCTCCGGCTGAGCCGCCAAGCGATCCAAATTTTGGGGTGGAATGCGTTTGCGCTCCTGAAGCACCGTTAGGGCTGCCTTGACCGCTGCAGGAGAATAGGGGCAGTGGAGAAAGTAGAGAATGTCCAGCAATTCCTTGGGCACCTGCGATCGCCGTTCGATGCCGGCCACATCCAGCAGTGGAATGCCTTGAGCACAAAGGTCACTATCAAGGTTGAAGTCAGTGGGCGATCGCAAGACATCGGCAACAAATTCAGCCTGGCGGTTAGTGCGCACCAGCACCGCCACTGAAGCCTCTGGATGCGCCGCCAGCACCTGAGAAATGCGCTGCGCCAGATGTTTAACCGTCTCAACAACCGTTTTTGGTCGGGCAATTTCTACCCCTTGTCCCCAGGGGGCTGGGTTGGCCCCCGATTCTAAACCCGTCGGCGACACACAGTCAATGAATTGCTCACGGAAGGGGGGTTCTTGATCTTTGAGGGCGTAATTGGCCCAGCGCACCAAATAGTTAGCAGCGCGAATGATCAAAGGGGTCGATCGCCCCGCTTGGGTCATTTCATAAAAGGCCTGCTGCTGAGCACATTTGTCACAGAATTCATTAAAGAAGAGAGGGTCTGCTGCCGTAAAAGTGGAGTTAATGGCTTGGTTGGGATCCCCCACCCGCACAAAATTCACTTGCCCGGTGGTGTGGTCTGCCGCTAGAAGGTGTAGTAACTGCGATTGCAGGGGGGTCGAGTCTTGCGCTTCATCCTCAAAGACGGCATACACTCGCTGTTGCCATTCGTGGCGGTACTGGCGATCGCCCTCTAGAAGTCGAACGGCTGCCAAAATCATTTCATCGTAGTCAATTTGCTCCCCCTGTGCCAGATGGTGCTGGTACAGTTCCAAAAGGTCAGCACCAATCTCTAAAAAAGGGTAGGGTTCCGCTTCGGCTGCCCCTGGGGAGCGCAACTGCTGGGACAACTGCCGCAGATCATGGGGCGTCAAAGCCATACTGCGGGCACTGCTAATAACGGTCTGTGCCAACTTCACCAAAATGTCGGTCAACAGTGCACTTTTGCGGCCCTCGTGTTCAACGTTGCTCAGGGGACTGGTATCGCGGCCTTGAATGAGTCGCTCGAGGAGGTTGGGGTGCGATCGCGCCCACTCCTTAACACAGGTGACACAGAGGCGGCGCTGCTCATGCTCACTCATTAAATTTTCACCCCTCGAACGCAGACCCGCTGTGGGGTGACTGGTGGCAATTTTCAAGGCCAAACTGTGGAGCGTCTGCACACTAAAACCATTGCGGGGCAGCCCCATTTCTCGTAGGTACTGGCGGATGCGCACCTTGATATTGGCGGCAGCTGAACGACTGTAGGTGACGACCACCAGTTGCCGCTGTTGATGGAGCTTTTCGCGAGCGATGGCGATCGCTGCCCCTACCGCCATGCCGTGGGATTTGCCCGCTCCCGGCACTGCCGACACCGCCAGCATTCCCCCCTGCCATTCACTGATTTCCCGTTGACCCGGACGTAGGGTGCTTAGGAGGTGACTCACCGTCGGGGAGAGGGGCAACAAGTTCATAGGAGGACTCTTGGGAGAGCAAAAGATTTATTACAACAACTGGCGTTTACCGTATGAATATTGGAAAATCGTATAATAGAATACAGAAAGTTAGGGACAAATGGTCCCTTGAGATACACCACCTACATGCCTAAAGACAAGCCAATAGTATTCACCTAGGAGCCTTGATTTAATTATGCAACTAATCTATCGCGGCGCTAAATACAAAACTTCGGAGCAGCACATTCCCCTCGTTGAATCGGGAGCCAAGGGTCTCTACCGCGGCGCCCCATGGGTGGGGCACAAGCCGGCTGAAACGGTTCCTCAACCCAATCATGTTCTCTGCTGGCGGGGGGTCACCTACCAAACCAACGGGCAGCCAGTGGCCACAACGGCTCCCAGGGTGAGTGCTGCCCCTTCTGTCGTGCCCCAGCGTAAGCGCGACTCCTGGGTCGAAGCCCATCGCCGCGCGATTCTCGAAACGCTGGAGCGGCGGCTGCAAGTGGCCCGCAGTCAGGGCAACCAGGAGCTCATCAGTCTGCTAGAAGAAGAGTGGCAGCAATTTGCCTAAGGTTGGATCACCGAAACCCAAACTGGGGTGCCGTTGGTTACAGCGGCACTTTTTATTTTTTAACTTTTTTATTTTATTTTTTAACTTTTTTATTGGTTTTTATTGAGGATGCGCCTTCCCTTGGCGCAAGGCTGCTGCTTGGGCAAAGGCCGCCGCCGCCCGCTCGCGATCGCCCAGGGCTTCATAGGCACGCCCCAATTGTTCCGCAGCAATTTCGCGCACATAACCCAAAGGAAAAATCATCTGTTTGCTGTAGCCATTGGTGCGCCCCAGTTCAAGGCAATACTCAAAGTAGGCCGTTGCCCCCAAAGGAAATCCCAAGGTCATCAGCCAGCGACCAGCCAAATCATTGAGGGGAGGATAGGTGGGAAACCAAGCCAAACCTTGCTGACACAGGAGTTGCAAGGTATCGTGATCCCCTGTGGCCAAGAGGCGCCGTCCCAGTTGATTGAGGATTTCCGGCAGGGCACCGGGGGCATTCTCAGGCAGTTGGCCGCTGAGGAGGTGGGGCAGCAGGCGGTCAAAGAGTTCCTGGTAGCAGTTCTCCGCTTCAACGGGATTATTCACCGCCTGGTACATATCTGCCAAGGCAAAGAGGAGATGCAAAGGCAGACCTTCGCTGGCACGGATGCGCTCCAAAATCGGGATGTTGCGATCGCGCATCTTGGCTTGAATTTGGGCGGGTTGATAGCCATAGTGATCGATGCGCAGCGTTTCCAGAGTACCAATGGTCAGGGGTGCTGCGGCTGTGGAAACCAACTGTTCATGGAAGCGCCCCTGATAGCGCAGCGTCGGCAGATTGCGAAAGAGCCGCACAATGGCAAAGTCGGAAAATTGCTCCCCCGTGCCGATTTCCCGCCGTAGGAGTTGGTAGGCAGTGAAGGGACTGCCCGCCAGTTGTTGGCCCAGGGGCACCGGCGGCTCCTGCAATGTCACGAGCACCTCATCGGCATCTATCACTAAAATCCAATCGCCCGTCGCCTGTTCTAGGGAGTAATTGCGAGCGGCGGCAAAATCATCCTGCCAAGGAAAGGTAAAGAGGCGCTCCGTAAACTGGCGAGCGATCGCCGGCGTCTCATCTGTGGAGCCAGTGTCAACAACAACAATGTCATCTACCCAGGGCTGAACACTGCCCAGACAGCGTGCCAAATGGGCAGCTTCATTTTTCACAATCAGACAGGCACAAACCCGCACCATCTATAGGAGCTTTTCAAATTGTTGGCGCAGACGATTTAGCTCACTTTCGGAGAACTCACTCTCCGCAGCGGGCGGCACGCGATTTTCCCGTTCCCAGTCGGTTTCTTCAACATTGCGTTCGGGGGGCGCCAAAAAGAGACGCTCAGCCTCATTTGTTGGCACAAATCCCTCGGGAACCAAGTGACAGCTATAGCCTGAGGATTCACAAAAGTCCTCAACTTCCTTGGCATCAATGGCAACGACGCTGGGGGCATGAAAATCCTGGGCCTCTAGGAGCATGGCGTAGCGATTGGCATCGTCTTCGCTTTCAAACATCAGAATAAGGTTGCGATCGCCCAGTTGCAGAGAGTGAATGCCCTCATTTTCAGTTCCCGGGTTATAGAGCAACACGTAAACGCGCATGATGCCTCGCCCATCAAATCTCAACAGCGATTATAACGATTTTAGTTCACCCTACCCGTGGGATTTTTGCGTGGCGGGTCATCGCTGGCGATCGGCACCCCTACTGACTACCCTTACCGCCTACGAACGCCTCTGGGAACGCCTTGACCCAAATGCAAAAATAGATTTTAAGTGAGAACAATGTTTTTTAGAACAAGGTTTTTTCGGCTTCCCCTTTGATCCGCTGCTCAAGCCATGCTTGGCGATAGGTGAGTTCTAATTCATTGCCAGTGCGACGAAAAATTTGTGCCTGCTGCAAGAGAAAAGCTTGAAAGAGCCGCTGAAAGGCAAGGGCAATAATCGCGATCACCAAGCCAGATGCGGTACTAATTAAGGCCTCACTAATGCCCAGACCCACGCCCAGGGTTGCGGGTGTGCCAATATCTCCCAAGCGAATAGAACTGAGGGCACTAATTAGACCGAGCACCGTTCCCAACAAACCCAGGAGAGGTGCCATTGTAATCGTTGCCTCTAGGACCTTTTCGCCTCGCCGCATGGCACTCAGTTCCTCATCAGCCGCAGCCTCTAGAGCCAAGCGAAAGATTTCTGGGTTGGTGTCAATCAGTTGTAAAGGAGTGTAGAGGAAGCGCCCAATGGGTTGATCACAGGCATTGGCTGCTAGCTCAAGCGCTTCTTGCCAATCGTGGCGAGCGGCATCCAGAATTTGCTCTGCCAGTTTGGTTTCTCCTCGGAGAACCATGCCCCAAAACCAAAGCCGCTCAAAAATGGTGCCTAAGGTCAAGATCGAGAGGATCAGTAGTGGCCACATGGCCAGGCCACCACGGTTAAAAATTTCAGCGATATTCACGATCGATTCCCTGTTAGAGCATCCGAGGTTTAGTATAGTCCAGCCCGTAGCAGTAATTGTTTCCCAAATTCTGGCAAAGCGCACTGCCAAGGGTCTTGAACCATTGTCTTTGCTGCCCTGTCTAAATAGGTGATTACGTTCATGGAGCGATACCTCGCATGAGTGTATCTTTATCCCTATCAGCGGCAACCGCATCAACGGCTATCGTCACCCAATCCCCAGTGAACGATCCCGATCGCCCCCTGATTGAGCAGTGCCTTGCCGGGCATCCCAAGGGCTTTCGGGAGCTGTATCAACGCCATCAGCAACGGGTGCGATCGCTCCTCTTTCAACTGTGCGGCGCGGTTGCCCTTGATGATTTGGTGCAGGAGGTTTTCCTGCGGGCATGGAAAGGGCTAAAGGGTCTCAAACACGAGGCCAAGTTTTCCACATGGCTCTATCGCATTGCCTGGAATGTGGCGTGTGACTATCGCCGCCAACTGGCAACGCGTAAATCCCGACATCAGCAATACCTTGACCAACAGCAGCCATTCACCACTGCACCTGATCTGCGGCAATTGCACTATGAAGATTTGGTACAGCGAGGGTTGGCGACATTGCCCCTAGAGTATCGCAGCATTTTGGTCATGCACGATCTCCAGGGCTTACCCCAAAAAGAAATTGCTGAAATTCTGAACATTCCAGTGGGTACTGTAAAATCCCGCCTCTTTCGCGCCCGTGGTAGCTTGCGGACGTTCTTTACTGAAGCCGGAGTCAGCCTATGAAACGTGAACCGCCACCTACCGAGGATACAAATTTGGTTAAGTTTTTGCAGACCTATGCGGGCACGCCCCCGCCACCCCCTCCCGATTTGCAGGAGCGCATTATCAAAGCAGCAGTGCAACAGCACAATTGGCACAAACGCTGTTGGCGACTAGGCTATTTCCTTGGCGTGGGAGCGATCGCCACCACTGCCGCCAGTGTGTGGTTCCTCAAACCCACTGCTCAAGTGGCGGAGCAGAGACCGGCCGATGGCCTAGAAACCTTCATTGCCAGCAACTGGCAAGACCTCTTTGAGAGTGCGGAACCTGCCCTTTTCGAGTAAATCCTCTTGGACTGATTGACTGTATTTTTTGTTTTTTTCTGTTTTTTATTCTTTTGTAAACTTTTGACAGAGGAGAACCAGCCATGTTGAAACAATCCCTTGCTACCCTTTTGCTCTGTAGCACCCTCAGTCCCTTGGCGGTTGTCTTGCCCACCTTGGCCGGTCCGGGTGACGGTGGCATGGGGTGGGGCGCCAAAGTAGAGAATCTCAATCTCACCCCTGAACAACGCCAAAACCTACAGGCGATACGGCAGCGATATCAAAGCCAAATCGAGGAAACCCGCACCCAACTGCGCACTGCTAAAGATGAACTGCGGCGGCTAATGGCCAGCAATGCCAGCGATGAGCAAATCCGCGCCAAACATGCCCAAGTGCAACAGCTGCAGCAGAAACTAGCCACATTGCGGTTTGAAAGCATGCTGGCCACACGGAAAATTTTGACTCCTGAGCAGCGCCAAGCCCTGGCAGAACGCATGCAAAACCGTCAGGGTCAACGGCGACTAGAGCGCTAGGCAACTGTTTTATAGGGCTTTGAGCCCTATTGGCGGTCAGGGCATCAGGCTCTGGCCGTTTTATTTTGATTGTTTTGATTAGTCAAAATCTATGATTGCCTTAATAAAAATTAAAAAATACCAAAATCAACTATTCTGTACTTTGTGTAATAGTGAGTTTAAATCAGTCGAAAAAAACTGCTCAAGGGACTATGGAAGCGCCAAATCTCGTCTACCGGAAATTTCAGGCTGCGAGAGACATCGCCCAAGGGTTCAAAGGTCAGTGGCAGCAATTCTCGGAGCGGTTTATCGATTGCCTTGAGCAGACCCACAAGGCGGGGCAGGTGGAGGCAGGCTTTCTCCAGCAATGCAAAGCTGACATTGCAGCACTTCACTCAAGTTTAGAAGAGGCGTTACAGGCACTCAACGCAAGGCTAGACAGCCCCCTACTCACCCTTGCCACCACCGGTACGACTAGCAGCGGCAAAAGTACCCTTGTCAACTTCCTCTGTGGTGCTGAACTTCTCCCTGTTGCCGTCAGTGAAATGAGCGCCGGCACCGTTACCCTTGAGGATGGCGACGTCCCCTCCCTGACCATTGCAGCCACACCGGGGGCCCTTTGGGAATGCGGCACTTGGGAAAACATTAGTGCAGCCACCATCTATGACAAGCTAGAGGAGGCAATGCAACAGTACCTAGACACCAAGGACAGGAACCCTTCCCTAGCGCCCCCCAAAGCCAACATCACCTACCCCATCCAGTTTCTGCGGCAGCATCGGCACCAGTTGGGCCTGCCCCCTCAAACTCGTGTTCAGCTCCTTGACCTGCCCGGCTTTGCCTATGTGGGGGATGAGCGGAATGCCCAGATTATCCGTGAGCAATGTCGGCAGGCGCTATGCCTTGTCACCTACAACAGCGCTGAAACGGACGCCAAGAAAACCGAACAACTCCTTGAGGAAGTGGTGATCCAAGTCAAAAACCTAGGGGGGTCCCCGGCACGGATGCTCTTTGTCCTCAATCGCATTGATGTGTTTCAGGAGGATAAAGACCCCCAGAAGTCGGAACAGCGCTTTGTGAGCAAGACCGTTGGCCAGATCAAAGATAAGCTTAAAGAGAAGTTGCCGGAGCATGAGGAGGCGATTGAGACGCTGAAGGTGCTGAAGCTGAGTGCCCGGGCGGCTTTGTATAGTCAACTCATCCAGCAAAGCGTAGGGGAAGAACGAGCAAAGATTTGTGAGCGAGTGGACCAACAGCACCAAGTGTTAATTGGCAAAGGCATTTTAGAAGACTTGCCCCGTAATCCAGCGAAATGGACTGATCACGATTGCCAGCGGGTGGCAGAGAGTCTGTGGGAAAATTCCTATGGTCAAGAACTCTTTAAGGAACTGGTTGAGCAAGTTCAACAGCACTTTCCCGAGCTCGTCATTCCCCAAATTGTGGCGGACTTCAACGAGGGTGCAGTAAATAAGGTTCTAGAGTGGTGTACCCAAGAGGTCCATGCCATCTGCAACAGTATAGAAGAGAAGTATCGCCAAGAGTGTGAGAGGCTAGAGGAGACTGGGGTTCAACTTTCAGAGAAACTACGACGAGCAGGGGAAAACCTGAAGGTACCTTTTGAGGAGATGAAAGAGCTCATTACCAGCCATTCACCCATTACCAACCATTCGATTGTGTTATTAGAACCTATTATGCTCGAATTTATTGGAAATAAAGAACAAACTGAGTGCGAACCCGAAGTTGATGATAATGATGATGATGAGTGGTCGGATAAAATACGGCAATGGCGCGATAAAATACAGCAATGGCATAGTCAGGTTGATGATGAGTGGAGGGATAAAATAAAGCTAGATGAAGAAATATTACCTCTGATATACACTTGGAGACGTGAGGTATTCAGCTCAATTGACAAACTACTAGAGCAAGTTTACCTTTCTATACAAGATGGCAAGGTCGATTTTTCAGCGGATGTGAACCTTAAGCAGTTGCCACCCCCTGACCAGAAATACGTGCAGGAACTTGAGGAAAAATTAAGAGAGTTCATTGAATTCATCAACGCTATAGATTGTAACTGTGCAGACGTCGCTGAACAAGGAATGACCATTCGGCAAGAGCCCCAGAAAGATACCAAAATTATCCACTTTCAGTCCATCATCCAAGATATCCAAAAGCGTCTTAGTGAGGTTGTCAAAGTTCTTGTCAAAAGTGTCCTAGCTCGTGAGCAGGGTCGTATTTACGACGCCCTGAGCCTCTTATTTAGAAACCATTTAGAATACCTACAGGAGAGTGCTCAGAGAATTGCCCCAGAGCTTGGGATTCAGTTCCCGATGAGTACTTTAAGTCAAGTTCAGAAAGAACTCAATTGGGGCATCTCTCTAGAAAAAGCCTTTTCTCCAGAAGCAAAAGAGGCGACATGGACCGCTACTGAAAGAAGGAAAACAAGACCTTGGTGGCTGCTCTGGTTGTTCGAAATAGAAACAAAAGTAACTGTACAAAAGTCTGGCTTAGAGCTTGAAGTTCCCAGCATGGCAAAGCTCTGTGAAGACTGGAGCGCTGCCTGTAAAAATCGGGTGTATGAGTGCTTATGGCCTGCATATCTTGATTGGTTTGTAGAGCAAACCAATTTGCTCACAGAACAAGCGAATGAATATCAGCAAGCGGTACTAGAGCGCTATCGCTCTAAATTAAGCGAATGCCACCAAGCGCTCAGCATAGATTATGAAACCCGCAAGCAGTTTTGGGAGCTAATGCACACAAGTGTGGCCGAGCTAGAACAAGAGCGACCTTCTTGGGATAAGATTAAGCAGTCTGAAAATGCTGGAGTAACGTCCGTTGAGCTAAACGCTGAAACTAGCTCAGTATAGGAAATACTCGTTAATCAAAAGTGGCAGGAGGATTATTACATGTCAAAACCTTGGGGGGAGCCCCTTTGTAAACTCCTGAGATGTCAACTCCTGAGACCAAGAGCAGGTCTTTTAGGGTCTTCTAAAGTTCAGGCTTCTATTGCTTTAATTCTCCAAGCAAAGTATGCACCTTCTCTTAAGGAAAATCGAACCATTCATGAACTAAAACTAGATGAACTTTTAGGATACATTGACAAGGCAGCCTACTATTTGGTTGTGAGAACTCAAGAGATAGATAACATCGAGAAAAATTTAAATTTATCTCTTGGGAAATTGGATGATAAGGTATATGAACAAGATATTTACCTGCGCATAGACATCGATCGAGTTCCTGAGGAAATATGCAATGCAAAGAGTAAGCTAGCCATCAAATCCTTCCTTCGAAAGCATGAAAATCAATTGAAATTTAAGAATTTTAAGGTGTCCCGTTTGAAGTTAAGCCTGAGTAGCAGAGGCTTAGAAAAATTCAGTTGTTAACAGCTAGTGGCAGCGCTATGGCATCGCCCCTGGGGAGACTGCAGAAACTAGACCTGGCCGCCCCTCCCATGCCTCTTTTTTGCAGAAAGATGGTCATGGTGGACTACGCTATTAAAACTGGTTGCTGACCTGTTTGACAACCTCTCTGATCTTCAATTGGATAGATCTTAGATTGGATACAAGAGTCCCTCAGCAACCTGAAATTAGCCATTTTGGGGGATTAGATTCAGAATCTCTGTAGCGGCGCGATCGACGACGCCGGCAGTTCCCATGGCCGCTCGCATTTCCGCGTAGCCCGCCTGCATGGCCAATCGTTTTTCCGGGTGATCCAATAGGGCAAAAGCTGCCGCGGTGATGTTGTCAATGGTGGCGCGATCCTGTAGGAGCTCAGGGACAATTTCTCTGCCAACCAGTAGGTTTGGAGGCGATACAAACTGGAGATTGAATTTGAGGAAGCGCTGATAAAGCCACAAACTCAGGGGATGCACACGGTAGATGACCACTTGGGGCACATTCAAAAGCGCTGTTTCTAAATTCACTGTGCCCGATTTGGCGATCGCCAGATCCGCTGCCGCCAGCACTTGCAGTGAGTCTTCCGCAAGGGTGACGCAAATGGGATATTGCTTGAGAACTGCTTCAATGGCTGGGCGATACTGCTGCAGAGACAACGGTAACCAAAAGCGGGCTTGAGGATAGGCCTTAGCGATATTCGTGGCAGCCCCTAAAATCAGTGGCAAGAGGGATTGAATTTCCTGTTTGCGCGAAAGGGGCAATAGGGCGATCGCCAGCTCATCGGCAGCAATCCCCAGACTTTGGCGTGCCACCTCACGACTAGGGGCGGCGGCAATACGATCCAACAGCGGATGCCCGACCCACACCACATTGGCCCCGTGACGGCGATAATAGCTGGCCTCCTCCGGAAAAATGGCTAGCAGGCGATCGCTGAGGGCAACAATCTGCTGGGTGGTCTTGAGGCCATGGGACCAGACCCACTCTTGGGGGGCAATGTAATAGACGATTGGGATGGCAAAGTGCCGCCGAATAAACTGCCCCATGGCAACATTGCCGCCAATGTAATCAATCAAAACCACCAAGTCCGGCGGATGCTGCTGTAGGTAGCGGCGAGCCTTCAGTTGCAGGGCGATCGTGGGTTTGATGAGGGGCAGGGCTTCTAGAAGTCCCACCGAGCCAATGCTCCCCGTATTAAAGAGCACCTTTGCCCCTGCGGCGGCCATGCGATCGCCCCCAAGGGCAGAAATTTCTAAGGGCATTCCCCGCTCTGCCGCCAAGCGATAGAGCGCCTTCACCAGCAGGGCACCCTGCAAATCCCCAGAGACTTCCCCCGTACTAATGAAAAGATGTGCCATACTTAGCCTTGAACCGTTGCCAGCGGCGGACAGAGTTGGTCAGCAAATTCCTGTTCATTGGCAGCCATCTCCTGCACCGCTTGGGCCATGATCTCAGGAATGGTCTGCCCCGCTGCGTATTGTGCCAACCATTGTTGAGCTGTATTCCCTTGGCGCAGAATTTTTTTGATCGGTACCAGAAAGCAGCTAAATCCTTGGGCTTTGGCGATCGGCCACACCTCTTCATAGAGTTCTGCAATCCAAGCGGCGGCTGTGAGTTGCCGGCGATCGCGCCAGTGGGTCAACACCGCCTCAAGGCTACGTTTTGCCGCAAGCTGCTCATTCTCATCTGCCAGTTGGGCCAAGGTCTCGCGATCGCCCCAGCGCAAAGGATCCAGGTCAGGGGTATCGAGCAATTGCAGCAGCCGCGCCTCCAGGAGAGCCGTAATGGCCAGTAGGGCAATGGGATCCGTCACCAAATCACAAATGCGCAGTTCCAGACGGTTTAGATCGTAGGGCCGGCGATCGCCATTAGGACGCACGGCACTCCAGAGATGCCGCACATTTTGCATCGTGCCCTGTTGAAGTTGCGCCTCCGTCCACTCAATAAAGTGGGCATGGCTAGTAAATAGGGGCACTTGGGGGGGCGTTTTGGGAAAGATGGCCCAGCGGGTGGAGTGATAGCCCGTCACCTGACCATCGAGAAACGGTGAAGCAGCACTGAGGGCTAGAAACAGGGGTGCCTCCAGCCGCACAAGCCGACAGGCACGCATCAATGCCTCTGGCTCCCGCAAACCAATATTGATGTGGACACTGGCTGTCACCACCCGGGTGCCGTAGGTTTGCTCAATGTAGGTGTGATAAGGATTCTGGGGGTCAGAACGATAAAAGCGTTGAGTGTCACCAAGACTGAGGGTGCTGCCCGGAACCAGCGTTAAGTCCCCCAAGGATTGCAGATAGGCCCGCAGCCGAAAGCGGGGGCGCAGCAAGTCACAGAGGGCCTGATCATAGAGATACACAGGGGGCGTAGTAAATTCCACATTGCGGCTATCGGGTTCACGCACAAACCCCGGCAAGTCTTTCACAATGCGATCCGACAATCCCACAATCTCGCCTGTGGGTTTACCCGTGTAGAGTTCAACCTCAAAGCCCTTTGACAGCATGGCAGCCCCTTAACTGAGTTGGGTGAGCGGGCAACCCCGCGTAGATGGGGAGTTTTTAGCTACTTAGTCACCATACCACGCTCTCGCCCTTGCCGCATATATGAACATTCGTGAAACTGCCACTGTAAGCATAACAATAAGCACAACAATCTGATACGATAACCTGTAATGCAAACTACACTGGCCAGTAGGGGTTTTCGCATGTTTGGTCAGCGGCGAGTCCAAGCGGATGTGCGTGTCGCGCGTCTCTTAGATCAATTGGGGATCCGTTACCGAGTAGATGAGGATGGCGATTACCGTGTTATTTTTGATCTGGGTAACGGGCGATCGCAACAAGCCTTTATTGACTCGCAGACCCAACAACTGGGCAGCTACGAGATTCGCGATGTCTGGTCAATTGGCTACATCTCCGACGGCCATCTGGACCAAGAGATAGCTAACTATCTCTTAATTGAAAATGCTACTAAGAAAATTGGCGCTTGGGAACTACGCCCCCTTGCTAACAATAAATACATTGCTGTCTTCTGTAACAAAGTCGCCGCTGATTGCGATGCAGAAGCCCTCGATATGAGTATCCGTATTGTTTTACAGGTGGCCGACGAATTAGAGAAAATTCTTGAGGCGGGCGATCGCCTCTAGTTTTGAGTTGTTCTAGCCCATCCTCAGCAATGGTCGCCATCTAGGATGACTCCAGAGGCGAGCTACTGGCTGACTCAAGCCCCCGCCGCCACACCTCAAGGGTGGGTAAATCATTTCAAAGATGGAAAAAGACTTTTTGGTGTGCCCCTGCTCCATATTCCGACTCACGGCCTTGGAACAAGCGCACAAGGAGCCGGTATGCTTCGAAGAGTGTAGCACGACTTCTGGGAATATAATGATGCAGGACCTGACACCTTTTGGGAACTTCCCGATAGCCTCCAGAAATTCAAGAAAAAATTTCGAAATCAACTGCGTAAATTCTATCAAGCCCTAAATGGGCTGAGTAACTGCAACATTGACCCCAATCAACCTAAACTACGGAGCATTGGCACTGTAACCCGTAACCAATGGAAGGAAATAGTTGACCAAAACTGCCGTATCGTTGTGTGCAATGGCAAAGGACAGTTTTGTAAACCTTTTGCGTTGGCAATCCTACACGATCATCAATTGATGAATACTAATAATACTAATCGACAAGGCCAAAGACAGTATGACCAAAATCTGTGTGGGGAAGTTGGTCAGCCCTCGCCGGTTTGGGTTGCTAATTTAGACAGTGATCGAGTCAATTACCAGGTGGTGACTGTTTTTGGCGCAACTGTTGATCCTCGCAAGCGTTAGTTGAATTTACTACAATAGCAAGCCGGAGGTTACGTTCAGATTTTCCCCTAGTAGTCATGAGTCACTACTACAAAATTCTTGGTTTGCAGCCGGGTGCTTCCAAAGCAGACATCAAAGCAGCCTATCGTCGCCTTTGCCAGGAGTGCCATCCCGATAAACTGCCCCCTGAAACTCCGACAAGGGCGCGGCAAGTTGTCGAGGAGCACTTCAAGCAAATCAACGAAGCCTATCACTATCTCATGGAGCATGGCGACTGTCCCTCCTCATCTGTTGAACCAGAACCAGTCAGAGATGTCGGGGCGGTGCGCCCCATTTTTGATCCGGTGCGCATGGAAGCGGTAGCGCAAAAACTAGAGCAAGAGCGATGGGCCATTGAAAGGGAATATGAACGAGCAATCAATGCCATTAACAACCAGCAACAGAAGGAGCTAGCCTACCATGGCCTCAAGCTTGATGATTTAGATGCGATCAGCTCGGCAAGGAAATGGGGCGATCTTATCCAGAGCAGCATTCTATTCTTGGTTGGTCTGTTGGTTGGTAGGATCGGAGGTTTTCTCGGCTTTCTGGGGTATGTATGGGCTTTTTTCTGTTTCTTGTACATGCTGGCAGCGATAGGGACAAAAGCAGTCAGTCCCCGCAAGTACATGATTATGTGCGAAATTAAACGGAAAACTGAGGCAGCCAAAACCGACGCTCTCCAGAAGAAAGAACGACGATTACACCAGCAATCAGCATATATTGATCGCCGTATTGAGCATTTCAAAAATCTGCCCTTAGAGATGCTTTCAGAATCCTTTGTTCAAAATCTCAGTGACGAAGATCAGTTTTTCCTGCTTTTGGCAATGAAACAAAAAGAAAAAGATGATCAATGGCAGCATCTCGTTGGGGCCGGTCTCGGAATTGCTGCAGCAGCGGGAGTGGTCCTACTGCTATCTCAGCTCTTTTTGGGTAAATCATCTTAATTTGCAGGGTGAAGCGCGATCAGGAAGAAAAAGCATATACCACCCTTTTTAGGGGGAGACTATCCCCAAAACGCATCCTACCCCTACCTTGAGCGGAATAAAATGTGATAGCATATCTGCTCTGGCATTATAGATAGTGTTTAGCTATGCCCAAAGTTCTGGTTTCCGATCCCATTGAACAGGTGGGGCTTGATTTGCTTGCCCAAGTGGCACAAGTAGATGTCAAAATCGGCCTCTCAGAGGAAGAACTGATCAAAATTATTCCCGAATACGATGCCCTGATGATTCGATCGGGAACCAAGGTCACGAAAGATGTGATTGAGGCTGCCAACCAACTGAAAATTATTGGCCGTGCTGGGGTGGGTGTAGATAACGTCGATGTGCCTGCCGCCACTCGCAAAGGGATCATAGTGGTCAATTCTCCGGAGGGCAATACCATTGCTGCTGCGGAGCACACCTTAGCGATGATGCTCTCCCTTGCCCGTCATATTCCCGATGCAAATGCTGCGGTTAAAGCGGGTCAGTGGGATCGCAAACGCTTCACAGGGGTAGAAATTTACAAGAAAACCCTTGGCATTATTGGCTTGGGTAAAATTGGCTCCCATGTGGCCACGGTTGCCCGGGCCATGGGGATGAAACTCCTTGCCTATGACCCCTATCTTTCAACGGAGCGAGCTGAACAACTGGGCTGCCGTCTTGTGGAGTTGGATGTTCTCTTTGCGGAGTCAGACTTTATTACACTGCACTTGCCGAAAACTCCCGAAACGCAGCATTTAATTAACGCCAAAACCATTGCCAAGATGAAGCCCACGGCCCGGATTATTAACTGTGCGCGGGGCGGCATTATTGATGAGGTAGCCCTTGTGGAAGCGCTCAAAAGCGGTAGGCTGGCGGGGGCGGCCCTCGATGTTTTTGAAAATGAACCCCTTGAGGCCGATTCTCCCCTGCGGAGTCTGGGAATGGAAGCGATCTTAACTCCCCACCTGGGAGCTTCCACTGAAGAAGCACAGGTGAATGTGGCTATTGATGTCGCTGAGCAAATTCGCGATGTCCTCCTGGGATTGCCGGCGCGATCGGCGGTGAATATTCCCGGCCTGCGCCCAGATGTCCTAGAAAAACTAGCGCCCTATATGCAGTTGGCAGAAACCCTTGGTAACTTGGTGGGGCAGTTGGCTGGTGGTCGGGTCGAGTCTCTGGAAGTCCGTCTGCAAGGGGAGCTGGCCACTAATGAGAGTCAACCCATTGTGATTGCTGCGCTGAAGGGGTTGCTCTCTCCAGCCTTGCGGGAGCGGGTCAACTATGTCAATGCTGGGTTAGAAGCCAAGGAGCGGGGAATTCGCGTGGTTGAGACTCGCGATGAATCGCAGCGGGACTATGCCGGCTCCCTGACGTTGATTGCTAAAAGCCCATCGATGACGCGATCGGTGTCTGGCGCTTTGCTCTCCCACAATGAATTGCGCATCACCAGTATTGATGACTTTCCCATTAGTGTGGCGCCAACCCGCTATATGCTGCTCACACTGCACCGTGATATGCCCGGCATTATTGGCAAGATTGGCACCCAGTTGGGAAGTTTCAATGTCAACATTGCCAGTATGCAGGTGGGACGCAAGATGGTGCGTGGCAATGCGGTGATGGTGATTAGCTTGGACGATCCCCTGCCCGAAGGACTCTTGGAGGAAATCCTCAAGGTCCCCGGTATTCGTGATGCCTATATCGTGAATTTGTAGGCACGGTTGTGGTGCAGCGTTGGTGGGAAATTACCGTCACTTGTCAAGCTGAGGCGGAAGAGCTGGTCTACTGGCGCCTTCAATCCTTTGGCTGTCAAGGAACGGCAACTCAACTACAGCAGGGACGAGTGTTGATCCAAGGCTATGTGCCGCAGCAGCGGGTGAGCTTACTGGACATTGCTGCCCTAGGGGTTTGGATTGAGCAGGATGTGGTGGCGCAAGGTTATCTCTCGCCAAAACTCCACTGGCAATTGGTGAACGAGCAGGATTGGGCCCATAGTTGGCAAGCCTATTGGCATCCGATACCCGTGGGCGATCGCTTGCTGATTTGTCCCGCTTGGGAAATGCCACCCCTTGATAACACTCGCTTGGTGATCAAACTGGATCCCGGCATGGCCTTTGGCACAGGCACCCACGAAACCACCCAGCTTTGCCTTGAAGCCCTAGAGATGCAACTGGATCAAACCTTTGAGCCGCTGCCGCCGACAGTGATTGCCGATATTGGTTGTGGTAGCGGTATTCTGGCGATCGCCAGCCTCTTGCTGGGGGCCCAAAAAGCCTATGCCGTGGATACCTCGGATCTTGCTGTCACCGCCACTCAACGGAATGCAGAACTAAATGGCATTAGAGCCGACCAGTTGATTGTCCACCAAGGAAGTTGGGAGCAAGTTCTGGAGCTCGTCGATGGGGTCGTCTGTAACATCTTGGCGCCCGTCATTATTGAGATTCTGCCCCACTTGCCCGCAATTGTGAAACCCAAGGGCTGGGGTATCTTTAGTGGCATTCTCTTGGATCAAGCAGATCGTGTTGCCGAACAACTGAAACGGCAAGGCTGGAGCTTGGGTAGTGTTTGGCGACGGAACGAGTGGTGTTGTCTCAATGCTCGCTTTGAACGTTTGCCAGATTAGGGGGAGCTAGCTTTTCACCTTGGCTGCAGGTCGCACCAAAGAATAGGCAGTCATCAGTTCTTGATAACAGGCCTCTAGGCGATCCAAGTTGTGACTAAGGCTATAGCGCTCCAGCACTCGTTGACGGGCTTTGTTTCCCAGCAGGCGAATCATTTCCGGATGTTGATAAAAAATGGGCAGCAGCGCTTGCAACTGGGTTTTCACATACTGGGGATTCAAGACAATGCCGGCACCGGTTAGCACTTCACCATCCGCACCGACATCGGTGGCCAAGCAGGCCAAGCCACAGGCCATTGCCTCTAGGAGCGAAAGGGATAACCCCTCAATTTGTGAGGGCAGGATGAAGACATCACAGCCACGTAAAATTTGCAGCCGTTCTTGATCATTGACGATCGCGCCAAGCCAGAGAATATTTTGCTCGGGGCCATAATTCGCCATCAGTGAGGGCATCAGGGCACCCCCCCCCACCATGAGCAACTTACAATCCGAGGGCATTTCTGCTGCACACCAAGCGCGCAGGAGGGCTTCAACATTCTTCTCAATCGCCATCCGCCCTTGGTAAACATAGAGGTAGCGCGCCTTAAAGTCCTCTTTGGCCGTAGAAGGTCCTGGGGTATATTTGCGCGTATCTACCCCATTGGGAATCACTCGCAGAGTCTCAGGGCCGACCCCAAGACGAATCAGCAGTTCCTTTTGTGATTGGGAAAAGACAATCACGCGGTCATAGCGGGCTAAAAAGGGGGCATAGAGCTGGTAAGTCATCAAGGCGGTGCCCGCCGTTAGGGTACGATATTTTTCGCTATAGGCAGGATGAAATGTGGCAACTAGGGGAATCTTTAACTCTTCGCAGATGTCGGGAAGAAAGAAATCAAGGGGAGACAGGGTCAAGGAGGCGTGGACAATATCAGGTTTGAGTTTCTTGAGGGATTCAACCAGAACTTTGTTGGCTCGTAGGGAGGGCAGGGTATAGACTTGCGATTTATAGAGGCAAGGGAGCGTTACATCTGGCATCTCACCTTCGCCCTCAGCTTCCTGTTCATCCTCTTGGGCAAAATGCAGAAAGCTCACCTGATAACCGCGATCCAATAGGCCATTGGTAATTTCACGACTATAGGTGACATTGCCACAGGGGGGAGATTTTTTGCCTAGCCACGCGATATGTAAAGCCACAATTATTGATTCCTTTTTATGTCTTTTATAGGTTATCCATGGGACCTATTTATAAAGCAGCAGTACCCACTTGATCAATGATGCGCATGGGACCATTGACATCGCCGCTGAGAAACTGCCGCAAATAGGGATTATCTGTTGTCTGAATTTCCCTTTGGGTTCCCTCCCAACAAATACGCCCTTGATAGAGCAGAATCAAGCGATCGCCCGTGCGGTCAATCGTACTCTTTTGGTGGGTCACAACAACGTAGGCATGACCGGTTTTCTCCTGTAATTCCCGAATCAGATCCTCAATCACTGTCGAGGCAATGGGATCTAGCCCTGCCGTTGGCTCATCGTAAAGCAGGAGATAGGGATCATCATCGGGGTCTTCCGGATTATCGACAATGGCACGGGCAAAACTGACTCGCTTGCGCATCCCCCCAGACAACTGCGCTGGGTAGAGGTCTTCCATGCCAGAGAGGCCAACCATCGCCAGTTTTTCACTCACAATTTCACGAATGCGGGCTTCGGGCAAACGGGTGTGCTGATACAAATAAAAGCCAACATTCTCAGCAACCGTGAGAGAGTCAAAGAGGGCAGATTGCTGAAAGACCATGCCCATGCGCAGCCGGCACAGACCATCCTGGCGCAAGCCTTGGCGGCGTTCACCGGCCACATAAACTTCGCCCCGATCAGGAGCAAGCAACCCAGCAATAATCCGCAGAATCGTTGACTTGCCAGTCCCAGAAGGTCCCAGAATCACAAGGGCATCCTGGGGATAAATGACTAAATCCACATCACTGAGGACAGGCTTATTGCCAAAGGCTTTGCAGACACCGCGCAGCTCTACTAGTGGTTCGGCCATGTGACCCATCCCTTAGCCAAAGGCTTCTAGTTGTAGATCTTCGATCGCTTGCAGTCCCCGGGCATCCCCCAGCTTAAACAGCGCTGCTTTAGCATCTTCTTGGACGCCCATATCACTGTCTTGGAGGGCAGCAATCAGTTGATCAATAGCTTGGGTGTAAAGGGGCCCAAGGGGAATTTTGCGACAGGCATGACCTAAGGCCCAAGCACAGTTACTGCGCACAGCGGCGATCGCGTCCTGAGCCAAGGCAAGGGCAAGGGCAGGAATGGCAACTGTCGCCGCCTCTTCACTCGCTTCTGCCACCTGACCCAAGGAACTAGCCGCCCATAGGCGCACAGCAGAAATATCCGTTTGCAGGGCGTGAATCAAGGGGTCGAGGGTTCGGCGATAAATTTCTGGCAAGGGAAAGCGGACACCACAGTTACCCAAAGCCCAAACAATGCCTTTGCGGACATAGCCATTCCAGTCTCGCTCCAATTGCTGAATGAGGGCATCCACCGCTGCCAAACTGGGGTTACGGCCAAGGGCATAGGCAGCACTAACGCGAACAAGAGGACAGGGTTCTTGCAGGAGATGGATGAGATAGGGTGTGGCGCGTTCATCCTGCAATTCGCAAAAGGCGCGAGCCGCCAACATCCGCTCTGTGACATCGGCAGAGGTGAGCAGGGGCAGCATGGCTTCAGGATCGGGACGAGCGCTCTCCTCATTCGGTAGCGCCGCTAGTGCATCCTCAGAACTGTCCAGAAGGGGGAAATCATTGTCATCCATACTGTTTAATCTACAGGATGCTTGGAATCCCGACTAGAGCGCACCGTTGACTTCCCCCCGAAAGCCATAGATTTGACGAGTGCCACCCAAGGCCACTAGTTGCACCACCCGCTCGTCCCCCGGCTCAAAGCGAATGGCTGTGCCAGCAGGGATATCTAAGCGCATTCCCCGCGCTTGTTCACGCTCAAACTGGAGAGCCGGATTGACTTCGTAAAAGTGGTAGTGAGATCCCACCTGAATTGGGCGATCGCCGGTATTGGCGACCGTTAAAGTCACCGTTGGCCGGCCAGCATTGAGTTCAATGGTTCCCTCTGCGGGGATCAGTTCACCGGGAATCATCGGGGTCTCAGCCCATCTTTACGAGGTATCCCCCCTATCCTAGGGGTAGAGGCGCACCCGCTGCCAGTGGTCTCCTTGGCGACGATAGCACAGGCGATCGTGGAGGCGATTGGGTCGCCCTTGCCAAAATTCAATGAGGGTCGGCAGCACACGATAGCCTCCCCAATGCTCTGGCCGAGGGACATTTTCGCCGTAGTGGGCTTCCACTGCCGCGAGGCGGGCTTCCAGCTCGGCGTAGGACGCTAAAACCTCACTCTGCTGGGATGCCCATGCCCCCCAACGGCTGCCAAGGGGACGACTTTGAAAGTAAGCATCAGACTCCGCTGCACTAATTTGCTCAACATTGCCCTCAATGCGCACCTGCCGTTCTAGCTCTGCCCACCAAAACACAAGGGCGGCCTTGGGATGGGCGGCTAATTCCCGACCTTTGCGACTGCGATAGTTCGTGAAAAAGACAAACCCGCGATCGTCTACTTCTTTGAGCAACACCAGTCGGGCAGCGGGCATCCCATCAAGGCCAACTGTGGCCAGTGTCATCGCATTGGGTTCCGGTAACTCCGCGTTGACAGCATCTGTCAACCAGAGGCGAAATTGTTCGATGGGATCCTCGGCAGCGTCGCTTTCGAGGAGACGTTGACGACGGTAATCACGGCGTAGATCAGCAATGCGGGTCATGGGTTTTCTTCGGACTTGTTGCTTGGGGATTCTTCACTGATCCTAGAGGATTCCCCGGGCGATCGCCGCCAGAGGGCGCGCAAAAAATAGCTCAGCAGCAAAAAAATCAAACCAAACCCCATAAATAGGAGGACTCGCCACAGGGGCGCAAGCTGGATGAGATCAACAAAGAAAAGCCGCCCTAAAGTAATGATGAGGGTGATTAAAGCCACCGTGCGCACCGCAGCGCTGTCCCGTTGCAAGCCATCGATAAGCAGTCCGACGCCAAAGAGTCCCCAGACAAGGGTGGCTGCCCCCGTACCGAAGGGGGCGAGTTCGTGCTGAATCCAAATCATCGTTACCCCATAGCCCAAGATCCAGTACAGAGGGCGGGTGGGTGGGGGCAAAAAACGCGTACTGACTGCTGCAGCGCCAAGCACCACCAAATGGGTGACAAAAGCCAGATTCAACAGCGGCGGGCGATCGGCGCTGGTAAAAAGCAGTTGACCAACGAAGCTAAGGCTGAGTAGTCCCCACCAAAGATGGGCAATCACCTGCAGGGGTCGCGAGGAATAGCGTTGGCTCAGATAATGCAAAATCAGCCCCTCGATCGCCAGGGGTGCGAGGATAAAGCGATTGCTGGAGTAACGAACAACAATGCCAAAGGCAATCAGCACCAGTCCCGTCAAGCTATAGACCCAGCGCCAAGGTTGCGGCAGGCGTCGCCAGAGCAGACTGGTTCCGAGGTAGAGTACCCCAAAAAGGATAGACACCCCCCCTGTTATCGTTGCTGACCACTCCCAGAGGGCAGCACTCAGGCTGAGGGCAATCACTGGGTTAAAAGGGCCGATCGTTTGACCGTAGGGTTGGGGGGAAGTCTTTTGGGAGCGATATCGCTCCGCTGCGCTGTCGCGATCGCGCCACTGATACCAAGGGGGCAACACCGTGAAGCCCAACCAAGTCAACGCCAGAATCCCCTGTAACACCCCCACCTGATCAACGGGCTGAGGAGTCATTGACAGCCTTAACATCACCCATCCCAGCCAAAAGGCTGACAGCAGGAGCGATCGCCAGCCCTTCACTGCATAAATTGCCCAACTGCCTAAGAGGATTAAAAAGGTGTAACTGGCCAATGCCAAAGGACGACTCATCTCTGGGTTGTAGAGCAACAAGGGGGTCCCTAGGCCGCCAAGGACACCAATCACTGCAAAAATGGCTCGATTTTGGCGCAACGCCATGAAAAACGCCCCTAGGGTCACCAACACCATCAATGGGAAGGCCACCCCCCAAGGCATGACGCTCAAAAACTGATAGGCAGCAAAGATCGTGAGGTAATAGGTTGCCAGGCCACCCCCCTGCAAAAACTGGCTAAAGATAGCTCGCCGCTGCAACCGCCAGCTCAACCCCATCAAGGCAGTGCCGATCACAAAACCCATGGCAACGAGAACCGCATCGGTAATCCAGCCCAATTCAACGCCATAGCGAAAGAGGAAACCCATCCCCAACAGCAGCAGGCCAATGCCGAGACGGTTGAGCCACAGTTCCCAATTTTGCAGCCCGTCAGCCGGGGAAGGCGTTACTGGGCGTAGGGGTGCCAGCGATGGCAACTCAGGTGCTGGGCGCTGGGCCTTGATCGCAGCCGGTTCCTGGGGCGGTGTTGATTGTGTTGAAGGGTCTGGGATTCCAGCAGAGGAGAGGTCTTCACGGAAAATAGCGGTTTGCAGAATCTCAAGCGATCGCTGGAGAGCAGCCACAGCGGCTTCTAAGTTTTCCAGACGACGCCGCAACTCATCCTTGTCTTCCATTATCTGGCTCCTTATGGACGATATCCCCGTTTTATGCGCTGCAGGGGAGGGCAATTCCTTGGGCAATGCACTCTAGAAGTGGCTGGAGAAGCGTGCCAACAGGCGTAAAAGGGAAACAAAATTGGGTCAGAAATCGTCCTGTAACACACAGAAAAGGTTACAAAAAGCAAATTTTATCCTTTAGAATAATTTTTATTTTCGGTGATCTGAGTCACAAAAACATTCGAAAATTAAAAACAGTTTATTAAAAGTTTATAAAATTTTCTTATTTTCTTTCATCAACTGTAAATTCCGTCAATGTGCCAGTCTGCGTCGGTTTCACCGACTTCAGTGCTTTTTTATTCTCTTTCAAAATGTTTGCCACGAACAAAATGCCCGTGATGCTGGATTCTAGGCCTTCGTGGTAGGTTGAGACAGTTCCGCGATGAGAGCGAACACGGCACCAGTAGGGGTTATCCCTGTGTGATGTTGGTGCCCTACTGTCCAGCCGTATGGATGCCCTTTTTAACGGACGCCTATGAAAAAAACGCTTTATGTGGGTCTGACAACAACCACGTTGGCTGTGTTGGGACTGCTTTCCAGTAGTCGTGCAACCACAACCACGCCAGCCCCAGAATCTGTTTCAGCCCCAGCCGCGCCGGCCGTTGCCACCAAAGTTGGGGAACGCCAAGCCACTACTGCAGCGACAACGCGAGCGATCGCCAGTCTCCATCGCCACCAACAGCAAGGCCGCGAAGCCGTAACCGTCTATTTGCGGGGGATTCCTGTACTCACCTTTTTGGGGCAGCAGGTAACAGCCACGGCGGGCGTCAAAGTAGCTGCCGCTAATGGCGCTGGCATGCCAGAGCAAACCACCCTCTCAGAGGCAGCCCAACAGGCAACCCTTCTCACCGCTCGCCTCAATCAGCTCCACGAACAGGGCTTTGACGCCAACCTGGTGCGTGTGCGTTGGGATGCCCAACAACAAAACTATCGCATCTACGCCGATCAAGAACCGCTCCTAACCCTGAACAATCAGGTCATGCTCCCGAATGGTTCACAACGCAGCGATGAAAACGCCCTGCGAATTGCCAACCTGATCCGACGCCAGTTGGGCAATGCCCCTGCTTTAACCAGCGTAGAGGGCAGCCCCAATAGGGTGGTGGCCATGGGGCCAATTCGGATGCAGTTTACGGGCCTTGCCTCCTGGTATGGTCCCGGCTTCCATGGTGCCCGCACCGCTAATGGTGAGCGATTTGATCAAGATGCCCTGACAGCGGCCCATCGCACACTGCCCTTTGGTAAACGGGTACGGGTGACCAATCTCCAAAATGGCCGCTCAGTGGTGGTGCGGATTAACGATCGCGGGCCTTTTACCGGGGGACGGGAAATTGACCTCTCGCGGGGGGCGGCGGCTGCCATTGGCCTCATTGGTGCCGGTGTCGGATATGTACGCATTGACGTTTTGGACTAACCCCCACCCCCTAAGGGCAAAGTGATAGAATGAACGACATGCTAGGGGTGTCTGCGGTCACAGCAGGCTGAGAGCAAACCCTTAGAACCTGAACCAGATCATGCTGGCGCAGGGAAGCTGTCTAGAGAGGATTCCATACAATGGTGCGTAGCGAATGGATTGCTGCCCGCAAAGGGCACGACAATGTCACCCAAATGCATTATGCCCGACAAGGGATTATTACCGAAGAAATGCACTATGTGGCGCAGCGGGAAAACTTGCCCCCTGAATTGATTCGCGATGAAGTTGCCCGCGGCCGGATGATTATTCCCGCCAATATTAATCACCCCAACCTCGAACCGATGGCGATCGGGATTGCCGCCAAGTGTAAAGTCAATGCCAACATTGGTGCCTCTCCCAATTCCTCGAACCTTGAGGAAGAATTGGCGAAGCTGCGTCTAGCAGTGAAGTATGGTGCCGATACGGTGATGGATCTCTCCACAGGGGGAGGTGACCTTGACGCCATTCGCACCGCCATTATTAATGCCTCACCGGTACCCATCGGCACAGTGCCTGTCTATCAAGCCCTTGAAAGTGTTCACGGCAGTGTTGAACGGCTCACCCCTGATGATTTTCTCCATGTGATTGAAAAGCACGCTCAGCAGGGGGTGGACTACATGACAATCCATGCAGGGCTTCTCATTGAATACCTGCCTTTGGTAAAAAACCGCATCACAGGGATTGTGTCTCGTGGCGGCGGCATTCTTGCTAAGTGGATGCTCTATCACCACAAACAAAATCCTCTTTATACCCACTTCCGTGACATTATTGAGATCTTTAAAAAATATGATGTCTCCTTCTCTTTGGGGGACTCGCTGCGGCCGGGGTGTTTGCATGATGCCTCCGATGAAGCCCAACTGGCGGAATTGAAAACCCTCGGTCAACTCACCCGCAAGGCTTGGGAACACGATGTCCAAGTGATGGTGGAAGGCCCTGGCCATGTGCCCATGGATCAAATTGAATTTAATGTGCGCAAGCAGATGGAGGAATGCTCTGAAGCGCCCTTCTATGTCCTTGGTCCTCTGGTCACTGACATTGCCCCCGGCTATGATCACATTACCAGTGCTATTGGCGCTGCCTTGGCGGGTTGGTACGGTACGGCCATGCTTTGCTATGTGACCCCCAAAGAGCACCTGGGCTTACCCAATGCCGAAGATGTGCGCAATGGCTTGATTGCCTACAAAATTGCGGCTCACGCGGCAGACATTGCCCGTCACCGTCCGGGGGCGCGCGATCGCGATGATGAACTGTCGCGGGCACGGTACAACTTTGACTGGAACCGCCAGTTTGAACTGGCCCTTGATCCGGAGCGAGCCCGGGAATACCACGACGAAACCCTACCGGCGGATATCTATAAAACCGCTGAGTTCTGCTCCATGTGTGGACCCAAATTCTGCCCCATGCAAACGAAGGTAGATGCCGAGGCCCTTGCCGAGCTGGAGAAATTCCTCGCCAAGGACAAAGATCAAGTGAGTGCCTCTGCCTAGGGCATGGCCATTGATTTCAAGGGGGGGCTGATGGCGATCGCCCTCCTTTTTGATGTCACCAATGGCTTCCATGATGCCGCCAATGCCATTGCAACGGTGGTGGCCACCCGTGCCCTTTCCCTACGCTCGGCGCTCCTCCTTGCTGCTGTGGCTAATTTTGGTGGGGCTTTCTTGAGTACGCGGGTGGCGCTCACCATTGAAGCAGGCATTCTCCACAGCAGTGCCTTGGGTGGCCATTGGTTTGGCGTGATTAGTGCTGCACTCCTGGGGGCCATGGCCTGGAATTTGCTCACTTGGTATTGGGGTTTGCCCAGCAGTTCGTCCCACGCCCTCATTGGTGGCTTGGTGGGAGCAGCCCTCTTTCAAGTGTCACCCCAGATCATCTATTGGCACGGGATTGTTGGATCGGTGGTCATTCCCATGGTCGTGTCCCCCTTGGTGGCGATCGCGGTCGGCCTGAGTTTCATGACGCTTGTCGAGAAATGGCTGCAATGGCGAGACATTCCCCCAGAACACTGGCAACGGTTGCAGATTCTCTCGGGAATGTTGATGGCAGTGGCCCACGGTGCCAATGATGCTCAGAAAACAATGGGGGTAATGACCCTTGCCCTTGTGAGTTGGGGGAAACTGTCTCCGGATGCCGGTGTACCCTTCTGGGTGATGGCTGCCTGTGCCTTGGCGATCGCCATCGGTACCTATGGCGGCGGCGAGCGCATTATCCACACCACGGGGGAGAAAATTACATCCCTTGACCCTGTCAGTGGCTGCTTAGCTAACCTGAGTGCTGCCTTGACCGTGGCAGCCGCTAGTCTAGTGGGCTTTCCCGTCAGTACCACACAAGTCGTAGTGGGGGCGATCACCGGTGCCGGCTATCGCCAGCAAGGGGAAGTGAACTGGCACGTGTGGGGCCAAATTTTCATGGCCTGGGTGCTGACACTTCCCGGTGCCGCCCTGCTGGCGATGGCAATCTCTTTTTGTCTAGGGCAACTTTAAGCCAAGCTCAGGAAACCTGTGTGGGTTGCATCCGTTGGGCATACTCCCGAAAGCGTTCGAGATCCGCTTGCAGTGTACTTTCAACCACGCGACCCAAGAACAGGCGATCCATAATTTGTCCCAAGACCCCCGGAATTGCATAGGCGACCGAGAGCTTAACAATTGTGCTGCCCTGGCGATCGTAAAAGCGAATTGCCCCCCGATTGGGTAGGCCATCCACGGATTCCCACTGAATAATTTGGTGCTTGACCTGGCGACAAATGCGCGATCGCCAGCTAAAGTGCCAGTTTCCCGTGGCCAACGTCCAGCGGGATAGCGTGGGGTCCTCGGGGGTGATGACCACCGATTCAATCCACTTCATCCACAGGGGCATTTTCTCGAGATCGGACCACAGTGCCCAGACGCGATCGACAGCGGCGGCCACTTCAATCTGGACCGTATGCTCTAACCAACTCATGGGTGACCTCCTGCCAAAATCGCTTGGGCGGCTTGTCGTCCGGACATTGTCGCCCCCTCCATACTGTCAATGTAGTCCTGCTGCGTGTAGCTGCCCGCCAAGTAAAAGTTAGGAACAGGCGTCTTTTGGGGTGGACGATAGGGATCCATGCCGGGGGCCTCGCGATAGAGGGACTGCGCTAATTTGACGACACTGTACCATGTCATGTTGAGATGGCGCGACGAGGGGAACAGTTCATGGACTTGGCGCAGGACGTGTTGGGCAATCTCTTCATTGCTGGCCTTAATGAAGGGATCACCGGGGGTGAGCACCACTTGGAGCAGGGAGCCTTGGCCTTCGCGATAGTAGTCCGCTGGGCTAGTGAGAGCCAAATCGGCAAAGCAGGAAAAATCGGCATCGGCGGTGTACAGCAGGTTATCAATACCCGTTGCTGCCACCTGTTTTTGTTTACGGGGGTCCTGCAATTCCGTAACCCAGCCATCAAATCGCAGTTGCACCGTGGCCACAGGCACGGCCTCGAGCTTAAAGATGTTGTCGAAGGTTGGGTGCGATCGCCACGCCTCTGGAATCAGGCGTTGAATCCCCGGCACATCACAGGCACACAGATAGGCATCCGCCGTCACGGTTTCTAGCGCTTCCCCACGGGGAATGACTAAGCCTTCCACCCGCCAAGTGCTGGCATCCTCGCCGCGAAACAGAATTTCCTTGACTCGTCGCCGCAGATGAATTTTAGCCCCCCGCGCTTCAATATAGTTGACCAAGGGCTTGAGCAGGTATTCCGCTGGTGATCCTTTGAGCATATTCAGCCGTGAGGCAGTTGTTTTGGCGGCAAACATCATAAAGATTGTCAGCATACAGCGAGCGGACATGTGCTCGGTATCAATGAAACCCAAGGCGTAGGAAATGGGATTCCAGAGGCGTTTGAGGCTATTTTCTGAACCGCCATGCCGCCGAAACCACTCCGCAAAACTCATGCAATCTAAGGCGCGAATTTGGCGCATCGCCCCCTCATAGTCCACAAGACCGCGCACCACAGGACTGGTGCCAAGGGCAATAGCATTAAAAAACTTATCGGCAGCGGAGAGTTGACGGGTGGTGAAGAAGGCCTTGAGACCGTTGAAGGGGGCGCCCAAGGGAAAGCGAAAATCCAGTTCCCCCACCTGACCCCCACGATTAATAAAGGTGTGGGTATGTTCTTTGGGCAGGAGGTTGGCGATCGCCCCCACCTTGGTCATCAATTCAAAGAGATTGGCGTAGTTGTAAAAGAAAACATGCAGCCCCATCTCAATGTGGTTGCCATCGGCATCTTGCCAACTGCTGACTTTGCCCCCCACAAAGGGACGGGATTCGTAGATTTCAACCCTGTGACCGGCATCCACCAAATCCACTGCGGCGGCTAAGCCGGCCAATCCTGCACCAACAATGACAACCCGCATCGGTGATCCCAGAAAACTTTACAGATTTTAACATTTTTCGTCCCCCGAGCGGTTTGCCGCGCGTTAAGAAACTTGGCAGAGCCCCTTGGTCCCCAGAACCCTCGTCTATGATCGAGGTAAGTTGAAGTTTTTGAATCGCTCACACTTACGGTGTGCTTATGGCTACGCGTCGTGTCCTTGCCTTTCCCCTCTGGCAGTATTTGAACCAACGCCTATTTACTCCGGGCTTTACCCTGAATCCCAAGCGGTTCTGGCGGCAGTATTACGATGCTTACCTCGAACGCTGCTGGCAAAAGGACTGTGCCTCCAAGGAAGAACCCTCCTGTTAATCATTCCCCAGGTTCGCTAAAATGAGATAGCTCAGTTTCCCGATCAAGATTAGGGACTTTTAGCTGTCGTCATTTTGGTTACCTTCGCCTGGTGGAAGACAAAAATACTATGGTTGCTTCGCCCCCCTCTGCCGATGCCGCACTGAAACGCTCAAAAATTGAGGCTCTTAAGGAACGGAGCCAACACCTGCGAGAACCGGTTGCCACAGAATTACTAGAACCAACGAATCGTTTTAGTGAAGAGGGTGCGCAGATCCTCAAGTTCCATGGCTCCTATCAGCAGGATAATCGCGATAACCGCGTCAAAGGGCAGGAAAAAGACTACCAGTTCATGCTGCGCACCCGCAGTCCGGCTGGCTATATTCCGCCGCAGCTCTATTTAACCTTGGATCGCTTGGCAGAGGAGTATGGCAACCGCACCCTGCGGGCGACAACACGGCAGGGATTTCAACTCCATGGTATTCTCAAGAAGAATCTAAAAGCAGCGATCGCTGCCATTGTCCGCAGTATGGGATCCACCTTGGGCGCCTGCGGTGATCTGAACCGCAATGTTATGGCGCCCCCTGCCCCCTTTCGCGATCGCCCAGAATATACCCTTGCCTATGAGTATGCCCACCGCATTGCCGATCTCCTAACACCCCAAACGGGTGCCTACTACGAGATTTGGCTCGATGGCGAAAAGGTGATCTCCGCCGAAGAGCACCCCGATGTCAAGGCGGCACGGCAGCGTAATGGCAATGGCACCATTTTCCCGAATAATGAAGAGCCAATCTACGGCGATCATTATATGCCCCGCAAATTTAAGTGCTGCGTCACGGTGCCGGGGGACAATTCTGTGGATCTTTTCTCCCAAGATTTGACCCTAGTGGTGATCACCAACCCCCAGGGGCAGCTCGAGGGGTTTAACATCTATGCCGGTGGTGGCTTGGGGCGCACCCACAACAAAGAAGAGACCTTTGCCCGCCTGGCCGATGAAATTGGCTTTGTGCGAGCAGCCGATGTCTACGATGCAGTGAAGGCCATTGTGGCGACGCAGCGGGACTATGGCGATCGCTATAATCGGCGCCACGCCCGCTTGAAATACCTGATCCATGACTGGGGGGTGGAAAAATTCAAGGCCAAGGTGGAGGAATACTTTGGCAAACCCCTCGAACCCTTCCGCCCCCTGCCGCCGTGGCGCTATCAGGACTTTTTGGGCTGGCACCCCCAAGGGGATGGCAAATTCTTCTATGGTTTGTCCATTGCCAATGGCCGCATCCTGGATCAGGGCAACTTCAAACTCAAGTCGGCCCTCAAGAAGATCGTTGAGGACTTTCATCTCCCCCTGCGGGTGACGCCCCACCAAAATCTGCTGCTGTGCGATATCTCTCCCGAGCAACAGGATGCCATTCAGCACCTCCTTGAGGAGCACGGCGTTCGGGATGTCAGTGCCATTGATCCCCTTGAACGCTATAGCATGGCCTGCCCAGCATTGCCCACCTGTGGCTTGGCCATTACCGAGTCGGAACGGGCGATTCCGGGGGTACTGGAGCGGATTCGTCGCCTCATGGATCGGCTGGGGCTAAAGGACGAACATTTTGTGATTCGGATGACGGGGTGTCCCAATGGCTGTGCCCGTCCCTACTTGGCGGAATTGGGCTTTGTTGGCATTGTCCCTGGCGCTTATCAAACGTGGTTGGGGGGGAGTCCCGATCAAACCCGCTTGGCGGAGGTCTACATTGAGCGCTTACCTATTGCTGAACTGGAAACGGTCCTAGAGCCATTGCTGGTCTTTTATCGCGATCGCCGGCAGCAGGGAGAATCCTTTGGGGATTTTTGCCATCGGGTTGGTTTTGCCGCCTTGCGGCAGTTTGCGGCAAATTACGTTCCCACTGCCCCACCAAAGCGCTATCGCGTGGATGTGCGCGCTGATCAATACCAACAACTCAAGGAATTGGCAGCAGCCGAGGGCAGGTCCCTAGCGGCGGTGACCCGTGAAGCAATTCAGCATTACCTTGAGCAATCCCGGCAAAACAAGCAAGGATAGGATGCCTATCGGCTATAATGAGGAATCGCCAAAGAGGGCGGCATAGCCAAGTGGTAAGGCAGAGGTCTGCAAAACCTTTATTCCCCGGTTCGAATCCGGGTGCCGCCTTCCCCATTCCATTGGTTATCCAGCTCGCTGCTCCAGCCAATCTAAGAGTCGATGGATACCCCAGCAGTAGTCTGGATCACCCCAAAGGCGTTGGCACTTGCGATCGCTGGTAAAACCCACGTGACCTCCCTGTTCGCTCAGCAGCAGGGTAAGGGCAGGATTGCCCTCGGCAATCGTGAGCAGTTCGGGCACAAGGGAGGGATCAAATAGGGGATCATCGGCGGCATAGAGAATCCAGAGGGGTATTCTCAATTGGGGCAGCAGCGGCAAGGGACTACTGGCAGCGTAATACTCAGCTACACTGCTAAAGCCCAGGCGATCAATGACGAGGGCGGCGTCAAAACCGGCAATGGTGTCAATCTTGGCAACGGTGTTGAGATCAAAGAGCTGAGGATAAAGGCGATGAAGGTGGCGAGCCAAGTGTTGGAGTTGACGGCTGATGGCGCCTTCAAATTGCCGCCCCCAAAACGTTGTGCCTAGGTAGGCAAGGGAACGATTGGAGTCAAGGTTGGGGCAGATCACCGCCGCACCGCCAATCTCTGTTTTTCCTTGCTGTTGGGCATACCAGGCACCCCAAAGGGCTAGCTGCCCCCCCAAGGAATAACCAACCAACCAATAGGGAGGAGTATAGCCAAGGGCTTGACACTGCTGGGCGATCGCCACAAAGTCTTGCCCTTCATAGAGACCATCACTGGTTAACACTGGAGACAGTTCTGCACTGCGGCCATGGGCACGCCAATCGAAAAGGAGGACATCAAAGCCGCGGGCGATCGCCCAATGGGCAAGGGTATGCAAGTACCATTGATTCTTGAGATCACCCGTAATGCCGTAGGTGGCAATGAGGGTGCCGCGGGCTTGGCCAACCCGATACCCCTCACCGTACAGGGGCACGCCCTCAGCTCCCTGGAAAACATGGCTGGTGTGGGGTTGCCAAGGGTAGAGACATCCCCAGCGTTGGACATAGGCCGTAAAAACGGTGTGGATCACGCCAGAGTGCAGCGGCACTGGTGGCCAATAGGATAGGGATTGCATAGAATTTAGTCATCCATCGTAGGCAAACTGGGCAAAGTTGGGCGTTTGTGGTGATCATTGTGAGGCATAGGCGATGACACAGAGCAATGGTCCAAAGCGGACAGAGCCCTACACCATAGAAACTTGTCTGACGGATGTCCAAGCCAATCGCTTGCTGGATGAAGTCTTTGCCGCCCTGGAGACCAACCCCAATGAGCCCGAATCCCTCGCAGCGGTTTTAGAGCCTAAGCCTTCCCTCCCCGTCCCTTTTGAACCGACGACTCCCCCTTCGGAGCCTTCTCGCTGGCTGCACCGTCCAGAGCCGCCGCCAACATTTTCTTGGGGCGATCGCTTTTTGATGGGGGTAGGCATTGCCTCCTTTGTCCTGGGGGTTGGCCTCTGGATCAGCCTGAATCGCCAACCGGTCGCAGTTGCCCCTGACCCTGGGGTGACCACAACCCCTAGCCCCGCCGACATGGCCTTCGCTGAGTATCTGCAAAGGTCCCTTCAACTCCTGAGCCAGCAGGCCGCCACCCCGACCCCTTCACCCCCCGCGATCGCCAGCAATTCTATGCCCAGCCCCACCACCTCTGCGCCAACCGTTGAGCGCATCTACGTTCCCGTTTACCAAGCCCCCCCAACACCCACGGTGACCCTGCCCAATTTACCAACGGTGACCCCCCCTGAGCCAACAGCAACCCCTGCGCCGCCGCCGGCGCCCCCTCAACATACCCTAGTTGGCATCCTCGAACTGGGGGATCGCTCAGTGGCGCTTTTTCAAAGCCATGGCCAAACGCTGCGCTTGAGTGTGGGCGATACAATTGGCAACGACGGCTGGCAACTGGTGCAGATTCAAAATCAGCGGGCCGTGCTACGACGTCAAGGGGAAGTGCGCTCCCTCACCGTCGGTCAAAGTTTTTAGGGAGGGGGCAGCCATGAGTTTTTTTCGGGACTTGAATGCATTCCTAGAGCAAAAACTCGAGGACTTTATCCGTGCCAATCCTCAGCTTGAACTGAATCTGCTGCTCCTTGAGCTAGACGATCAAGAACGGCAAACCCAAGAGCGCCTATTACGGTTGCAACAGGAAGTCAATACCTGTGAACAGCAGATTTTAGGCCTTGTTTCTGAGATTCGCCGCTGGCGCGATCGCATCCAAACGGCGATGGCCGCTCAGCGCCCCGACCTGGTGGAATTGGCACAGCAACGGGAGGCTGAATTACGCCGACGTGGAGAGCAATTGTGGACCCAGCGGCTCAATGCCCTCCATCAAATTCCCCTTACCCAGCAACTTTTGCAAAAGATTCGCGATCGCCGTCAGGAAGTGATGAACCGCGTTCCTACTACCAGTGCACCGCCACCCCCGCCCCCACCCCCGCCGCGCATCAGCAGTGACCTCAATGATCCAATTGAAGCTGAGTTTCGTCGCCTGGAGCTGCAAACTGCCCTTGAGGAACTGAAACGCTCGATGGGGTTATAGGGCAACAGACGTGGGACAATCGAGAACGCGGTTTTATCAAATGTCCCATGGCGGTTATTCAGATTACATCCGACGACACTTGGCAGATTCAGGCCGATGGCCATCCCCTGCGGGGCACCCTCCAAGTACCGGGAGATAAATCCATTTCCCACCGTGCCCTGATGTTGGGGGCCATGGCAGAGGGCACCACCCAGATCACAGGATTGCTCGTGGGTGAAGATACCTGTAGTACCGCCTCCTGTTTCCGTGCCCTTGGTGCGGAGATTTCGCCTCTCAATGCCACGGCAGTAACGGTGCAAGGCTTGGGAATGGGCCGCCTTCAGGAGCCTGGGGATGTGATGAATGCCGGCAACTCCGGTACAACGATGCGGCTATTGTTGGGGGTATTGGCAGCGCAAACGGGTCGCTTTTTTACGCTGACTGGGGATGCCTCGTTGCGATCGCGACCGATGGCACGGGTTGTCACACCCCTCCTACAGATGGGTGCCCAGATTTGGGGCCGTCAACACCACAGTCGCGCTCCCCTGGCTATTTTGGGACAGCCCCTCGAGCCCATCACCTACTACAGTCCCATTGCCTCCGCTCAGGTAAAATCAGCGCTATTGCTGGCCGCCCTCCACACCGAAGGCACCACCCTTATTCGCGAACCCCACCGCTCGCGGGATCATAGTGAACGGATGCTTCAGGCCTTTGGGGCCCGTTTGAGCGTGGATGAGGCCACCTGTACAGTCAGTTTGGAAGGGCCGGCGGTCTTAAAGGGTCAGAAGGTCATTGTCCCTGGGGACATCAGTTCGGCTGCCTTTTGGTTGGTGGCAGCCTCCATTATCCCTGATTCAGAACTGCTGCTGACCAATGTGGGGGTCAACCCCACCCGCACCGGTATTCTCGATGTTCTTTGGGCAATGGGAGCAGAGATTACCCTTGAAAATGAGCGGCTGGTTACGGGAGAACCGGTGGCAGATCTGCGGGTGCGATCGGCGAGGCTGAAGAGCACCCGTATTGGCGGTGAATTGATTCCTCGCTTGATTGATGAGATTCCCATTTTGGCCGTGGCGGCTGCCTTTGCCGAGGGGGTCACCGAAATTCGCGATGCCGCAGAACTGCGGGTAAAGGAGAGCGATCGCCTCAAGGCCGTGGCCACAGAATTGCAAAAAATGGGCGCTAAGGTCACTGAACTCAGTGATGGCCTCGATATTCAAGGGGGCGGGCCCTTGCAAGGGACCCATTTGGAAACCTACGGCGATCATCGGATGGCCATGAGTCTGGCGATCGCTGCCCTCAATGCCAAGGGAACCAGTGAAATTCACAACGCCAGTGCAGCAGCCGTCTCCTATCCAGAA